>CABIIJ010000069.1 GCA_902175065.1 uncultured Comamonas sp. | reverse complement strand
GGCTGCGGCGTGGGGCGGGCGGTGTGGCCGAGGCAGTGCCCGCTGTTGCCGATGCCCCGGGCCGTGGTGCACTGGCCGAGGCCGATTGGGTCGGCAGGGCGGGCGCAGGCGGCGCTATCTCGGGCGGATCGGCAAACAGGGTGTAGCTGCGCGAAACCTTGCCGGTGCAACTGGCGGAAAGATGCAGCGTGATCAAAGGCTCATTGACCGCTTGCAGGGAACGCAGGCGTACCGTGTGGGGCGGTTGCAGATCGGTACGGATCTTGGCGGGGGTATCGCCAAACAGTGCGTGGGCCTGGATACAGCTGCTCGCCAGGCTCTGGTCCGGGTCCGGCGTGACGGTGATGCGGATATCCAGAGGGGTGCCGAGAACAACCGGGCCATGGGGGGCACCCAACGTCAGGGCGCAGGCTTGTGCCGCCGCAGTCAGGCAACCTATCCACAGGATGTTGTTTCGTAGTCGCACGCAGTCCTCTTTTTTCTTGACTTGCCGGGTTCGTGGCCGGAACGGTGCAGGTATTCTGTATTCCCGCGATGACCGATGAAACGGCAATGAGCCTGGGCTATTGCTGCTTGTACGGGCGACCTCCCCGCTTTTGTTGCAAGTCTTAACCATTTGTAAGACGGGCTAGTGTAAGCCTTCATACCCCTATTTTGTGTGTGGCAAACTCGCCCTCTTTCTGATTTCGATCGTGTCCGGGAAGCGGTTCCCGTCGGCTCCGGGCACCAGACAGCACATGCAAAAAATCATTGGGCAAATTGCCGCAGAGTTGAAAGTGGAGGTGCCGCAGGTCACGGCGGCGGTGGAATTGCTGGACGGCGGTGCGACCGTGCCCTTCATTGCCCGTTACCGCAAGGAAGCCACGGGCGGCCTGGACGATGTCCAATTGCGCGAACTGGAAGTGCGCCTGGCCTACCTGCGCGAGCTGGACGAGCGGCGCACCACGGTGCTCAAGGCCATCGACGAGCAAGGCAAACTCACCGACGCCCTGCGCCTGACCATTGCCCGGGTGGCAACCAAGCAGGAGCTGGAGGACATCTACCTGCCCTTCAAGCAAAAGCGCCGCACCAAAGGGCAGATTGCCAAAGAGTTCGGCCTGGAGCCGCTGGCCGACCAATTGCTGGCCGACCCCACCCTCGATCCCCATGTGCAGGCCCAGGCGTTTTGCCAGCCCCCGACGGTGCTGGACGATGGCAAGCCCGGCCCCGACTTCTCCACCACCCAGGCAGTGCTGGACGGCGTGCGTGACATCCTGTCCGAACGCTGGGCCGAGGATGCTGCCCTGGTGCAAACCCTGCGCCAGTGGCTGTGGGAGGAAGGGCTGCTGCGCTCGCGCCTGGTGGACGGCAAGAACGAGCAGGATGCCGAAGTCGCCAAGTTCCGCGACTATTTCGATTACGAGGAACCGATTGGCCGCATCCCTTCGCACCGGGCGCTGGCGGTGTTTCGGGGCCGCAGCCTGGAGATTCTGGATGCCAAGCTGGTGCAGCCCGAAGAAGCCGCCCCCGGCCAGATGAGCTTGGCCGAAGGGCGCATTGCCTTGCACCTGGGCTGGAGCCACCAGGGCCGCAAGAGCGACGACCTGCTGCGCAAATGCGTCACCTGGACATGGCGCGTGAAACTGAGCCTGTCGGTCGAGCGCGACCTGTTTACCCGCCTGCGCGAAGCCGCCGAGGCCGTGGCCATCAAAGTATTTGGCGACAACCTGCGTGACCTGCTGCTGGCCGCTCCCGCCGGCCCCCGGGCCGTCATGGGGCTGGACCCCGGCATCCGTACTGGCGTGAAAGTCGCCGTGGTGGACAGCACCGGCAAGCTGCTGGAAACCGCCACCGTCTACCCCCACGAGCCGCGCCGCGATTGGGACGGCAGCGTGCATACCCTGGCCGCGCTGGTGCAGCGCCATGGCGTGCAGTTGATTGCCATTGGCAACGGCACCGCCAGCCGGGAGACGGACAAACTCGCTGCCGATGTCATTAAATTGTGGCAAAAAGCCGCACAAACGCAGGCAGATAAAGCGCTACCAGCTCTACAAAAGATAGTGGTCAGCGAGGCCGGTGCCTCCGTCTACTCCGCCAGCGAATTTGCCAGCCAGGAACTGCCCGACGTGGACGTGAGCCTGCGCGGTGCCGTCAGCATTGCCCGGCGTCTGCAGGACCCGCTGGCCGAACTGGTCAAGATCGACCCGAAAAGCATTGGCGTCGGCCAATACCAGCACGACGTGAACCAAAGCGATCTGGCCCGCCAGTTGGGCAGCGTGGTCGAGGATTGCGTGAACGCCGTCGGTGTGGATTTGAATACCGCCTCCGCCCCGTTGCTGGCGCGGGTGTCCGGCCTGTCCGGCACCGTCGCCAAATCCGTGGTGCGCTGGCGCGATGCGCATGGGCGCTTCCAAAGCCGCAAGCAACTGCTCGAAGTCACCGGGTTGGGCCCCAAAACCTTTGAGCAGGCGGCAGGCTTTTTGCGCATTCGCGGCGGCGACAACCCGCTGGACATGACCGGCGTTCACCCGGAAACCTACCCGGTGGTCGAGCGCATCCTGCGCACCACCGGCACGCCGATCGAGGCCCTGATGGGCCGCAGCGAACTGCTGAAAAAACTCCAGCCCGCGCAGTTTGCCGATGAGCGCTTTGGTGCCATTACGGTGCGTGACATCCTGGGGGAACTGGAAAAACCGGGCCGCGACCCGCGCCCGGACTTCGTCGTGGCCCGCTTCAATGACGGGGTGGAGGACATTGCCGACCTGCGCGAAGGCATGGTGCTGGAGGGCACCGTCAGCAACGTCGCGCAGTTTGGCGCATTTGTCGATCTGGGCGTCCACCAGGACGGGCTGGTGCACGTCAGCCAGATGAGCCACAAATTCGTCGAAGACGCCCGCGAAGTCGTCAAAACCGGCCAGATCGTCAAAGTCAAAGTGCTGGAAGTGGACGCGCCGCGCAAGCGCATCAGCCTGACCATGAAGCTGGACGCCGCCCCCGCCCGCCGCGACGGCCCGCGCGAGAACCGCTTCCAGGCCTCGGGCCGGGGCGCTGCCGCCCGGCGTAGCGAACCCGCCGCCCCGCAAGGGGCCATGGCCTCGGCTTTTGCCAAGCTGCAGGGGCTGAAGAAGTAGGAGGGGGCGCTAAAGCCCCTGCGCGTGGGGCTGGCTCATGCCCGCCGGATTTGGTTTTGGCGGGCTGCCAGCTGCTCCAGCGCCAGGCACACTTCCGAGAGCTTGCCGCTCAGGCTCAGGCGCTCCGGGTTGTCCGGGTCGCTGGCGCAGCGGTGCAGGCGCACGCAGGCAAACTGCGCCTAGTTGGCGGCGCGGTGCCGGGCGATCGGTAACTGGGTAAAGCTGTAAGTCGGCATGGATGTTTCCGCAGTGGAATGTTTTCTTGGACACGCGCTTAAAGCTGGGCACGGATCAGGCCGACGGCCAGGCCCTCGATGGCAAAGCTTTCCGCGTCGTGCACCTCGATCACCGGGTAATCGGGGTTGGCCGGGTGCAGCCGGGCGCCGGTAGCGGTCAGTTCCAGGCGCTTGACGGTGACTTCGTCATCCAGCCGGGCCACCACGATCTGGCCGCTGCGGGCCTGCCGGCTGGCTTGCACGGCGAGCAGATCGCCGTCCAGGATGCCCAGGTCACGCATCGACATGCCGCGCACGCGCAGCAGGTAGTCGGGACGGCGCTCGAACAGGCTTTCGGGGACGCAGTGGGTGGTATCGACATGCTCCTGGGCGAGAATCGGCGAGCCAGCCGCCACGCGGCCAATCAGGGGCAGCACCAGGGTGTTGGCCAGTTGGGTGACCTGCTCTTGCGCCGCCTGCAGGCGCAGCCGGATGCCGCGCGAGGTGCCGCTGACCAGCTCGATCACCCCCTTGCGGGCCAGCGCCTTCAAGTGTTCTTCCGCGGCGTTGACCGATTTGAAGCCCAGGGCGCGGGCAATTTCGGCCCGGGTGGGCGGTGCGCCGGTGCTGGTCATGGTGGTCTGGATCAGCGTCAGGATTTCTTGCTGGCGGGCGGTGAGTTTGGGCAGGGCCATGAACAGTGTTCCTGTTGTTTTATACAGTGACTGTATTTTTAACCAGTTATTTTTCCAACGCAAGGGGAAACGATGCAAAACGCCAACACCATCGCGCTGATCGGCATGGGGGGCACGATTGCCGGGACGGGGAGCCTGGGGGGCGTGGGCTACCAGGCCGGCCAGATCGCGGCGCAAGACTTGCTGGGCGGCATTCCCGTCCCCACGGGCTGGGCTGTGCAGGCGCAGCAACTGCGCCAGATGGACAGCAAGGACATCACCGATGGCGACTGGCTGGCGCTGGCGCAGGCCTGTCTTGCCCAGCTGTCCGACCCGCAGGTGGCGGCCCTGGTCATTACCCACGGCACCGATACCCTGGAGGAAACCGCCTGGTTCCTGCACTGCGTGCTGCCAGCGGGCAAGCCGGTGGTGCTGACCTGCGCCATGCGTCCGGCCAGTGCCTTGTCGGCCGACGGCCCGGCCAACTTGCGCGATGCTCTGGCTTGTGCGGTGGATGCCGGGGCGGCTGCACAGGCCCGGGCCGGGCAGCCGGTGCTGGTGGTGGCCGCTGGCGAGGTGCATGGTGCTTTGGCCGTGCGCAAGGCCCATGCCTACCGGGTGAATGCCTTCACCTCGGCCCCCGCCGGCCCCCTGGCCTGGGTGGAGGAAGGGCGGCTGCGCTGGGCGCAAGCCTTGCCGGTCGCCCGGGTGGCGAAAAAGCCGGTGGCGCTGCCGGCCTTGCCCTGGCCCTGGGTTGAGGTGGTGACCAGCCATGCCGGGGCACGGGCGCAGGGGATCGATGCCTTGGTCGCCGCCGGGGTGCAGGGGCTGGTGGTGGCGGGCACCGGCAATGGCACCATCCATGCCGCCTGGCTGCCGGTGCTGGAGCGTGCCCGCGCGGCAGGAGTGCAGGTGCTGCGCTGTACGCGCTGTGCGGAAGGCCAGGTGGTGTCCGCGCCGGGGCAGGACGATGTGGAGGTGACGGCCTTGCCGCCGCTGAAAGCCCGCATCAGCCTGATGCTGCGCTGTCTGTCGGCATGAAAAAGCCCCTGCCAGGCAGGGGCTTGGTCGGGCGCTGACAGGGCGCGTGGGGGGATCAGGCGTCCAGGGCAGCGAATGCGCGGGCAGTGATTTCCTCGACGCTGCCGGTGCCGCTGATGGCGCGGTATTGCGGCGCAGCTTGCGGTTCGGCCTTGGCCCAGGTGGAGTAGTAATCGACCAGCGGACGGGTCTGGTCGCTGTAGACCTGCAGGCGCTTTTTCACGGTTTCTTCCTGGTCGTCGTCGCGCTGCACCAGGGGTTCGCCGGTTACGTCGTCCTGGCCTGCCACCTTCGGCGGGTTGAACTTGACGTGGTAGGTGCGGCCCGAGGCAGGGTGGCTGCGGCGACCGCTCATGCGTTCGATGATGGCGTCGAAGGGCACGTCGATTTCCAGCACGTAGTCCAGCTTGACGCCAGCGGCCTTCATTGCTTCGGCCTGGGGGATGGTGCGGGGAAAGCCGTCGAACAGAAAGCCTTTGGCGCAGTCGGGCTGGGCGATGCGGTCTTTGACCAGATTGATGATGAGGTCGTCGCTGACCAGTTGGCCGGCATCCATCACGGCCTTGGCTTGCAGGCCCAGGGGGGTGCCGGCCTTGACGGCGGCACGCAGCATGTCGCCGGTGGAGATTTGCGGGATGCCGAACTTTTCGCAGATGAAAGCAGCTTGCGTGCCCTTGCCGGCGCCGGGAGCGCCCAACAGAATGAGTCTCATGGATTTCCTCGTGTAGTGTTGAAATTTTTTAGGAACATGCCCGCTGCGGGCGGCGGGTCATGCCAATGGCAAGGTGCAGGATAGCACGCTCAAACCCGACGATCGCTTACAAAATACGCATGGCATCGTGACCCTGGCAATCGCCAATCGTGCTGAGTACCGGGGGAATCAGGGACTGGATTTGATAAAAAACATAGCTTTTTGCACTCTATGAATAATGATTTCAGGTGTATAAACCCATGAAATTCAAATATATCAAGCGGAAGTAGCTATTGTTTTTAATTAAATCTTGCCCCACAGGCGGCGCACCCGCTCCAGATCCTCCGGGGTATCGACGCCGGGGCCGGGGGCTTGCGTGGTGGTATGCACGGCAATGGCGTGGCCGTGCCACAGGGCACGCAACTGTTCAAGGGCTTCGGCCTGTTCGGTTGGTGCGGGGGCCAGGGTGGGGAACTGGCGCAGGAAACCGGCCCGGTAGGCGTAGATGCCGATGTGGCGCAGCGGCGCAAACCCGTCGGTGCCGTTGGTATGGGGGCTGTTGCTGTCCCACCACTGCTCGCCGGCCCGGTCGCGGTGCCAGGGGATGGGGGCGCGGCTGAAGTAGTGGGCCAGGCCCTGGGCGTTGCACACCACTTTCACCACGTTGGGGTTTTGGTATTCCTGCAGATTCGCCAGGGGGTGGGCGGCGGTGCCCATGCTGGCCCGGGGGCTGTCGGCCAGCGTCTGCGCCACGGCGTCGATGAGCTGCGGGTCGATCAGCGGTTCATCCCCTTGCACATTCACCACCATGGCGTCGCCGTCCAGGCCGAGCAGGGTGCAGGCCTGGGCCAGGCGATCGCTGCCGCTGGGGTGGTCGGGGTCGGTGAGGATGGCGCGGATGCCGTGGGCCGCGCAGGCCTGCACGATGGCGGCGCTGTCGGCGGCCACCACCACCTGGGCGGCCCGGCTGCGTAGCGCCTGCTGGGCCACGCGCACCACCATGGGGGCGCCGCCAATGTCGGCCAGGGGTTTGTCGGGCAGGCGCGAGGAGGCCAGCCGTGCCGGGATCAGGACGTGAAAGCTCATGCTGCGGGCGCTTCCAGTTCCTCGTCGGTCAGGGCGCGGGCTTCGTTTTCCAGCAGGATGGGGATGCCGTCGCGCACCGGGTAGGCCAGGCGGGCGCTGCGCGAGAGCAGTTCCTGGCGGTCACGGTCGTAGGAGAGCGGCCCTTTGGTGACGGGGCAGACGAGCAGTTCGAGAAGTTTGGCGTCCATGGCGGTTCCTGCAAAGAATTTCTAAATTTAAAGAGAAGGCAATGTTAGTCGGCTACAGCGGCCTGAATGCGGCCAGCCGGGCATCGAGCAAATCCCAAAACGCCGGGGGCAACTGCAATTGCAGCGGCACGGCCCAGGCTTTGGGGTGGGTGCGCCAGAGTTTGGCGGCGTCCTTTTCGGTGCACAGCAGAGGGGTTTCGCTGCCGAGTTTGCGTGTGAAGTGCCGGAAATCGTCGTGGTCGGGCAACGCCTGGGTGGCCGCTGGCGCGATGCCTTGCGCGGCCAGCATGGCAAAGAACGCGGCGGGCCGGGCCACGGCGGCGATGGCTTCGACACGCTGGTTGGCAAGGCGGGCCAGCGCAATGCTTTCGCCCAGGCCGTTATGGGCGGTGCTGGCAAGCTGGCGCTCCAGCGCAAAAGCCGGGGCGCTGCCCAGGGGCTGCGGTGGCGCTCCGGTGTAGAGGGTGGCGGTGACGGGGCGCGGCCAGGGTTCGCGCAGCGGGCCGGCGGGCAGCAGCCAGCCGTTGCCGATGCCCTCGTCGTTGAACACGCACAGCTCGATGTCCCGCGCCAGGGCCAGGTGTTGCAGTCCGTCGTCGCTGACGATCACATCCACCTGCGGGGAGTGGGCCCGCAGGGCGCGGACGGCGTCGATGCGCCGGGCGGCGACAAAGACCGGCGCCCCGGTGGTGCGGGCCAGCAGGGCGGGTTCATCGCCCACTTCGTGTGCGGGGCTGTCCGGCAGCGCCTGGCGGCAATCGCGGCTGGTGCGGCCATAGCCGCGCGAGACGATGCCCGGCTGCCAGCCCTGGCGCTGCAAATGGGCGACCACGGCCTGGGTCACCGGGGTTTTGCCCGCGCCGCCGGCAATCACGTTGCCGACGACGATCACCGGCACCCCGGCACTTTGCTGGCGTCGGCGCTGGCGCCGGGCGTTCCAGCCCTGCAGGCCGTTGTAGACCTGCGACAGCGGCCACAGCAGCCGTGCCCCCAGCCCCCGGCGCAGCCACAGGGCGCGGATGCCGTCGGGCGAGGCCGGGGAAGGAGGGGGCGAAAAAGTCATCGGTGGGGAAAAATGCGCTCGAAAGGGGCGCCTGCATGGGCGCAGGCCCGGGAATGGGCCTGCGAGCTGCCTGCCGCCTACTGGCTGGCGGTGGCGCTTGACTGGGTGGCGAAGGTGATCTGCGACAGCCCGGCGCGGCGTGCCGCCTCCATGGCCGAGACGACCGACTGGTGCGGCGCATTGGCGTCGGCACTGATGATGACGATGCTGTCCTTGCCCGCCGGGGCGTGGCTGGTGAGGGCGGCGGCGATGCCGTCGACGCTGCGATCCTGCAACTCGGCCTTGCCGATGGCGTAGCGGCCATCGGCGGCAATGCTGACGATGACCTCCTTGGGGCGGTCGCGCAGTTGCTCGGTGTCGGCGCTGGGCAGGGTCAGCTCCAGCTCGGTGAATTTGCTGTAGGTGGTGGTCAGCATCAGGAAGATGAGGATCACCAGCAGCACGTCGATGAAGGGGATCAGGTTGATCTCCGGCTCCTCGGTGCGGTGCTTGCGAAAGTTCATGGCCATGGGGCGCTCTCCGGCAGGCGGTGGATCAGCGGCGCAGCTGCAGCAGGTGGTGCAGGAATTGCTCGCTGGCCAGCTCCAGCTGCAGCAGATAGCCGTCGACCCGGGCGCGGAAGTAGCGCCAGAAGATCAGTGCCGGAATGGCGACGATCAGGCCGAAGGCGGTGTTGTACAGCGCGATCGAAATGCCGTGCGCCAGTTGCGCCGGGTTGCCGCTGCCCACGGCGCCGCCGCCGGCCTGGGAGCCGAAAATCTCGATCATGCCGATGACGGTGCCCAGCAGGCCCAGCAGCGGCGCTGCCGAGGCAATCGTGGCCAGGGCGCCCAGGTAGCGCTCCAGCTTGTGCGCGGCAGCGCGGCCGGCGGCTTCCATCTGGGCTCGCAGCTGTTCCTCGTCGCGGGTCTGGCCCAGGGCTTGCAGGCCGTTGGCCAGTACGGCGCCCAGGGCGCTGTTTTGCGCCAGTTGCTCGATCACTTGTGCGCTGGGCACGCCCTGGCGGGAGACGGAGATGGCTTCCTGCACCAGATTGTCGGGAGCAACCTTGCTGGTCTTGAGCGAAATAAAGCGCTCAACGATGAGCGCCAGGGCCAGGATGGAACATGCAATCAGTGGCCAGATAGGCCAGCCAGCGGCTTGGATGATGGTCAGCAACTTGTTTCTCTCCGAGCGGGGTGGGTGAAAATCAGCCGCTGATTATCACCTAGGCAATCCGGCTTGCTTGGAACCTGTTCATGGTCTTGGAACCTGTTCGAAGTCTCCTGTGCCACACCTGCTTCTCTTCGTCGCCCCATCCTTACCCTCCGTCACACCCGCGCAGGCGGGTGTCCAGTAACGGCGTTGGCGATGGGCGCGGTAGCGATCAAGGCAAGGCCGCTACTGGATTCCCGCTTTCGCGGGAATGACGAAGGAGAGGTCGTGGGCAAAAAAGTATTTTTGAAGACTTTGAGCAGGTTCTTATGAACAGATACGCAGGCCGGATGCCGTTCTTGAGCGGTTCGTTATGTTTGAAGCTTCCCTGGCCACTGCGCCAGCCATCCCCGTCTGGGGCGTTGGTGCCCTGTGCCGCGCCATTGCCGATAGTTTGCAGGCGCGTTTCAATCCGGTGCGTGTGCGTGGCGAAATCGCCGGTTTCTCCCGGGCGGCCAGCGGGCATTGCTATTTTTCCATCAAGGATGCCAGCGGGCAGTTGCGCTGCGCCATGTTTCGCCGGGCGGCGCAGGGGCTGGATTTTGCCCCGCGCGATGGCGATCTGGTCGAGCTGCAGGGGCAACTGGGCGTTTACGAGCAACGGGGTGATTTGCAGCTCATCGTTGACAAAATGCAGCGTGCGGGCCAGGGCAACTGGATGGAGCAGTTCCTGCGCCTCAAGGAGCGCCTGCAGGCGCAGGGCCTGTTCGATGCGCAGCGCAAGCGCCCGCTGCCGGCCATGCCCCGGGGCATTGGCGTGGTGACCTCGCTGGGGGCGGCGGCACTGCACGATGTGGCGACCGCACTGCAGCGCCGGGCGCCGCATGTACCGGTGGTACTGGCGCCAGCGCTGGTGCAGGGGGAGCAGGCGCCAGCTTCGCTGGTGGCGGCCTTGCAGCAGTTGTATGCCCGGGCGCAGCAGCCGGGGGCATGGCCGCAGATCGACGCCATTCTGCTGGTGCGCGGCGGCGGGGCGATGGAAGACCTGTGGGCGTTCAACGACGAAACCCTGGCCCGCACCATCGTGCAAAGTCCGGTGCCGCTGATCAGCGGGGTGGGGCATGAAACCGATTTCACCATTGCCGACTTTTGTGCCGACCTGCGGGCGCCGACGCCCACGGCAGCGGCCGAGCTGGTGGCCCCGGCGCGGGCGGACTGTCTGCGCCAGCTCCAGGTCTGGCAGGAGCGCATCGGGCGCTTGCAGCAGCAGCGCCTGCAAAGCCAGCAGCAGTGGCTGGACAAGCTGGCGCTGCGCCTGGGCCAGCCGCGCCAGTGGGTGCAGGCCCAGCGCTTGTTGTGCCAGCGCCAGGGCCAGCAAATGACGGCTGTCATGCAATCGAAAATGAAGCAAACAGCGCTGAAGCAGCAAGCGCTGACGGCGGATTTTTTACAAAACTTCCAGCGCCAGCTGCAACAGCGCCGCCAGCATCTGGCCTTGCTGACGCAGCGGCTGGAGCTGCTCAACCCCGAGCAGGTGCTGCAGCGCGGCTTTGCCTGGCTGGCGACGCCGCAAGGGCAGGTGGTGTCTTCGATCCGCTGTGCGCCGGTCGGTACGGCCTTGCAGGCGCAACTGGCCGATGGCCGTCTGGATTTGACCGTGGTGCCCCCCCGCCTGTTGTAAGAACCTGTTTACGATCTCCACGCGGGTGTGCAGTCGCGGCCTCGGGCGCTCTGCGGCGTTGCAAATTCTCGCCATAGCACCGCTATGGCTGCGGTTTGCGCCTTGCAGCTCATCCCGATCCGCATCCCGCACCCCTTCGCGCTGAGAGGTTCTAACGGCAATAATGGCAGGGCGATCTGCCGGACGTGCCTGTCAGAAAATGCGCTTGTCCCTACAATCAGTCCTGTGGCGATTTTTTGCGCTGCATCAAACAAACTGCTTTTGTGCGATGCCTAGCCCAAGGAACGCCCGGAATTCTTCCCACAACATCTTTTCCGTTTCCAGATCAACAGGGTACGCGAAGGCGAAGCGCAGACATTACTGACGTAAGGCCAGCGAAGCCGACAAAGTAATCCATTGATCTGGAGATGGAATAACCACCAAGAGGAAACACCATGGAACATACCCTGCCCGCTCTGCCCTATGCCATCGATGCCCTGGCTCCCCACTACAGCCAGGAAACGTTGGAGTTCCACCACGGCAAGCACCACAACGCCTATGTGGTGAACCTGAACAACCTGCAAAAAGGCACCGAGTTTGAAAGCATGGGCCTGGAGGAGATCGTGAAGAAGTCCTCTGGCGGCATCTACAACAATGCGGCGCAAATCTGGAACCACACCTTCTTCTGGAACTGCATGAAGCCCAATGGCGGCGGCGCACCCACCGGCGCCCTGCTGGACGCCATCAACGCCAAGTGGGGCAGCTTTGACAAGTTCAAGGAAGAGTTCACCAAATCCGCCGTGGGCAACTTCGGCTCGGGCTGGACGTGGCTGGTGAAAAAGGCCGACGGCAGCGTCGACATCGTCAATACCGGCCCTGCCGGCACGCCGTTGACCACTGCGGACAAGGCCTTGCTCACCGTGGACGTCTGGGAGCACGCCTACTACATCGACTATCGCAATGCGCGTCCCAAGTTCGTCGAAGTGTTTCTGAACCATCTGGCCAACTGGGACTTTGCCCAGGCCAACTTCGCGGCCTGAGCCTTGGCATAGGCCAAATTAACCGCAACATCCAACCCGCTGGCCTGCACCAGCGGGTTTTTTTATGGATGAACGCGCCAAGGTTTAATGCGTGGGCGCAAAGCGCTCGAACAGGATGTTGTTTTCCGTGTCGATGTGCGCCAGCAGGTCGTCGCGGAATTGGCGCAGGCCCTGGTACAGGTTGCGCCAGGTGGTACAGGCGCCTTCCGGGGTGGTGATGTCGTGGGTCAAGGCTGCCAGCCGTTGTAGTTCGGCGCCGTGCTCCTCGTGCTCCATGCGCATGACGTTGATGGGCATGGCGGCCATGGCGCCCTGGCCCCGGGAGATGAGGGGGAAGAGCACCATTTCCTCCTTGCGCATGTGCGCATCCAGCTCTTGCGCGAGGCCTTGCAGGCAGTCGGCCAGGCCGTGCGGGCAGTTGCCGCTGCTGGCGTGGACGGATTCGACTTTCTGCGCCAGGCGGATGAGTTCGGGTAGCTGTTCGCGGTGTACGGCGTGGTAGCGGGACAGGATGTGCTTGACCAGATCCTGGTCGTTGGTGGCTTGCAGTTGTTCGGTGGTCAGCTCGGTGGCGGTTTCGGGGTGCATGGGGTTTCCTTCAGGATGCAGTACCGCGCCGTTGTACTGCATCTGTTTTCAGGAGGCCATGATCTGGGGCAGGAAACCTATATTTAATGTGGATCTTTTGTTCAGTCCCTTGTCCAGTGCCTGAACGCTTTGCGCAGGCCCGGGGGCAGCGGGCATTTGCATGAAGCCCTGGGTAGGCTGCTGGCGGCCGTCGTCGAACATCAGCACGCGCTCCGGCCAGCGCAGCGCCGCCAGTTTGAAGCCCTGGGTGGTGCTGCCGTTCTTGCGGGCCTGGGCGCGGGCGCCGACCGAGTAGTCCACGCAGAACACGTTGCGCCGCTGGCCGTGCCAGGCAAAGGGGGCGATGTCGGCAAACAGCCCCTCCTGGGTGGCGTGGTGCGGTTCGATGCTGCGCCAGTAGTGGCCGACGATGACCGGGGTGGCGTCGGTGTAGTGCTCCCACCATGCCTGGCGCTGCACGAAGCGCCATTTGTTGCCGGCGAAGAAGGGGGCGGTTGCCGGGTCTTCCAGCCCGCAGGTGAGCACTTTGAGGGGGTTGAAGCTGGATTTGTTGAGTTCGTTGTCGCAATGTGCCTGCAGGAAGGGCGGGCGGCGTTCACCGTCTTCCAGGTTGTGCGGCCAGTGCTGGCGCTCTTGCGCCATGCGTTCGGTGATGCGTTGCTCCTGTGCGGCTTGCGCGGCCTGGGCTTCCCAGGTGTCGTAGGCGGCACGCAGGCCGCCCAGGGGCTTGCGGCGGGCCTGCTCCACGGCCCCGGCGCTCCAGGCGGCGTGGACGATGCGCAGGTCCTCGCGCTCCAGCGCCACGGGCAGGTCGCGCAGAAAGTGCACGATGGCGCTGCGCTCCACCGGATCGTGCGGGCGGGCAAAGCCGGGGTATTTGCGCAGGTCGCTTTGCAGGCGGGCGTCGAAGAACCAGCCCGAGCCATCCTTGGGGTCGTTGCGCAGCAGGTTGATTTCGTGGTTGCCGGCAATGGCCACGGCCTTGCCGGTACGCACCAGCTGGTGGACGATGCCGACGACGCCCGGGCTGTCGGGGCCGCGATCGACGAAATCGCCCAGAAACACCAGGGTACGCCCCTGGGGGTGGTTGCCCCGGACGTCGTAGCCGAGGTGGCGCAGCAGCTGCAGTAGCGCTTCCTGTTCGCCGTGGATGTCACCAACGATATCCAGCGGCCCAGGGGGCAGAGGTTGTATCAGGCTCATGGTGAGGCCCCGTATGGGTTAATGTTGCAGTGCAGCATACCCTTTTTTCAGCCTCTGTGGGAAATGGGGATTAAGCAAAAGGGCTAGGGGTTTCCTCTAGTTTCCGGCCGATTCCGGCGTTCGTAGCGCACGAAGCTCAGGGCCAGGCCCTGGGCGCTGGTGGTGTCGTGGCGCTGCACGGCCTGCCATTCGGGGCCGAGGGTGGGGGCGAAGGCATCGCCGTCGAAGTCCTGGTGGATGTGGGTGACGGCCACGGCATCGGCCAGCGGCAGCGCCTGGGTGTAGATTTGCGCCCCGCCGATGACCCAGACGGTGGCGCTGTGCCGGGCCGCTTCGGCCAGCGCTGCGGGCAGGCTGTGGGCCACGGTGGCCCCTGCCGCCTGCCAGGCGGGGTTGCGGGTGACGACGATGTTGGTGCGCCCGGGCAGGGGGCGAAAGCGCGGGGGCAGGCTGTCCCAGGTGGTGCGGCCCATGACGACGGCTGCGCCCTGGGTCTGCTGGCGGAAGTGCGCCAGGTCTTCCGGCAGGTGCCAGGGCATGGTGCCGTCCTTGCCAATCACTCCGTTGGCGGCTTGGGCGTAAATCAGGCAGATGGGCATGGCGGGGGTGTTCTTTAATAAAAATAGCTGTTCCCGCTTTTTATACAAGGTTTTCAGATGGTTTTATCTCTGAAATCGTTTGTATATCACCGGGAACAGCTCTGTTTTATGAATCATCAAACGGCGACGGGTGCTTTGATCGGGCTGTGGTGCCGGTAGTCGCGCACCTCGAAGTCTTCCAGCGTGTAGTCGAACAGGCTCCCGGGCCGCCGTGCGATGTGCAGCGTCGGGTAGGGGTAGGGGGCGCGGGCCAGTTGGGCCTGCACCTGTTCCATGTGGTTGTTGTAGAGGTGGCAGTCGCCGCCGGTCCAGATGAAGTCGCCTACCTGCAGGTCGCACTGCTGCGCCAGCATGTGGGTGAGCAGGGCGTAGGACGCAATGTTGAAGGGCACGCCCAGGAAGATGTCGGCGCTGCGCTGGTAGAGCTGGCAGCTCAGTTTGCCGCCCGCCACGTAGAACTGGAACAGTGCGTGGCAGGGCATGAGCGCCATCTGGTCGAGTTCGGCCACGTTCCAGGCGCTGACCAGGATGCGGCGGCTGTCCGGGTTGGTTTTCAGGGTGTCGATGACCTGCTGGATCTGGTCGATGTGCCCGCCGCCGGGCGTGGGCCAGCTGCGCCACTGCACGCCGTAGACGGGGCCGAGGCTGCCGTCCTCGGCGGCCCATTCGTCCCAGATGGTGCAGCCGCGCTCCTGCAGCCAGCGCACGTTGCTGTCGCCGCGCAGGAACCACAGCAGCTCCAGGATGATGCTTTTGAGGTGGACTTTCTTGGTCGTGACCAGCGGGAAGCCTTCGGACAGGTCAAAGCGCATCTGGTGGCCGAACACGCTTTTGGTGCCGGTGCCGGTGCGGTCGCCTTTGTCCGCGCCGTGAAAATAGACGTGGCGCAGCAGGTCTTCGTACTGGTGGCGGACGG
>CABIIJ010000068.1 GCA_902175065.1 uncultured Comamonas sp. | reverse complement strand
GGGCATCGGGGGCGATTGCCCTGGTGCAGGCACTGGCGCAACTGCAACCGGGGCAGCGGGCGCTGGCGGCGATTGCCGGGGCCGGGGGGCTGGGGAGTGCTACTTTAGTAAGAGCTGCTTTCACATGAATCTATTGAATTTCAAATACTAAACATACTGAAATTGAATGGATTCAAGCGGTAAAAGCTTTTGTTTTTAATACGACGCCTTCCCTGCCGTCACACCCGCGCAGGCGGGTGTCCAGTGTTTTTTCAATCAGTGTTCGTGCCCGCCGCCACTGCGGATCACCGGCACCACATTCCCGTTCTTGTCGTACAGCTTGCCGTCGATCACCTGGTCGCCATCGTTCAGGCTGTCCAGCACGTGCTGGGTCAGGCGCCGTTCCGAGGCGGCCACGAACACCGATTGCTGGTCGGAGTTGCCCTGCTTGAAGTGGTTGAACAGCAGGTTCAGGCCGATCGCCACCACCGCCGCGCCGCTGATGCCGGAGTGGAAGATGGTGGCGAACCATTGCGGGAACTGCGCGTAGAACTTGGGCGCGACCACCGGCAGCAGGCCCGCGCCGATGGCGGTGGCGACGATGATCATGTTCATGTTGTTGTGGTAGTCCACCTTGGACAGCGTGCGGATGCCGCTGGCCGCCACCGTGCCGAACAGCACCAGCCCCGCGCCGCCCAGCACCGACGGCGGCACGCAGGCGACGATGCGGCCCATGATGGGCAGCACGCCCAGGGCGATCAGGATCAGCCCGCTGAAGGCGACCACGTAGCGGCTCTTGACGCCGGTGACGGCCACCAGCCCGACGTTCTGGGCAAACGCGCTTTGCGTGAAGGCGCCGAAGAACGGCGCGACGATGCTGGAGAGCATGTCTGCCCGCAGCCCGTCGCCCAGGCGGCGCGAGTTCACCGGGGTGCCCACGATGTCGCCCACGGCCAGCACGTCCGCCGAGGTCTCGACCAGAATCACCAGGATCACGATGAACATCGACAGGGTGGATGCCATGCTGAAGGTGGGCATCCCGAAATACAGCGGCTGCGGCACCGCGAACCATGCGCCCTGGCCGACGTTGGAAAAATCGCTCTTGCCCATCAGCACGGCGATGAAGGTGCCGATGACGATGGCCAGCAGGATCGACAGGCGCGAAATCGCCGCGTTGCCCAGCTTGGACAGCAGCAGCACCGTCAGCAGCGTGATGCCGGCCAGGGTGACGTTCTCCACGCTGCCGTAGTCCGGCAGGCCGGGGCGCCCGCCCATGGCCCAGTTGGCGCACACCGGCATCAGCGACAGGCCGATGACCGTGATCACGCAGCCATTGACCAGCGGCGGGAAGAACTTGGTGACCTTGGAGAACACCGGCGCCACGATCAGCCCCAGCACCGAGGCGGCGGCCACCGCCCCCAGCACGCCCTGGATGCCGCCGCCGGTCTGCAGGATGCTGACCATGGTGGCCACGCCCGCGAACGAGACGCCCTGCACCAGCGGCAGCCTGCTGCCGAAGAAGGGAAGGCCCAGCGTCTGCAGCAGCGTGGCGATGCCGCCCATGAACAGGCAGGCGGTAATCAACAGGCTGGCGTCGGCGGCGGACATGCCCGCCGCTTCGGCCACAATCAGCGGTACGGCGACGATGCCGCCGTACATGGTCAGCACGTGCTGCATGCCGTAGACCAGGTTCGGGCCAAAGCCCAGGTTCTCGTCCTCGGGGCGCTCGGTGGTCGGGGCCGGGGCAGCCGCAACGTCGGCAGCCGCGACAGCGGCGGTGGCTTGGGTCATGATGTCTCCTTGGCTTCATGGATGAAGCTCTTGAAAAAATACGGTGCGGGGCAACCCGGATTCGGTTGTTTCAGGCTGCCCGGAAGCGGACGTTTTTGACTATAAATTCCTCGCGGAATTTTTTGCATACAAATTTGTATACATAGCTTATCGAAATCTGGCACAGCCCGGTTTCTCCTGGGCGACAGCCCCGATCCTGGCGACAATCCTGGGGAATACCCTTGTGATGCCACTACTCCGAACCTGCTTATGTTCCGCACGCAATCCCTGTCCACCAAGATCAAGGTCTTGAGTCTGGCTTTTCTCCTGGTCGGGCTGGTGTCGGTCGGCCTGACCCTGTGGGTGACCTGGAAGCTCGAAGGCGGCGCAGCGGCGGTGAACGAGGCCGGGCGCCTGCGGATGCAGGTGTTCCGGATGCAGTTGTCCTACCAGAACCATGAGCAGCACCTGCTCGCCCAGGGCAACGAACGCTTCGGCGCCAGCATGCAGTTGCTGCGCGATGGCGACCCCTCCCGCCCCCTGCTGATCTTGTGGACGCCGCAGTTGCGCACGCAGTTTGCGCAGATCGAGCAAGGCTGGCAGCGGCTGTCCGCCATGGAGGGCCGGGCCTCGCTGCCCGAGTTCCGCGCCCAGGGCGACGCGCTGGTGCAGGTGATCGACGATCTGGTCACGCTCCTGGAGCGGGAAATGGTGCGCTGGACGGCGGGCCTGCACCTGTTCCAGTTGATGATGGTGGCGCTGGTGATCGGGGCGACCATCGTGTTCTGGATGATGAGCTACTGGGAGGTGCTCTACCCCCTGGAACGCCTGGAGGATGGCATTGCCCGCATCCGGCAAGGGCGGTTGCAGACGCGGCTGCAGCTGGAGACGGGCGGGGAGTTTGGCCGCGTGGCGTCGGGCTTCAACCTGATGGCGGCCTCGCTGCAGGCGGCCCGGGAGAACCTCGAATTCAAGGTGCGCGAGAAAACCGCCAGCCTGGAAGCGCAGCACGCCCAGCTCCAGGCCCTGTATACCGTCAGCGCCCAGATGGCCGAGGCCGACAGCCTGCAGGCCCTGGCCCAGGGCTTTGTCCACCAGGTGCGGGCCAGCGTCCAGGCCGATGCCGTGGCCGTGCGCTGGTCGGACGAGGCCAACGAGCGCTACGTGCTGCTGGCCAGCGAGGGGCTGCCCCAGGCCCTGAGCAGCCAGGAATACTGCCTGCCGACGGGGGCCTGCCTGTGCGCCCCGCCGCAGGAAGGGGCCAGGGCACGGGTCGTGCGCCTGAACGCCGAGGACACCATGGCCCTGCCGCATTGCCGCGAAGCGGGCTACGCCACGCTGGTGGGCGTGCCCCTGCGCCACCAGCAGCGCCTGCTGGGGGAGGTGAACCTGTATTTTCGTGAAGAGCGGGTGCTGACCCCGGAAACCCATGCCCTGCTCACCGCCATGGCCGAGCACCTGGCCAGCGCCATGGAGAGCCTGCGCGTCACCGCCCTGGAGCGCGAGGCCGCCGTGGCCCAGGAGCGCAGCATGATTGCCCGCGAACTGCACGATTCCATCGCCCAGTCGCTGGCCTTCCTGAAAATCCAGACGCAACTGCTGCGCGATGCGATCGCCAAGGACAATGCCGCCGCCCGCGAGCGCAGCCTGGCCGAGCTGGAAGTGGGCGTGCGCGAGTGCTACGCCGACGTGCGCGAGCTGCTGGTGCACTTTCGCACCCGCACCAGCGACGAGGACATCGCCAACGCCTTGCGCTCCACCCTCTCGAAGTTCGAGCACCAGACGGGCTTGAAAGGGGCGCTCATCATGGGGGGGCCGGAAGGCCTGCCCCTGCCCCCGGACGTACAGGTGCAGGTGCTGCACATCGTGCAGGAGGCGCTGTCCAACATCCGCAAGCACGCCGAGGCCACACAGGTCACCCTCAGCGTGCAGCGCCACCCGGTGTGGAGCTTCACCATTGCCGATAATGGCTGCGGTTTTGCCTCGCAAGAAGTCGCGCCCGACTCCCTGCACGTCGGCCTGGGCATCATGCAGGAGCGTGCAGCGCGTATCCAGGCTGATTTGCAGATCCTTTCCAGCCCGGGAACGGGGACGACCGTGCGCTTGCAGCTATCCCCTTTTTCGTCCCTCGACGACACGCTTTGACCACCATGCCTGCTACCACCACCGGCCTTCGGCCGATCACCGTTTTTGTCGTTGATGACCACACCCTGTTCCGCCGGGGGCTGATCGCCCTGATCGGCCAGGATGCCGGGCTGCAGGTGATCGGCGATGCCAGCGACGCCGGGCAGGCCCTGCGCCAGGTGCCCGTGCTGCAACCCCAGGTCATCCTGCTGGACAACCACCTGCCCGGCGTGCTGGGGGTGGACGCCATCGCCAGCCTGCGCCGGGCCAGCCCGGCCAGCCGGGTGGTGATGCTGACCGTGAGCGAAGACGGGCAGGACCTGGCCACGGCGCTGCGCAACGGGGCGCAGGGCTATTTGCTCAAGACCATGGACGGCGATCTGCTCTTTGAAGCCATCCACCGCGCTGCGCGGGGCGAGCCGGTGGTCAGCCCCGAGATGATGGGCAAGCTGGTGGCCGCCTTCCAGAGCCAGGGCGCCCCGGAGCCGGAACCCGTCCCGCAGGAGGAGAGCGCCGCCGAGGCCTCCCCCCTGTCCCCACGCGAGGAAGACGTGCTGCGCGAAATTGCCCAGGGCGCGAGCAACAAGGAAATCGCCCGGCGGCTGGACATTGCCGAAACCACGGTGAAGATTCACGTGCAGCACATCCTGCGCAAGCTGGGCCTGAGCTCGCGCGTGCAGGCGGCGGTGTATGCCTCGGATCGCATGCGCGGCGAATAATTGATAGCTTTTACCACTGATGAATAAAGGATTTCATATCATTTTTGATCTGAAATCGTTTGTTTTCATGCGGGAATAGCTATTTTTATATTGGATAGTGTTTCCAGGGACTACTCCTTTGGAACTAGGGCATTGCCCGCACCATCGTTCTTCTGCCTTGCGTTTTAGCCCCACTGGCGGATAGGCAGGGCCGGGGCGAACGGGGAGGATCGACACCATTGCAGCTTCAGGATTTTTGCAATGGCCTCCGCCCCTTCTTCCTCTGTCAGCGCAGAGCGCTATAGCCGCCAGGCTTGGTCGGTGCTGATTGCCAGCACCCTGGCGTTCACCGTGTGTTTCATGGTCTGGATGATGTTTGCCGTGGTGGGCATTCCGATCAAGCAGATGCTTGACCTGAACGCCACCGAATTCGGCCTGCTCATGGCCATGCCGGTGTTGAGCGGCTCCCTCATTCGCGTACCCCTGGGCATCTGGACGGACAGGTTCGGCGGGCGCATCGTCATGGCCGTGCTGCTGGCCGTGACCATCCCGGCCATCTGGGCCATCTCCTGGGCCACGCAGTACTGGCAGTTCCTGATCATCGGCCTGCTGCTGGGGCTGGCCGGGGGGACTTTTTCGGTGGGCACGCCCTACGTGGCCCGCTGGTTCCCCAAGGAGCGCCAGGGCATGGCCATGGGCGTGTTCGGTGCCGGCAACTCGGGCGCGGCGGTGAATAAATTCGTGGCCCCGGTGATTCTGGTGGCGTTTGGCTGGCAGGCCGTGCCGCACGTCTACGCCGCCATCATGCTGGTGGCGCTGGTGGTGTTCTGGCTGATGAGCCACAGCGATCCGCGCCACCTGGTGCCGAGCAACGTCAAGTTCACCGACCAGCTCAAAACCCTGAAAGACCCGCGCGTGCTCAAGTACTGCCAGTACTACAGCATCGTCTTCGGCGGCTACGTGGCGCTGGCGCTGTGGATGGTGCAGTACTACGTGGGCGAGTACGGGCTGGACATCCGCGTCGCGGCCCTGCTGGCGGCGTGCTTCTCGCTGCCGGGCGGGGTGCTGCGGGCCATCGGCGGCGTGCTGTCGGACAAATACGGTGCCCACAGCGTGACGTGGTGGGTGATGTGGGTGTGCTGGATCTGCCTGTTCCTGCTGTCCTACCCGCAGACCGATTTCACCATCCAGACCGTCACCGGCAGCACCACCTTCCATTTCGGGCTGAACGTCTACGCCTTCACCGCCATCATGGCCGTGCTGGGGGTGGCCATGGCCTTTGGCAAGGCCAGCGTGTTCAAGTACATCAGCGACGACTACCCCGGCAACATCGGCGCGATCAGCGGCGTCGTGGGGCTGGCCGGGGGGCTGGGCGGGTTTGTGCTGCCGATCATGTTTGGCGCCCTGCTCGACTGGACGGGCGTGCGCTCCAGCGCCTTCATGCTGATGTATGGCGTGGTGTGGGTATCCCTGATCTGGATGTATTTCACCGAGGTGCGCCGCACCGATCTTCTGACCGCCCGTGACGGTCAGTCCTCCCACTAATGCCCTTGTCAGGAGCTTGCTTCCCATGACTTCCACACCATCTTCCCGGCCCGCTGGACACCAGGGGCGGATGCTCACCTTATGGACGCCCGAGGACAAAGCTTTCTGGGAGCGCGAGGGCGAGGCGATTGCCAAGCTCAACCTGTGGATTTCCGTGCCCGCGCTGTTCCTGGCCTTTGCCGTCTGGCAGGTCTGGAGCGTGGTGGCGGTGAACCTGCCGGCGCTGGGCTTCAAGTATTCGACCAACCAGCTGTTCTGGCTGGCTGCCGCCCCGGCACTGTCGGGGGCGACGCTGCGCATCTTCTACTCCTTCATGGTGCCCATCGTGGGCGGGCGGCGCTGGACGGCACTGTCCACCGCTTCGCTGCTGATTCCCATGCTGGGCATCGGTTTCGCCATCCAGGACCCCACCACCAGCTACCCCACCATGCTCATCCTGGCGTTGCTGTGCGGCTTTGGCGGGGGCAATTTCAGCTCCAGCATGTCGAACATCAGCTTCTTCTTCCCCAAGGAGCGCAAAGGCTCGGCCCTGGGCGTGAACGCGGGGCTGGGCAACCTGGGCGTGTCGGTGGTGCAGTTCCTCAGCCCGCTGGTGATCTCGCTGGGCATCTTCGGCGTGCTGGGCGGCGATGCCCAGGTGATGATCCGCAACGGCGAGCCGCAGCACGTCTGGGCGCAGAACGCCGCCTTCATCTGGGTGCCATGGATCGCAATTGCCGCCGTGGCAGCCTGGTTCGGGATGCACGACATTGCGGATGCCAAGGCCAGCTTCGCGGCGCAGGCGACGATTTTCCGGAACAAGCACAACTGGCTGATGTGCGTGCTCTATCTGGGCACCTTCGGCTCCTTCATCGGTTTTGCCGCCGGTTTCCCGCTGCTCATGAAGGCACTGTTCCCCGGCATCAACCCCCTGGCCTACGCCTGGATGGGGCCGCTGGTCGGTGCGTTGTCGCGGCCTTTTGGCGGCTGGCTGGCCGACAAGATCGGCGGCGGCGTGGTGACTTTCTGGAACTTCGCCGTCATGGCCCTGGCCGTGCTGGGCGTGCTGTATTTCCTGCCCAAGGGGGCCACCGGCTACGCCCTGCCGTTCGGCCCGCAGGAGGGCAGCTTCATGGGCTTCTTCCTCATGTTCCTGGTGCTGTTCTGCACCACCGGGGTGGGCAATGGCTCCACCTTCCGCATGATCCCCGTGATCTTCCTCACCCAGAAACTGCGGGCCGTGGCCGGCAGGGATGACGCCGCCAAGGCCCAGGCCATCAAGGAAGGCAATACCGAAGGCGCTGCCGCCGTCGGCTTTGCCGGGGCGCTGGGTGCCTACGGGGGCTTTTTCATCCCCAAGAGCTACGGCAGCTCGATCGAGGCGACCGGCGGGCCGGAGTTTGCGCTGTGGATGTTCGTCGCCTTTTACCTGCTGTGCGTGGCCGTGACCTGGTGGTACTACACCCGCAAGAACGCCGAGATGCCCTGCTGATGCCTCTCACTCAATTTCTAGATTTTCAAGGAGCACTCCATGAGTCATTTGCTTGATCGCCTGACCTATTTCTCTCAGCCACGGGAAAGCTTTGCCGATGGCCACGGCCAGACCAATGGCGAAGACCGCACTTGGGAAAACGCCTACCGCGACCGCTGGGCGCACGACAAGATCGTGCGCTCCACCCACGGGGTGAACTGCACGGGTTCCTGCTCGTGGAAGATCTACGTCAAGGGCGGCATCGTTACCTGGGAAACCCAGCAGACCGACTACCCCCGCACCCGCCCCGACCTGCCCAACCACGAGCCGCGCGGCTGCGCCCGGGGCGCGTCCTACTCCTGGTACCTGTATTCGGCCAACCGCGTGAAATACCCCATGGTGCGCGGGCGCCTGCTCAAGCACTGGCGGGCGGCGCTGGCGGTGGCGAAAAGCCCGGTCGATGCCTGGGCCGCCATCGTGCAGAACCAGGAAGCCCGCGAGGAATGGCAAAAGCAGCGCGGCCTGGGCGGCTTCGTGCGTTCCACGTGGGACGAAGTGAACCAGATGATCGCGGCGGCCAACGTCTACACCATCAAGCAGTACGGGCCGGACCGCATCATCGGCTTCTCGCCCATCCCGGCGATGTCGATGATCTCCTACGCCGCCGGCAGCCGCTACCTGAACCTGATCGGCGGCGTGCCGATGAGCTTCTACGACTGGTACTGCGACCTGCCGCCGTCCAGCCCGCAGGTGTGGGGCGAGCAGACCGATGTGCCGGAAAGCGCCGACTGGTACAACTCCAACTTCATCATCGCCTGGGGTTCCAACGTGCCGCAGACGCGCACGCCGGATGCCCACTTCTTCACCGAGGTGCGCTATAAGGGGGCCAAGGTGGTGGCGGTGACGCCCGATTATTCGGAAGTCGCCAAGCTGGCCGACCTGTGGCTGCACCCCAAGCAGGGCACGGATGCGGCGGTGGCCATGGCCATGGGCCACGTCATCCTGAAAGAGTTTTACTTCGACAAGCGCTCGGCCTATTTTGACGACTACGCCCGTCGCCTGACCGACCTGCCGCTGCTGGTCGTGCTGGAAGACAAAACCCTGCCCGATGGCCGCGTGGTCAAGGTGCCGGGCCGCTACGTGCGGGCCAGCGATTTCGAGGGCCAGCTGGGCCAGACCAACCACCCGGACTGGAAAACCGTGGCCTACGACGCGGCGGGCCAGGTGGCGCTGCCCAACGGCTCCATCGGCTTCCGCTGGGGGCCGGAAGGCGGCCCCGACCAGGGGCTGTGGAACCTGGAGAACAAGGACGCCCGCGACGGCAACACCGTCAAACTCAAGCTCTCGGTGCTGGAGGACGGTGCCCAGGCGCACGAGATCGCCGATGTGGCCTTCCCCTACTTCGGCGGTATCGACACCCCCAACTTCAATGCCAACGACCAGGGCGACGACGTGATGGTGCGCCGCGTGCCCGTCACTTACCTGGATTTGAACGGCGAAGGCGTGGCCGGCCGTGTGGCAGTAGCGACGGTTTTCGACCTGCAAGTGGCCAACTACGGCGTGCATCGCGGCCTGGAAGGCGAGGGTGCCGACGGCGGCTACGATGCCAACGCCCCCTACACCCCGGCCTGGCAGGAGCCGATCACCGGCGTGCCGCGCGAGCAGATCATCGCCATTGCCCGCCAGTTCGCCGACAACGCCGACAAGACGCACGGCAAGTCCATGGTCATCATCGGCGCGGCCATGAACCACTGGTACCACTGCGACATGAACTACCGGGGCATCATCAACATGCTGATGATGTGCGGCTGCATCGGCCAGTCGGGCGGCGGCTGGTCGCACTACGTGGGCCAGGAAAAGCTGCGCCCGCAAACGGGCTGGACGGCGCTGGCCTTTGCGCTGGACTGGATCCGCCCGCCGCGCCAGCAGAACTCCACCAGCTTCTTCTACGCGCACACCGACCAGTGGCGCTACGAAAAGCTGGGCGTCGAAGAAGTGCTCTCGCCCCTGGCCGACAAGGCCGCCTACCAGGGCAGCATGATCGACTTCAACGTGCGCTCCGAGCGCATGGGCTGGCTGCCCAGCGCCCCGCAGCTGGAGGTCAACCCGCTCCAGGTGGTCAAGGACGCTGCGGCCAAAGGCCAGGACGCCAAGGAGTATCTGGTGCAGTCGCTCAAGGACGGCAGCATCGCCCTGAGCTGTGAAGACCCGGACAACCCGCTGAACTGGCCACGCAACATGTTCGTGTGGCGTTCCAACATCCTGGGCAGCTCGGGCAAGGGCCATGAGTACTTCCTCAAGCACCTGCTGGGCACGACCCACGGCGTGCAGGGCAAGGATCTGGGCAAGGACGAGGCCAAGCCCATGGAAGTGAAGTGGCACGACCAGGCGCCCGAGGGCAAGCTCGACCTGCTGGTCACGCTGGACTTCCGCATGAGCACCACCTGCCTGTATTCCGACATCGTGCTGCCCACGGCCACCTGGTACGAGAAGAACGACCTCAACACCAGCGACATGCACCCCTTCATCCACCCGCTGTCCGCCGCCGTCGATCCGGCCTGGCAGGCCCGCAGCGATTGGGAGATCTACAAGGGTTTTGCCAAGGCGTTCAGCGAAGTGTGCGTCGGCCACCTGGGCGTGGAAAAAGAAGTGGTGATGACCCCCATCATGCACGACACGGCGGGCGAGCTGGCCCAGCCCTTTGACGTGAAAGACTGGAAGAAGGGCGAGATCGACCTGATCCCCGGCGTCACCGCCCCGCAGATCACCGTGGTCGAGCGCGACTACCCCAACACCTTCAAGCGCTTCACCGCCCTGGGGCCATTGCTGGACAAGGTGGGCAACGGCGGCAAGGGCATCGGCTGGAACACGCAGACCGAGGTGGAACAGCTCGGCGACCTGAATGGCCGCGTGCGCGAAGAAGGCGTGACGCAAGGGCGCCCGAAGATCGTCACCGACATCGACGCGACCGAGGTCGTGATGATGCTGGCCCCCGAGACCAACGGCCACGTCGCCTGCAAGGCCTGGGAAGCGCTGGGCAAGCAGACCGGGCGCGACCACGTGCATCTGGCCCTGCACCGTGAGGATGAAAAGATCCGCTTCCGCGACATCCAGGCGCAGCCGCGCAAGATCATCAGCTCGCCCACCTGGAGCGGGCTGGAGAGCGAGAAGGTCAGCTACAACGCCGGCTACACCAACGTGCATGAGCTGATTCCATGGCGTACCCTGACGGGCCGCCAGCAGTTCTACCAGGATCACCCCTGGATGCGCGACTTCGGCGAGGGCTTCACCTCCTACCGTCCGCCGGTGCATCTGAAGGCGCTGCACGAGGTCGAGGGCAAGATGCCCAACGGCAACCCCGAGATCGCGCTGAACTTCATCACCCCGCACCAGAAATGGGGCATTCACAGCACGTACAGCGACAACCTGCACATGCTGACCCTGAACCGGGGCGGCCCGGTGATCTGGCTCAGTGAAGACGACGCCAAACGCGGTGGCATCGTGGACAACGACTGGGTCGAGCTGTTCAACGCCAACGGCGCGATTGCCGCCCGTGCGGTGGTCAGCCAGCGCGTGAACAACGGCATGGTGCTGATGTACCACGCGCAGGAAAAGATCGTGAACACCCCCGGCTCGGAAATCACCGGCACGCGCGGCGGCATCCACAACTCGGTCACCCGGGTGGTCTTGAAGCCCACGCACATGATCGGCGGCTACGCGCAGTACAGCTACGGCTTCAACTACTACGGAACCATCGGCACCAACCGCGACGAGTTCGTGCTGGTGCGCAAGATGCGCCGCGTCGACTGGATGGACGCGGAAACCGAAGCGGCGGCCCAACACGCCTGAAGCGCCTGAGAAAGAAGGAGAACACAATGAAAATTCGTGCCCAAATCGGCATGGTGCTGAACCTGGACAAGTGCATCGGCTGCCACACCTGCTCGGTCACCTGCAAGAACGTCTGGACGAGCCGCCCCGGCGTGGAATACGCCTGGTTCAACAACGTGGAGAGCAAACCCGGCATCGGCTACCCCAAGGAATGGGAGAACCAGGACAAGTGGAACGGCGGCTGGACGCGCCACGCCAACGGTTCCATCACCCCGCGCCAGGGCGGCAAGTGGAAGATGCTGATGAAGATCTTCGCCAACCCCAACCTGCCGCAGATCGACGACTACTACGAGCCGTTCACCTTCGACTACGACCACCTGCAATCGGCCCCGGAGATGAAGGCTGCACCCACCGCCCGCCCGCGCAGCCTGATCACCGGCCAGCGCATGGAGAAGATCGAGTGGGGGCCGAACTGGGAGGAAATCCTGGGTGGCGAATTCAGCAAGCGCAGCATCGACGTGAACTTCGAGCAGGTGCAGAAGGAGATGTACGGCCAGTTCGAGAACACCTTCATGATGTACCTGCCGCGCCTGTGCGAGCATTGCCTGAACCCGGCGTGCGTGGCTTCTTGCCCCAGCGGCTCGATCTACAAGCGCGAGGAAGACGGCATCGTGCTGATCGACCAGGACAAATGCCGGGGTTGGCGCATGTGCGTGAGCGGTTGCCCGTACAAGAAGATTTATTACAACTGGCAGACCGGCAAGGCCGAGAAGTGCATCTTTTGCTACCCGCGCATCGAGGCCGGCCAGCCCACCGTGTGCTCGGAAACGTGCGTGGGCCGCATCCGCTACCTGGGCGTGCTGCTGTACGACGCCGACCGCATCCAGGAAGCGGCCAGCGTGGAGCGTGACCGCGACCTGTACCAGGCGCAGCTGGACATCTTCCTCGACCCCAACGACCCGGCCGTCATTGCCCAGGCCCGTGCCGACGGCATTGCCGACAACTGGATCGAAGCGGCGCAGAAAAGCCCGGTCTACAAGATGGCCGTGGATTGGAAGATCGCCCTGCCGCTGCACCCCGAGTACCGCACCCTGCCCATGGTGTGGTACGTGCCGCCGCTGTCGCCCATCACCTCGGCGGCCAACGCCGGCCACCTGGGCGTGAATGGCGAGATTCCCGACGTGGGCCAGTTGCGCATCCCCGTGCAGTACCTGGCCAACCTGCTCACGGCGGGCGACACCGCCCCGGTCATCCGGGCGCTGGAGCGGATGCTGGCCATGCGGGCCTACCAGCGCGGCGTGCACGTGGACAAGGTGCAGAACCTGTCCGTGCTCAAACAGGTCGGCCTGACGGCGCACGACGTGCAGGACATGTACCAGGTGATGGCGATCGCCAACTACGAAGACCGCTTCGTCATCCCCAGCACGCACCGCGAGTACGCCGAAAACGCCTTCGACGTGCGCGGCGGCTGCGGCTTCTCGTTCGGTAACGGCTGCTCGGACGGCTCCAGCCCGGTGAGCATCTTCGGCAGCAAGAAAAAACGCACCATCCCCATCAAGGCGACGGTGTAGGAAAGGAGCAGCACCATGTTGAAAACCACCTCTACCCCGGCCAGCCTGCGCGTCACCCTGCGCGTGCTGGCCCGGCTGCTGGACTACCCGGATGCGCAGTTGCGCCCCCAGATCGGCGAGCTGCTGCAAGCCCTGGCGGAAGAAAAAGTCCTGACCCGGGAGCGCCAGGCCGAGCTGAACGCCCTGGGCCGCCAACTGGCGCAGCAGGACATCTATGCCCTGCAGGAACGCTACGTGGAAACCTTCGACCGGGGGCGGCACACCTCGCTGCACCTGTTCGAGCACATCCACGGCGACTCGCGCGAACGCGGCCCGGCGCTGCTGGACCTGGCGCAAACCTACGAAAAAGCGGGGCTGGTGTTCAACGCCCCCGAGCTGCCCGACCACCTGGGCGTGGTGCTGGAGTTCGCCTCCACCCAGCCGGCCGCGCTGGCGCGGGAGTTCCTGGGCGAGATGACGCACATCCTGAACGCCCTGTTCACCGCCTTGCTGCAACGCCAAAGCCCGTATGCCAGCGTCATCGCCGCCATCCTGGAAGCCGCCGGCGAAAAAGCCCAGGCCGTGCCCCTGGCCCCCGAGCCGGACATGGACGAGGCCTGGGCCGAACCCGAAGCCTTCGACGGCTGCACCAACCTGGGGCAAAACCGCCCCATCCCGCAATCGGTGCGTAAAACACGTTCCCAATCTTCCCAAGGAGTTGCGCCATGACCGCCTGGCTTGATAACTTTTTGTTCGGCCTGTACCCCTACATCTGTCTGGCCGTGTTCTTCATCGGTAGCTGGATTCGCTTCGACCGCGACCAGTACACGTGGAAAAGCGACTCCTCGCAGCTCCTGCGCCGGGGCAGCCTGCGCTGGGGCAGCAACCTGTTCCACATCGGCGTGCTGTTCCTGTTCTTCGGCCACAGCGTGGGGATGCTCACCCCGCACTTCATGTACGAAGCCTTCATCAGCGCGGGCAACAAGCAGCTCATGGCCATGGTCAGCGGCGGCATCGCCGGGCTGATGGCCTTCGTCGGCGTCAGCCTGCTGCTGCACCGGCGCCTGACCGATGTGCGCATCCGCGCCACCAGCAAGACCAGCGACATCCTGCTGCTGTGGCTGCTGTGGGTGCAACTGGCGCTGGGGCTGGCGACGATTCCGCTGTCGGGCCAGCACCTGGACGGCTCGGTCATGATGCAACTGGCCGGCTGGGCGCAGTCCATCGTCACCTTCCAGAGCAATGCCGTGGGGCTGCTGGCCGGGGTGAGCTGGGTGTTCAAGCTGCACATGGCGCTGGGCATGACGATCTTCCTGATCTTCCCCTTCACCCGCCTGGTGCATGTGTGGAGCGGCTTTGGCACCCTGGCCTACGTCGTGCGTCCCTACCAGCTGGTACGCGCCCGGCGCTTGAACCTGCCGGCAGGCCACAACCAGCCTGGGGCACGACGGGGGTTTTAAAAATATAGCTTCTTCCACTTGTAAATAAACAATTTCAAATACAAAGCCATATGAAATCGTTTAGGTATGAGCGGTAGAAGCTATTGTTTTGTTTTTGATTCTGCTGGCCGGGTCTCGCCCCGGCAGGCGACATCCTTTCTTGCCCGCGCAAGAAAGGACGCAAAGAAAGCGTGCTGCGCAGCCTGGCACCGTGGAACTCGCTTCGCGCCCTGCGGGCGCTACGCTCAAACAGCCACGGTGAGTCAGACGGGAAACGGCTGTAATGACAAAACGGCTGCGCCCTGACGGAAACGTTCAAGGAAAAGGAAATGCTCATGACTGCCACGGCTGAGATTGCCCACATCAACGGTATTGCCCTCCACGCCCCGGGCGAACAACTGCCCCCGGAACTGCTGCGCCAACGCGCCTGCACCGAGTTGCTGCGCCAGCAGGCCCAGCAGCAAGGCTTGCTGGCGCAAGACGACCCGCTGCCCCAGGACGGGGCCACCAGCGCGGCGGCCACCGCGGCCATCGAGCAGCTGCTGGAGCAGGCTTTGAGCGTGCCCGAGCCTTCGGAAGATGCCTGCCGCCGCTACCACGCGGCCCACCCGACCATCGGGGCGCGGGGCGAGCGGGCGCACCTGCGCCACATCCTGTTTGCCGTCACGCCGGGGGTGAACGTCACCCTGCTGCGCCAACGGGCCGAGGCCCAGTTGCTGGAGCTGCGCTGCGCCGACGAAGGCGGCCCGGCCTTTGCCGAGGCGGCCAGGAAATGGTCCAACTGCCCCAGCGGCGCCGAAGGCGGCGACCTGGGCTGGCTGACCCGCGAGGACTGCGCCCCGGAATTTGCCCGCGACGTGTTCGAGGGCCAGGAAATCGGCGTGCTGGCCCGCCTGGTGCACAGTCGTTTCGGCTTGCATGTGGTGCAGGTCTGCGCCCGGCAGAAGCCCGAAGCCAAACCCTTCGAGCAAGTCCACCAGGCCGTGGCCCAGCAACTGCGCCACCAGACCTGGCTGAACGCCCTGCGCCAGTACCTGCAACTGCTGGCGGGCGAGGCCGAGGTGGTCGGCATCGACCTGGACGCCGCCAGCACCCCGCTGGTGCAGTAATAAGCACCGGCGTACAAGCCCTATGCCCGATGACGAGCTGCTGGAGCGCCTCCAGCACTTTCACCACAATGCCTTTCCCCAGTACCGGGCGCAGTTCCAGGCGCTGGTGGATCAGGGGCAGCACCCGACGACGCTGTTCATCGGCTGCTCCGATTCGCGCCTGCTGCCCTATTTGCTCACGGGGGCGGGGCCGGGGGAGCTGTTCCTGGTGCGCAACGTCGGCGCTTTCGTGCCGCCCTACGACGGCTCGCACGGCCACCACGGCACCACGGCGGCCATCGAGTACGCCACCCTCACGCTGAACGTGCAGCGCATCGTCGTCTGCGGGCACAGCCACTGCGGCGCCGTCCAGGCGCTGTACCACGGCGTTTCGGACGAAGCCGTCAACCTGCGCCGCTGGCTCGACCTGGGCCGCCAGGCCGTCCTGCCCATGCAGCCCTGCCCCGACGTGCTGCGCCGCACCGAGCAGCGGGCCGTCGTCCTGCAGCTGGAACGCCTGCTCGACTACCCCATGGTGCGCCAGCGCGTGCAGCAGGGCCAGCTCACCTTGCACGGCTGGCACTACGTGATCGAGGAGGGGCAGGTCTACGTCTTCGACGTGGCCAGCGGCGGCTTCATCGCCGCCTCCCAGGCCGAGCACAGCGGTACCATGCCGTGCCCGCCTTGTCCCCCCTATCCGCCCTATGTGGAGCACGACGGCCAGATCCCCGCCGTGTAAACCGCGCACAAAACCTGACTGCCATGAACACCACCGCCACCATCGAACACTTCGACGACCTGCTGCGCATCGCCCGCGCCCAGCCCGAGCCGCAGCGCCTGCTGCTGGTCTTTGCCGGCGCGGGCCTGCCCGACCAGCCCAGCACGCGCCAGCAGGCGCAATTCGCCCAGGCCCAGGGCGGCACGCTGGAGCCGCTGCTCTGCGTGGACAAGAAACCGCAGGAAATCGCCTCCTTTGCCGAGCTGCTGGCCGAATCGCAAACCCTGGAGGCGCCCCTGCCCCAGCCCTGGACGCTGGTGTTCGTCGCCGCCCTGGGTGGGATGCTCAATGAAGAACCCAGCGATGCCCAGGTCGATGCGCAACTGCACCGCATGGTCGAATCGATTCGCGGCGGCATGGTCAATGCCTACCTGCCCTTCAACCGCCAGGGCCAGCCGGTGCAGCTCCAGCCTGGCTGATCTGCCCCATACCGTTTGACTTTGCCATCATGGCAAGCCTTACAGTTGCCGGATGACTGAAGGAAACACTGCCATGAATACCCCTGCCGTTACCCTGCCGGTGCAGGGCATGACCTGCGCCTCGTGCGTGGGCCGGGTCGAGCGGGCGCTGAAAAAACTGCCCGGCGTGGCCAGCGTCCAGGTCAATCTGGCCACCGAAAGCGCCACCCTGCGCTTTGACGGTGCGCCCGACGTGGCCGCCGCCATCGCCACCATCGAAAAATCCGGCTACGCCGTGCCGCAGGCCAGCATCGAGCTGCAAGTGCAGGGCATGACCTGCGCCTCGTGCGTAGGCCGGGTCGAGCGCACTTTGCGCCGCGTGCCCGGTGTGCAGGACGTGGCGGTGAACCTGGCCACTGAACGCGCCCGCATCCAGCTGTTGGCGGGCACGCCGGTGCAAGCGCTGATTGCTGCCGTACACAAGGCCGGTTACGAAGCGGCCCCTGTCGTGCAAGACACCAGCGCCCAGGCCCACGATGCCCAGGCGCAGCGCCAGGCCGCCGAGCGCCAGCGCTTGCAACGCAGCCTGGGGTGGGCCCTGGTGCTGGCCTTGCCTGTCTTTATTCTAGAAATGGGCGGGCATGTTTTCCCGCCGCTGCACCTGTGGATCGACGCCACCATCGGAATGCGCAATAGCTGGCTGCTGCAATGTGCCTTGACCAGTGCGGTGCTGCTGGGGCCGGGGCGGCAGTTCTACGCCCTGGGCGTGCCTGCCCTGCTGCGCGGTGCGCCGGACATGAATTCCCTGGTGGCGCTGGGCACGGCGGCGGCGTTTGCCTATTCGGTCGTCGCCACCTTCGCCCCCGGCCTGCTGCCTGCGGGCACGGTGCATGTCTACTTCGAGGCGGCGGCGGTCATCGTGGCATTGATTTTGCTGGGCCGCTTTCTGGAAGCGCGGGCCAAGGGCCAGACCTCCGAAGCCATCCGCCGCCTGGTGCAGTTGCAGGCCAAGACCGCCCGCGTGCAGCGTGGCGCTGGCGCATGGCAAGAGGTGGACATCGTGCAGGTCATGGCCGGCGACCGCGTGCAGGTGCGCCCCGGCGAACGCATCCCCGTCGACGGCGTGGTGCTGGAGGGCGAGAGCTTCGTCGATGAATCCATGATCAGCGGCGAACCCATCCCCGTCGCCAAACGCGCCGGGGCCGAGTTGGTCGGCGGCACGGTGAACCAGAACGGCGCCCTGGTCTTCGAGGCTACCAAGGTCGGCGGCGACACGCTGCTGGCGCAGATCATCCGCATGGTCGAGCAGGCGCAGGGCGCCAAGCTGCCCATCCAGGCGCTGGTCGACAAGGTGACGATGTGGTTCGTCCCGGCGGTGATGGCGGCGGCCCTGCTCACCTTCTTGGTCTGGTGGCTGTGGGGGCCGCAGCCCGCGCTCAACTTCGCCGTGGTGAATGCCGTGGCCGTGCTCATCATCGCCTGCCCCTGCGCCATGGGGCTGGCCACGCCGACCTCCATCATGGTCGGCACGGGCCGCGCCGCGCAACTGGGCGTGCTGTTGCGCAAGGGCGAGGCGCTGCAGCAACTCAAAGCCACCCGCGTCGTCGCCGTCGATAAAACCGGCACCCTGACCCTGGGGCGGCCCGTGCTGACCGATCTGGCCCTGGCCCCCGGTTTCGACCGCGCCCCGGTGCTGGCCACCATCGCCGCGGTCGAGGCGCAGTCCGAACATCCCATCGCCCGCGCCATCGTCCAGGCCGCCGAGGGCGAAGGGCTGGCGCTGCCCACGGTGGCCCGGTTCGAGAACCTCACCGGCATGGGCGTACGCGCCCAGGTGGAGGGGCACAACGGCGGCCAGCGCATCGAGATCGGCGCCGACCGCTTCATGCGCCAGCTCGGGCTGGACGTGGCCCCTTTTGCCGCGGCCGCCGAGCAGCTGGGCCAGGAAGGCAAAACCCCGCTCTACGCCGCCATCGACGGCCAGCTGGCCGCCATGCTGGCCGTGGCCGACCCGATCAAGCCCGGCACCCCGGCAGCCATTGCCGCGCTGCACCAGCTGGGGCTGAAGGTGGCCATGATTACCGGCGACAACCGCCATACTGCCCACGCCATCGCCCGCCAGTTGGGCATTGACGAAGTGGTGGCCGAGGTGCTGCCCGGCGGTAAGGTCGAAGCCGTGCAGCGCCTGCAAAAAAGCCACGGCACGCTGGTGTTTGTCGGCGACGGCATCAACGATGCCCCGGCGCTGGCCCAGGCCGATGTGGGCATCGCCATTGGCACCGGCACCGATATTGCGGTGGAAGCCGCCGATGTTGTCCTCATGTCCGGCGACCTGGGCGGCGTGCCCAGGGCGATTGCCTTGTCCAAGGCCACCATGGCCAACATCGCGCAAAACCTGTTCTGGGCCTTTGCCTACAACGTGGCGCTGATTCCGCTGGCCGCCGGGGTGCTCTACCCGGTCAATGGCACGCTGCTCTCGCCCATGTTTGCGGCGGGGGCGATGGCGCTGTCCAGCGTGTTCGTCGTCACCAATGCGTTGCGGTTGCGGCGTTTTCAGCCTCGGGGGTGATTGAAAAAGGAGCGTTTTTCGCTGGTGTTTATTGGAATTCAAGGTGTTTTTATCTTGAAATCGTTTGAATAACTGCGGTAGAAGCTCACTTTTATGATTTTTAAAGCTGCTGGCCGGGACTCGCCCCGGCGGGCGACATCCTTTCTTGCACGCGCAAGAAAGGACGCAAAGAAAGCGTGCTGGCGCAGCTCTGGCACCGCAGAACTCGCTACGCGCCGCTTTGCGGCGCTGCGCTCGGACAACTGCGGTGAGTCAGACGGGAGGCGCTCGCTACGTTGAAGGCGGTTGCGCCTTGACGGATGCGCTATTGCTTTGAGGACTTCTTCGCTTGCTGCGCAGCTTCAGAAAATCCAGAGTCCAGGCGCAAGCGTCAAGCGCCCTGAGCATCAGGGGCGCCATCCGCCTCGGGTTCCTGGCTGGCAACGCGGAATTCCTCGGCAGCCCAGGCGCCCAGGTCGATGCGCTTGCAGCGTTCGCTGCAGAAAGGCCGCCAGCGGTTGTCGGGCGCAAAGCGGGAAGGGCCGCCGCAGGTCGGGCAGGCAACGGTGGGGGCGGTTTCGGCAGGCATGGTCATCAGGGGGCGCCGTGCGGGGTCAGGCGCACAGCGTCAGCTCGAAGTGGGCGTTGTCGGTGCTGGGCACCAGGCTGTAGTGGTTGCCCTGCAATTCGGCGTGCTGTAGCCGTACCGAGACGATCAGGCGGTTGCCGCTGATCTCCGGCACCAGATGCAGGGCCGGGTCGATGCGCAGGCGCAGCAATTGGTAGGCCTTGGCAGAAGGCAGGGCCTGCTGGAAGTGCCCCTGGGTGGCGGCCACCTTTTGCGGCGTTCCGGTATCGCGCAGCAGCCCCAGCAGCAGGAAGACGGCATCGGCCAGGGGCTTGAGGCACTGGCCCCAGCGGCGCAAGTCTTCCTGGCGCTGTTCGGTGGGCTGGTGCTGCCAGTGGAAATAGGCTGGCAGGTCAAAGCCATTGGTGCCCCCGGGAATTTCCAGGCGGCTGCGCAGGGCGTTGAGCAACTCGCTTTCCAGCAGGATCTGCCCGGTTTTGCCCGACTGGGCGTGCAAACTGGCATAGCGCTGGTTGAGCTGGCCGATGATCTTCTCCAGCATGTCCTGGGCGATGTCGGGGTTGTCACGCAAGCCGTCGAGCAGGTTTTTCTGCCGTTCCAGGTCGCGCATCACGTCCGATTTCAGGTCGGCGCGGGAGGCGACTTCCAGAATCTCGAACATCGTCACCAGCGCGAAGTGGTGGTCGATGGCCGCCTCGCGCGTCATCAGCTCCAGCAAGCGGCGAAACAGTTGCTCCAGGCGCAGGTAGGTGCGCACACGCTCGTTGAAGGGGTATTCGTACAGAATCACGCGGGTAGTTTTCCGGGAGTGGGAACAGGCACCGGCCGGTTTTTACCGGCAAGAGCGCTAATCATAACGGCAACTTTTGTGAAATTGATAGCACCTGTGCCCGCAATTGCTCCAAAGTGATTCCATCGTTGCCGATGATCCAGTCGGCGGCCGCACGGCGCTCCTCCCGGCTGGCCTGGCTGGCGATGATGCTGCGCACGGCGGTTTCGCTCAGTTGGCTGCGCTCCATCACCCGGGCGATCTGGGTGGCCTCGCTGCAATCGACCACCAGAACGGCATCCACCTGATCGCGCCAGTAGGGCGATTCGACCAGCAGGGGAATGTCCAGCACGGCCACCTTGGCCCCTTGCGCCTGGGCCTGCGCCAGTTGGGTTGCCATGGCCTGCTGCACCAGGGGATGGACGATGGCCTCCAGGCGCTGGCGTTCGTGCGGCCGGGCAAACACCAGCGCCCGCATGGCGGCGCGGTCCATGCTGCCATCGGGGGCGATCATCTGCGGGCCAAAGGCCTGCGCAATCGCCGGAATGGCGGCGCCGCCCGGGGCCGTCACGCTGCGGGAAACCGCATCGGCATCGAGCACTGCGGCCCCCAGCTCGGCCAATATCCGGGCCACCGTGCTTTTGCCGCTGCCGATGCCGCCGGTCAGGCCGAGTTTGAAAATTTTTGTCATCACAGTCCCAGCAAGGCCAGGAAATTCTGCAGCATGGCCTGCGCCCCGAAGAACAGGGCGGCAAAACCGGCCCCGGCCAGGAAAGGGCCGAAGGGGATATAGCCGCCAGGACGCAGGCGGCTATGCAGCTTCAGGGCGATGCCCACCACCGCCCCGATCACCGACGAAGCCAGCAAGATCGGTACCAGCGCCTGCCAGCCGAACCAGGCGCCCAAAGCCGCCAGCAGCTTGAAGTCGCCATAGCCCATGCCCTCCTTGCCGGTGGCGAGCTTGAACACCCAGTAAATGCTCCACAGCACCAGATAGCCGGCGGCGGCGCCCCAGACGGCATCCACCAGGGGAATCGCCGTCCAGCCCACGGCAGCAGCCAGCAGCCCGGCCCACAGCAGCGGCAGGGTCAGGCTGTCGGGCAGCAAGGTGGTATCCCAGTCGATCAGGGCCAGGACGAGCAAGACGGCGCTGAAACCGCACCAGGCCAGGGCCGCAGGCGTCGGCCCCCAATGGGCAATGTTCCAGGCAAACAGCAGCGCGGTGGCCACCTCCACCAGCGGATAGCGCACGCCGATACCGTGCCGGCACTGGCTGCAACGCCCGCGCAACGCCAGCCAACTGAACACCGGAATGTTTTCGAACCAGCGGATGCCGTGCCCGCATTGCGGGCAGCGCGAGCGCGGGCGGGAGAGGGTCAGCGCTGGTGCGGGCGGGACAAAGTCCTCCTGCCCTGCCTGTGCCGCCATATGTTCGGCGCATTCTGCATCCCATTGCGCCTCCATGATCCTGGGCAGGCGGTGGATGACCACGTTGAGGAAGCTGCCGACCAATAAGCCCAGAATACCGGCCAGCACCACGGCGCCGGTGCCCAGCGAAGCAAAAAATTCCATCAGCCCACCACCTGACCGAGTTTGAAAATGGGCAGGTACATGGAGACCACGATGCCGCCAATCAGCGTTCCCAGGAAGACGATGATGATCGGCTCCATCAGGCTGGACAGGCCAGCCACCATTTCATCGACTTCGGCCTCGTAGAAATCCGCTGCCTTGCTGAGCATGTGGTCGATCGCACCGGATTCCTCGCCGATGGCGCACATCTGCAACACCATGCTGGGGAAGACGTTGGCGTCGGTCATGGCCACGGCCAGGCTGGTGCCGGTGGAGACGGCGGTCTGGATCTTGTCGGTCGCTTCTTTGTACAGGATGTTGCCCGAGGCCCCGCCGACCGAATCCAGGGCCTCGACCAGCGGCACGCCGGCGGCGAACATGGTCGAGAGGGTGCGTGTCCAGCGGGCGACGCAGGATTTGTCGATCAATGCGCCAAAGACCGGGGCCTTGAGCAAGGCGCGGTCCATGAAGCTTTGAACCTTGGGGCTGCGTTTCCAGGCTTGCAGGAAGAAGTAAAGGCCGCCGCCCAGAATGCCGAAAATCAACCACCAATAAGCCACGAAAAACTCGCTCATGCCAATGACGATCATGGTCGGGGCGGGCAGATCGGCACCAAACGAACTGAAAACCTCTTTGAATGCCGGAATCACGAAAAGCATGATCAGGGTCACGACGATGAATGCCACGATCATGACCGAAGTCGGGTACATCAGCGCCGATTTGATCTTGCCCTTGATCGCTTCGGTTTTTTCCATGTAAGTGGCCAGGCGATCCAGCAAGGATTCAAGAATACCCGCCGATTCGCCTGCCTCGACCAGGTTGCAATACAAATCGTTGAAATACATGGGGTGGCGCCGGAATGCCGTATTCAGCGACGTGCCGGTTTCCACATCCTGGCGGATTTCGTTGAGCAACTTGGTCACGCTGGGATTGGGGTTGCCACGGCCAACGATGTCGAACGACTGGAGCAGGGGAACGCCAGCCTTCATCATGGTGGCCATCTGGCGGGTGAACAGCGCAATATCCTTGGGTTTTATCTTCTTGCCTGCGCTCATGCGGCGCTTCTTGATTTTGGTAATCAGGATGCCTTGGCGGCGCAATGCATTTTGCGCGGTGGCCTCGCCGATAGCCCGCACTTCTCCCTGAACAACCCGGCCCAGCCGATCCTTGCCAACCCATTCGTAGACGAATTCCTTATTGTTTTTTGTGGCGGTTGCCATAAATTCCCCTCGGTGGTGGTTCGGTGTTTACAGGTTGGTGACGGCCAGCACCTCTTCGAGAGAGGTGACACCCTGCTTTACTTTGTGCAAACCGGCTTCGCGCAAGGATTTGACCCCTTCTTTGCGAGCCTGATTGGCAATATCCAGGGCCGTGCCGTCCTTGAGGATGATTTCCTGCATGTCTTCCCCAATCGGCATGACCTGGTAAATACCGACGCGGCCCTTGTAGCCGTTGTTGCAGTCGGCGCAGCCGACCGGCTTGTAGGGGGTCCAGCTTCCGTCCAGGTCCTTTTCCTGAAAGCCCGCCTCCAGCAGCGCCTCATGCGGAATGTCGGCAGGTTCCTTGCATTTCGGGCACAGCCTGCGTCCCAGGCGCTGGGCGGTAATCAAAATGACGCTGGAGGCAATATTGAAGGGGGCAATGCCCATATTGCGCATTCGCGTCAAAGTGGTGGGAGCGTCGTTGGTGTGCAGGGTGGAAAGCACCAGGTGCCCGGTCTGCGCGGCCTTGATGGCAATATCGGCGGTTTCCAGATCCCGGATTTCCCCGACCATGATCACGTCCGGGTCCTGGCGCAGAAAGGACTTGAGGGCGGCGGCAAAGGTCAGCCCGGCTTTCTCATTCACGTTCACCTGATTGACCCCGGGCATGTTGATTTCCGAAGGGTCTTCGGCCGTGGAGATATTCACGCCGGGTTGGTTCAACAGGTTCAGGCAGCTGTATAGGGAAACGGTTTTCCCCGAGCCTGTCGGGCCGGTGACCAGAATCATGCCGTAGGGGCGGTGAATTGCCTTGAGCAGGCGTTCTTTTTCTTCCGGCTCATAGCCCAGGGCATCAATCCCCATTTTGGCGCTGCTCGGATCCAGGATACGGATGACGATTTTCTCGCCGAACAGGGTGGGCAGGGTGGAAACACGAAAATCAATCACCCGTTCCGGGCCGATTTTCAATTTCATGCGTCCGTCCTGGGGGACACGTTTTTCGGAAATATCCAGCCGGGATATCACCTTGATGCGCGAGGCGAGCTTGTCCTTGATGGCGATCGGGGGGGCGGCAATTTCGCGCAGTTCGCCGTCGACCCGAAAGCGGACGCGGTAATTGTGTTCGTAAGGTTCGAAGTGCAAGTCGGAAGCCCGCATGTTGAAGGCGTCGATCAGCATCTTGTGCAGGAACTTGACGACCGGGGCATCCTCGACGTCGGAGGCTTCGGAATCGCTCTTGCTGCTGGAATCATCGACGTCCTTGATGTCGTCCAGGTCGAAATCCGCAGCGCTGGTGAATGAATCCAGGGATTCCTTGGTGCTTTTGGTGAGTTTGTCCACCAGGGGCAGCAATTTGTCGTATTCGGCAATGAGCCAGTCCACCCCGAGTTGGGAGGTGAATTTTATTTTCTCTGCGGCTTCTTTATTGGTGGGGTCGGCCGTTGCCACCACCAGGCGATTGCCGCGTTTGGCCAGCGGTAGCACCTTGTAGCTGGAACAGAGTTTGTTATCCAGCAGGTCTTTCGGAATACGGTCGATATCCAGTGCGTGGATATCGACCAGGGGAATGCCGAAAATACCGGAAATATGGTGCGCTAGGTCGTAAGCAGACAACCCGCCGGAGCCTACCAGCTGGGCAACGAAGTTGGTGTTGGTGGACAGGGCTTTGCGGGAGAGCTCCTCGCCGGCGGAGGCCGAGAGTTTGCCGGCGGCAATCAAGGCCCGGGCCAAACCGGCCAGGGGAGGGGTGCTAGGGGCGGTCGTTGTCATTGTGGTGAAGGCAATCAGCCCGTTGGCGAGCAGACGGGAAAACTATCATCGCCGTAGCATAGCGTTTGTCCAGCCCCTTGCAAGGGTTGCTTGTGGCTTATCCGACTATCCCCGACTATCCGGGTTTCTGTTCGTCCAGGGGGGCTTCGGGCGCTGCAAAACAGTCACGAAATGTAAAGACCGTCGAGGTGAACAGCATGGCCGCCAGGGCCATGGCCGCAGCCACCATCAGCGCCATGGCGATGTGTCCGACGACCAGGGAAAGCAGCCCGGTGGTCAGCGCCAGTGCGGCACCGACGACCAGGAACATGACCATCCAGCCCAGGCCGTACATGAAAAATGCGCCGATATTGCGGCTGCAGGCCACGATGCTGAAAAACATGGCCTTGAATGCCGGGGTGCCATGCCAATGCACCAATGCGGGCGCGTGCCAGAAAAGGAAGGACAAGGGCAGGTAGAGCAAGGTGGCCGTCCACATGGCGGCCTGGAAACTGGCGTCCTGGGCCAATTCCGGGGACAGCGGCGCCAGTCCCAGGTACACCCGGGCGAAGCCGCCGCCATCGACCAGGCTGGACAGGAACATCAGCAGCCCGAATCCCAGGGCGTAGCAGATGCCCAGTACCGCCAGGGCGTGCAGGCGTTCGCGGCCACCGCGCAGAATGCGCCAGATGAGGGCCGGGGTCGGGGTGCGGTTGCTCCAGGCTTCGGCAGCGCCCACCATCATGACCAGGGAGGTGGTCGGCAGCAGCGCCAGGGCCAGCATGGTGCCGACCATGGGGATCATGCTGACCAGCGACATTCCGGCCATGCACAGGAAGAACAAGGCGGCCAGCGCGATGGGCTGGCGCCAGAAAATCCGCACTCCCAGCTTGACCCATTCCAGGCCGGTGCGCGGTTTGACGAGTTGCAGCTTCATGCGGCGCTTTTACTCCAGGCGGAAGGGCTGTGCCATGCGCTGGCGCAGCACCTGTTCAAAGTGGCGTGGGTCGTGGGGGGTGAGCAGGGACGCCTCGCGCGGCAGATAGAAGTCCCACAGGCGCGAGACCCAGAAGCGCAAGGCCCCGGCCCGCAGCAGTGCGGGCAGCAGTGCGCGTTCGGCGGCTTCGAGGGGGCGCACGCTCTGGTAGGCGTCCAGCATCGCAGCGGCCAGGGCGGGGGTGTGGGCGCCGGTGCCGTGCTCGATAGCCCAGTCGTTCAAACAGACCGCAAGGTCGAACAGCCACGTATCGACCCCGGCGAAGTAGAAGTCGAAAAAGCCGGTCAGCGCCTCGCCCTCGAACATCACGTTGTCGCGGAACAGGTCTGCGTGGATGGGGCCGCGCGGCAGGGCGGCATAGGCAGCGCTGGCGGCGATTTCGTTCTGGTATGCCAGTTCCGCTTGCAGCAGTTGCGCCGTTTCCGCCGGGATGAAGGGCAGTACCGTGGGCACGGTCGCATTCCACCAGGGCAGGCCGCGCAGATTGGGCTGGTGCAGCGCGAAGTCGCGCCCGGCCAGGTGCATCTGCGCCAACATGCTTCCGACGGCGGCGCAGTGCCGGGGCGTGGGCTGCAACTGGCTGGTGCCGCGCAGCTTTTGCACCACGGCGGCAGGTTTGCCGCAGACGGTGTGCAGGATGGCGCCCGTCGTGCGGTCGGCCTGCGGGTCGGGCACGGGGATGCCTTTGCGGGCCAGATGGCGCATCAGCTCCAGGTAGAACGGCAGTTGCCCGGCGGTCAGGCGCTCGAACAGGGTCAGCACCCAGTGGCCCTGGGTGGTATCCAGAAAGTAGTTGGTGTTTTCAATGCCGCCCTGGATGCCGCGCAGGGCGGTGAGCTGGCCCAGGTCCAGGGACCGGAGCAGGGTGCGTGCGTCGTCTTCGCTAACTTGGGTAAAAACGGCCATGGTCGATAGGCGCAGGGGATCTCGGCGTTGATAGGAAAAGCCCCGCGTGCAAACCCGGGGGGGCGGCGGGGCGCAGGGGGTGTCGGCGGCAGGCTTAGAACTGGAGGGCTTTCCAGGTGCGGCGGCCATTGGTGCCGTCCTGGGCCGGGTCCTTGCCCGGCTTGGCCGGGGCCACCTCGTAGGCCGGCAGCTTGCCGGTCTTGGGCTGCACGGTGATGGTTTTGGTTTCGCCGCCGACACGCAGCTCGTCGATCTGGCTGCCTTTGTCTTCATGGCGGATGCGTTCGATGCGCTGGTTGTGGCGATCGTTGGCCGGCGCGGCACCGGTTGCCGCAGGGCTGTCCGGGTCTGTGGCGGGAGCTTGGGCGCAAGCCAGGCTGCTGACCAGCAGTCCGGCAACGAGAATGGGGAGGGAAGTGGCGGCACGCATCACGCCATTGTAGATGCCCCGCCAGCGCCGGGGTGCTGCAGCGCGGGCACAATCGCGGGCTATGACGAATTCCCCCATTTTGCTGCTGGTCGATGGCTCCAGCTACCTGTACCGTGCCTACCATGCCCTGCCCGATCTGCGGGCCGTGCCGGGCGACCCCGGCAGCCCGGCCACGGGGGCCATTCGCGGCATGGTGAATATGTTGCAGGCGCTGACCAAGGAGCCGGAAACGGCCCGGGCCGCCTACGCCGTCTGCGTGTTCGATGCCAGCGGCCCCACCTTCCGCGATGACTGGTATCCCGCATACAAGGCCAACCGCTCGCCCATGCCGGACGACCTGCGCAGCCAGATCGACCCCATTCACGAAGTGGTGCGGCTGCTGGGCTGGAAAGTGCTGTGCGTGCCCGGTGTCGAGGCCGACGACGTGATTGCCACCCTGGCCCACGTGGCGGCGGGGCAAGGGGTGCAGGTGATCGTCTCCAGCGGGGACAAGGATTTGAGCCAACTGGTCAATGAGCACATCACCATCATCGACACCATGAGCGGCAAGCGCCGCGACGTGGCCGGGGTGGAACAGGAGTTCGGCGTGCCGCCGCGCCTGATGGCCGATTACCAGGCGCTGGTGGGCGATGCGGTGGACAACGTGCCCGGCGTCACCAAGGTCGGCCCGAAAACGGCGGTGAAGTGGCTGCAGGAGTTCGGCAGCCTGGACGGCCTGATCGCCCAGGCCGACAGCATCAAGGGCGTGGCGGGGAACAACCTGCGCGAAGCCATTGCCAACGGCCAGCTGGCCCTGAGCCGCCAGCTGGTCACGATGAAGGCCGACTGCGATCTGGCCGCCCATGCGCCGGGCCTGCCGGATTTGGCCGGTCTGCAAAAACAGGAGCTGGATGCGCAGAATCTGCGCCATTTCTACGATAAATATGGCTTCAAAGGCTTGGCGAGAGCGCTGGCAGCTCCTGAAAAAGAAGCAACCGCTGCCCAGACGCAGGCCAGCGGCGATCTGTTCGACAGTTTTGACAGCGACGATGCCGCCAGCACCGAAGTGGCCGTTGCTGCCCAGCAGCGCGAGGTGGCCTACCACTGCATCCAGACCCAGGCGCAACTGGACGAATGGCTGGCGAAGATCGATGCTGCAGAACTCACGGCCATCGATACCGAAACCGACAGCCTCAACGCCTTGCAGGCGCAACTGATCGGCATCTCGCTGAGTGTGCAGCCGGGCGAAGCGGCCTACATCCCGCTGGGCCACGAAGGCATCGAGGCCGTGGAGCAACTGCCGCTGGCCGACGTGCTGGCCCAACTCAAACCCTGGCTGGAGGACGCCGGCAAGCCCAAGCTGGGCCAGCACATCAAGTACGACCAGCACGTGCTGGCCAACCAGGGCATCACCGTGCGCGGCTACCGGCACGACACCATGCTGCAAAGCTACGTGCTGGAAGTGCACCGCCCGCACAGCCTGGAAAGCCTGGCCCTGCGCCACACCAACCGCACGGGCCTGAGCTACGAAGACCTGTGCGGCAAGGGCAAGAACCAGATTCCCTTTGCCCAGGTGCCGCTGGACAAGGCCTGCGCCTACGCCTGCGAGGATGCCGACCAGACCCTGGACGTGCACCGCGTGCTGTGGCCGCAAATCCAGGCGCAGCCGGGGCTGCTGCACATCTACGAACTGGAGATGCAGACCAGCCAGGGCCTGTGGCGCATGGAGCGCAACGGCGTGGCCATCGACGCGCAGGAACTGGCCCGCCAGAGCAACGACCTGGGCACGCGCATCGTCGCGCTGGAACAGACGGCGTATGAGCTGGCCGGGCAGCCGTTCAATCTGGCCAGCCCCAAGCAGCTGGGCGAGATCTTCTTCGACAAGCTGGGCCTGCCGGTGGTGAAGAAAACCCCCTCCGGCGCCCGCAGCACCGATGAGGAAGTGCTGGAAAAGCTGGCCCAGGACTACCCCCTGCCCGCCAAGCTCCTGGAGCACCGCAGCCTCTCCAAGCTGAAAAACACCTATACCGACAAACTGGCCCACATGACCCTGCCGCGCACCGGGCGCGTGCACACCCACTACGCGCAGGCGGTGGCGGTGACGGGGCGGCTGTCCAGCAACGAACCGAATCTGCAAAACATCCCCGTGCGCACGCCGGAGGGGCGGCGCATCCGCCAGGCCTTCATCGCCCCGCCGGGCCGGGTGATCGCCAGCGCCGACTACAGCCAGATCGAGCTGCGCATCATGGCCCACCTGAGCGGCGACGAGGCCCTGCTGCGGGCCTTTCACGACGGCCTGGACGTGCACCGCGCCACCGCTGCCGAAGTGTTCGGCGTGGCCCTCGACCAGGTCAGCAGCGAGCAGCGGCGCTTTGCCAAGGTCATCAACTTCGGCCTGATCTACGGCATGAGCAGCTACGGGCTGGCGAAAAACCTGGGGATAGACAACAGCGCCGCCGCCGCCTACATCGACCGCTACTTTCAGCGTTACCCCGGTGTGAAGCGCTACATGGACGACACCGTGGCCCTGGCTCACGCCCAGGGCTATGTGGAAACCGTGTTTGGCCGACGCCTGGTCCTGCCGGACATCAACGGCGGCAGCGGCCCGCGCAAGAAAGCGGCGGAACGCGCCGCCATCAACGCCCCCATGCAGGGCACGGCGGCGGACTTGATCAAGAAGGCCATGGTCGCCGTGCAGGACAGGCTGGACGCCGCCCAGCCGGACGTGCTGCTCATCATGCAGGTGCACGACGAACTGGTGTTCGAGCTGCCCGCCGACAAGGCCGACTGGCTGCGCCAGGAGGTGCCTGTCCTGATGGCCGGGGTGGCCGCATTGAAAGTGCCCCTGCTGGCCGAAGTGGGCGTGGGCGCGAACTGGGAACAGGCGCACTGATGCTGCGGCAGGCAGGGCACCGGGCCGGGTGGCGCGGGAGGGCAGCGGCATAAATGCTGAGTGGCGCCGTGCCAGCCAGCTTGCGCGGGGTGGGGCAGATCATGCTCCAGCCCCATGCCGGAGCCGGGCTGTTGTTTTTGCTCGGGCTGGCCGTGGCCGCCTGGCCCCTGGCGCTGGCGGCCGTGCTGGGCGCTGCCGGGGGCACGGTGCTGGCGCAGGCCTTGCGTTTTCCGCAGGCCGAGATCGACCAGGGGCTGTACGGCTTCAACGCCGCCCTGGTGGCGCTGGCCGCCTGGGTGTTTTACGGCGGCGATACCGGGCTGGCCTGGAGCATGGGGCTGGCCGCCGGGGCGCTGGCCACGGTGCAGATGCGGGCCATGCAGCGCTGGGGCATGCCGGCCTATACCTTTCCTTTCGTGCTGTGGACGTGGGGTGCCCTGTGGCTGGTGCCGCCAGCGCCGCTGGCGCCCGTGGCCGTTGTGCCGGGGTCGGTCTGGTGGGACGGCTGGCTGCAAGGGCTGGGGCAGGTGATGTTTGCCGGGGGGAGTGTGACCGGCGGGATTTTTGCGCTGGGGCTGCTCCTGGCCAGCCGCCGGGCGGCGGTGAGCGCCTTGCTCGGTTCTGGCCTGGGCCTGCTGGTGGCGTGGAGTCTGCAGGGCAGCGCCTGGGTGCAGGCCCTGCACGGCTTGCAGGGCTACAACCCGGCGCTGGCGGCCATCGCGCTGGCCCCTTTGGGCTGGGGGGCGGCGCTGTGCGGGGCGCTGCTGGCGATGGCCTTGACCCATGCCATGCACTGGGCGCAGTGGCCGGTGCTGACTTTTCCGTTTATCGCCGCCTGCTGGTGCGTGCTGGCCGGGCGAAAATGGCGGAAATATGCACGGCAGGGGGCTTGACAGCTTGTGTAGGCTGGAGAGATGTGCGGCGAATGCGGCACATGCCGCCGTTGAATAATCTGAATATAAGTGAATCTGATCATGGTATTGATAGCAATCATCCTGGCCACCCTGGCCGCCGGTATCGGCAGCGTCTGGGTGGCCAATGCGCTGCTGCACGTCGGCTTTGGCCGCGCCAGCGCGGGCCGGGCGCAGCAGGGGCTGCTCAGTCTGGCCGCCGGGGCCTTGCTGGCCACGGCCTTCATGCACCTGCTGCCCGAGGCCTTTGAAAGCGGGGCCGATGCGCAGTCACTCTTCACCACCTTGCTGATCGGCATCGTGTTTTTCTTCCTGCTGACCAAGGCCGAGCTGTGGCACCACGGGCACGAGCACAGCCACGCTCCCCAGGTGCAGAACCTGCACCACGCCCACCATGCGCATGACCACGACCACGCGCATGGCCATGCGCATACCGGCTCGGGCTGGTCGCTGCTGACGGGCGACAGCGTGCATTGCTTTGGCGACGGGGTGTTGATTGCTTCGGCCTTCCTGGCCGATTTGCGCCTGGGGCTGATTGCCGCCGTCTCCGTGCTGGCGCACGAGGTGCCGCACCACATGGGCGACCTGGTGGTGATGAGCCGGGGCAGCCACCGCCGTGTTGCCATGCTCAAGGTCTCGCTGGCCGGGTCGATCACCGCCCTGGGGGGACTGGCGGGGTATTTCCTGGTCGGGCAGTTGCACGACTGGCTGCCGTTCTTCCTCACGGTGGCGTGCAGCAGCTTCATTTACGTGGCCTTGTCCGACCTGATCCCGCAACTGCAAAAGCACCTGAGCGCCCGGCAAACCCTGGCCCAGGTGCTGTGGCTGGCACTGGGCATCGGGCTGGTGACGGTGGTCAGCAGCCTGGCCCATGACCTGGCCCACGAATCCCATGCGCATGGCGTCCACGCGCCCCATGCTCAGCATGACCATGACCATGACCATGACCATGACCATGACCATGACCATGACCATGACCATGACCATGGGCCGCAGCCCCTTTCCCCCCATCACGATGAGCCTACCGATTCCCGCCGTGCCGATTGAAACGATTGAAGATACCCCGCCGCCCACCTCCCGCATCGCCATGGCGCTGGCCCTGGCCGTCTGGCTGGGACTGACCGCCGGCGGCGTGGCCTTGCTGCGGGGCAGCCCGCCCGGCACGGCCGTCCCCCTGCACCACTTGCGGGTGGAGCGGGGGCCGAAGCCGGTGCCCGCGCCGCAAGCGCCGCCCCCTGCGGAGCTGCCGATGGCCCGGCCCCATCCGGTGATTGCGGCGCCCGCCGATGCGGCAGTGCCGGCCACCGTCTGCGCCCCCTGGCTGGAGCGCTGGCCCGCATTGCCGCGCAACCTGTGCGAAGCGGCCCGGCTGGCGCCCAGCGGCGCCCTGTCGGTGCGCGGTGCGCCCATTGCCTGGCGCGATGTGGCCCCGGCAGAGGCGGCCAGCGCCGCCCAGCGGGTGCTGGTGGTCGGGGCCATTCATGGCGACGAGCTGACGGCTGCCGCCCTGACCTTGCACTGGGTGGCGCTGGCGCAGCAGGCCGGCAGGCCCGTGCACTGGCGCTTCATCCCCGTCCTGAACCCGGATGGCCTGCTGGCCCGCCCGGCCACGCGCACCAATGCCGCCGGGGTGGACTTGAACCGCAACTTCCCCACCCCGGACTGGGAGCGCGAAGCGGCGGCCTACTGGGAAAAACGCACCCGCCGCGACCCGCGCCGCTGGCCCGGCCCGGCGCCCCTGTCCGAGCCGGAATCGCAGTTCCTGCACGCGCAGATGGCGGAGTTCGCCCCGGACCTGGTCGTCAGCATCCACGCGCCGTACGGGGTGCTGGACTTCGACGGGCCGCAGACGCCGCCGCAGAAGCTGGGCGGCCTGCACCTCGACCAGTTGGGCGTCTTCCCCGGCTCATTGGGCAACTACGGCGGCCTGCAACAGGGTGTGCCCGTGGTCACGATCGAATTGCACCACGCCCTGCGGATGCCGGTGCGCACGGAGATCGCCGCCATGTGGCAGGACTTGCTGGCGTGGATGGACAAACATCTGGCAGTGCAAAGCGATGAATAAATAATAGCTATTAGCGCTTTTTATTATTAAGTTTCAGAGTGTTTTTGATATGAAATCCATTATTGATAAGTGGTAGTAGCTATTTTTTATTATTCAGACGCGCCATGAACAGCGGGCCGGACAGGCGCGGCGCAGGGCCTTGGCGCCCTGGCTTGTCGTTATGATGGGCGGCTGAAAACTTCCCGTCACGACGTCCAAGCATTCAACCATGGCCCGCTCTTTACTTGGTATCCAACCCGCCTCCGCCTTGCCTACCCGGACGCAGACCGCCCCCGCCCGTCAACTGGCAGGGGCGCCATTGGAAGCCCGGCTGCGCAAAAAACGTTCTGCGGCGTACATCCAGGCCGTGACCCAGCTGGATGCGGGCGGGCATGTGCATTCCTCGGCCAGCGTGCAGGCGCTGATCGAAGCCATCCGCCAGGAGCTGCCGGACGTGCAGATCGACGCCTTGCCGCTGGGCATCGTCTCGCGTTGCTACCTGGGGGCGCCCTACCAGGTGCATACGCTCGATTGCACGGGCAGCATCATCCAGCACTACAAAACCTTTGAATCCCTGCCCAGCCTGCTGGAGCGTGCCCGCAGCGTGGCCCTGCATCCGGGGTATGCCTTCATCGAGGTGTATTCCAACCGCCTGATCGCCGTCAGCGAGTCCGGGCAGACCGCCTTTATCGATCTTTAAAAAATTCCTTGTGAGGAAGCATGAGCACAGAACGCATCATTCAAGTGGCCGACCTCAGTTTGATTCTGGGTTCGTTGCGCAGCCTGCAAAGCGATATTGGCACCGTCTCCGGGCAGGTGGACGTGGTCGGCAGCAATCTGGCGCAGACGCGGGCCGAGCTGTCGCGGCTGGAGCAGGCCTTCAACGACTTCGTGCAGGCGGATCTCAAGGCCAAGGAGCTGGGGTTTGCCGAAACGCGCCAAGTCAAAATCCGCCAGGAAATCGAGAACAAATTCGGCCAATATGCCATCGTGCGCCGCCAGGCCACGGGCATCCTGCAGGCCGCCGACATTCAACTGGTGCGTCAGGAAACCATCCGCAACGCGACCGAGGAACTGATGCTCTCCACGCCGCGCTACTGGCTGGCCCCGGCGCTGGTGGCATTGGCTGCTTGGCTCACGGACAAACGCCAATTGGCCGAACGTGCCCTGGCCGAGGCCACACGCCGTGACGACGAGAAAACCTCGCTGTTCTTCTCCCTGATTGGCCGTCGCGCCGGGCGGGCTGAGGTCAGCCGCATCTGGCTCGACCGCTATTTCGGTTTGCAGAATCCATACAGCCTGGATCGGCAGACGGTGGTGATGGTCGATGCCCTGGCCAACGGCGTTTTCAACACGGACACGGCGCTGCTGTGCACCAAGCGCATCAGTGGCTGGATTGAGGAACTGTCGCAACAGGCCGGTTTTGCCCAGACCCAGCGCGGGCAATGGGGCGATGCGCTGCGCTCCAAAACGCCGCATTTCAACCATGCGCAGCGCTATACGCACCTGAGCCGGTTCAGCCCAATGTGGAACGATTTGAATGGGGCGCTGAACGCGGCCAGCATGCAGTCCATCGTCCTGGAGCACTTCCAAGACATTTTCCAGGGCGAAATCAAGGTGGCCAGCAGCGTGCTTGTCGCCGTGGACAACCTGCTGACCAGCCTTGTATCCCACTTCGACGATGAGGAGCTGCCGCTGCGTCGCACCGAACAGCTCAACCAGCTCATCATCGAGGAAGCCGGCGACAAACGCGCCGCCCAGCAGCGCTTCGACCTGCAATCCAAGGCCCAGGAAGAGCGTGTGGACTTCACGCAACTGCTGACCAACGCCGCCATGCACCCGGAGCTGTCGCACGTCACTCGCGCCACCCAGCGGCTGGCGGTGGCCCATTCCCGCGACTGGATCGTGGATGCGCACAGCGACGTGACGGCGCAAATCCGCCAGCAGGTGCCGCAAACCATTCATCTGTCCATCGAAGACTGGCAAGGCCAGACGGCGCAAGGCGACAACGAAGCCGAACTGCAAGACAGCCTGCGCCAGCACATCGAACGGCGCAAGCAGCAGGCGCTGGAACAGGCCAAGCTGGGGCTGAAGGACTGGGGGCTGATCGCCCTGGGCGTGGTGCTGCTGCTGATGAGCTTTGGCAACGGCATGATCGTCTTCGTCATGGGATTGGCGGCACTGGGCTGGGCGTTTCTCGGCTACCGGCAGGTGCAGCAGCGGCGCAAGCAAATCGAACGCGATTTTGCCGTGCTGCAAGAGCAATCGGCCCAGGCGCTGCGGGCCTGCCTGGCTGAAACCGTGGAATGGCGGCGCGATTGGGCCATGCGCGATGCCGTGGCCGCCGAGGTGACCAGCCTGCTCGAAAGCATCAGCCCCGAACAGCACCTGCTGGCCGGACACAACACCACCCGCCGCGTCATGCCCGCCGCTGCCGCGCAAGTGGCCTGATGGCCTCATCCCGCCAGGAGTTTTCCCCCATGCCCAGAGAAATCCTTTCCGCCGCCCCAGAAACCGCCTCGCCCAACATTCCGCCAGCGCCGCAGCCGTCGGCCTCGCACAACACATCGCAGACCCCAGCGCAGAACCTGCCCGAACAGCCCGCCAGCCGGGACGTGCTGGCCGGTGCCTTGCCCGCCTGGGACTTGCTGCCCGCCGCGCCTTTTGTGCGCCGCCGCTGATGTGGAAGTGGTTTGGACGCGGCGGCAACACCGCTGCCGCTGACCACCAGGCTGCCCCGGCCAGCTACGCGCAGTGGAGCCAGTGCCTGGATGCGCTGGCCCGTGGCGACGATGACGAAAACTGCCTGCAAACCCTGTACGCCGGTTCGCTGCACTGGTCGGCTGGGGTAGCGCCGCTGTTCGTCCAGCGCCTGTCCGACGAGGTGCAGCGGCGGCTGAACGTCTGCGCCGATCGCTTGCAGCGCGACCTGCACGGCAGCGGGCACGAATCGCTGGTGGTGCGGGCCATCGTCCAGGCCCGAGTGCAGCTTTACTTCGTCCATCGCCTGTGCCTGTTGCCGGCGCTGCCGCCGGACACCCGCAGCCAGCTGGCCGGCGAAGTGCGCAAGTTTGCCGAACGCTCGCAACAATCTTTGGAAGCCAGCGCCCGCACCGACCGCAGCGGGCAACTGGCCACCCTGCTGCGCAACAACCCGTTGACTCGCTATGACGCACTGGTGCAGCAGGCGCAACCGCAGGCCCCCGCACCGTCGGCCCCGGCTTGCACGCCAGTGCCGTCCTCCCGTAAACGCAACATCCTTCTCTGACACCGCCCATGAGCGACACCGTTGAATTCAAGGCCACCCTCAGCCGTTACCTGAAGGCCCGCATTCCTTTCATCTCCATCCGCAGCGCGGAACGCAGCCGGGTGCTGGAGCTGCTGCGCGAAGTCGGCGCGGAGCTGCAAGCGCCGATCTACGTCCACACGCTGTCCCAGGGCACGCGCGAGCTAGGCACCAACCGCACCGTGAATGACGACCGCTCCGTTACCGGCGCGGTGGACTTTGCCAGCCAACAGTTTCCCCAGCGGCAGAACTTGAGCGTGGTGCTGACCGAAGTCTCCGACATCGAGGACGACACCCCCGCCGCCCGGCACTTGCTGGACGTGGTGATGCTGGCAGCGGAGAACAGCGGCTGCGTCGTCGTCATCACCACCAAACCGGTGTTCGGCCAGTTGCAGCGGGCCGGGATGTCGCTGGTGCTGTCGGCCCCGACCGAGGACGAGATGCTGGCCATCGTTCAGGAGAACCTGGCCGCTTACCGGGGCCACATCCCCATCGAGTGGGACGCCGCCGACGAACGCCGCGCCGCCGCTGCCCTGGCGGGTGTCTCGCGCATCGAGGCGGAAAACATCATCGCCACGCTGCTGGCCAATGGCCGCATCACCAAGGCCGACATGGTCGAGGTCATGCACGCCAAGGACCGCATCTTTGCCGACATCTCCGGCATCGAGCGGGTGAACGTGCGCGGCACGGAGCTGAACGTGGGCGGCCTGGGCGGGCTGAAAGCCTGGCTGGACAAGGAGCAGCCTCTGCTGACCGCCGACCTGCGCGAGCGCGGCATCCGCCCGCCGCGTGGCGTTTTGCTGGTGGGTGTGCCGGGCTGTGGCAAATCGCTTTCGGCCAAGGCGATTGCCGCCAACTGGGGGCTGCCGCTGTACCGGCTGGATTTGTCCACCATCCACGGCCAGTACCTGGGCCAGAGCGAGACGCGGCTGAAGGACGCCCTGTCCACCGCCGACCACGTCGCGCCCTGCGTGCTGTGGATCGACGAAATAGAAAAAGGGCTGGCCGGCGCCGGCAGCAGCAGCGATGGTGGTACGGCGACGCGGCTGGTCGGGCAGTTCCTCTACTGGCTGCAGGAGGCGCGTTCGCGCGTCTTCGTCGTGGCCACGGCCAATGACGTGTCGCGCCTGCCGCCGGAGCTGTTGCGCCGGGGGCGGTTCGACGAGCTGTTTTTCGTCGATCTGCCCACCGCGCCGGAGCGGCGCGAAATCATCGGCATCTATGCCCACCGCGGCCTCAAGCAGGAGGTGCCGGAAGCCCTGCTGCAGGAGCTGGTGGAACTGTCCGACGGCTTTGCCGGCTCCGACCTCGAATCGGCGGTGCGCGAAGTGGTGAAAGAGGCCTACCTGAACGGCGATACCGCCGTCACGCCCGAGCTGTTTCGGCGCAGCTTCAACAACGTGGTGCCGCTCTCGAAAACCGCCCCCGAACAGATCGAGGACATCCGCGCCTGGGGGCGCGAGCGGGCGGTACCCGCCTCGGGCCAGCCCATCGGCACCGCTGCCCCGCAGGGCCGCACGCGCCGGCAGGTGCTGGTGTGAATCGACTTTCAGACGGTTTTTATCAATAAAGATAGCTTTTACCGCTGGAAAATAAAGAGTTTCAGATTAATAACCATCTGAAACCCAATAAATAAAAGCGGTAAAAGCTATTCTTTCAGGAGATTTTCCCAGCCGTGCGTAGCTCTTCTTATGGCACGGCTTCCAGCAGCAGCTTGGCGTCGTGCGCCAGCGCGGCGGCGCCCTGGCCGTAGCGGTGGTAGACGCGCAGCTTGCCCTGGGGGTCGTACATGTACAGCCCGGCGGAGTGGTCCATGGTGTAGGTGCCGGGCGTGCTGCCCGGGACTTTCTTGTAGAACACCTTGAAGCTGCGGGCCACCTGCGCCACCTGCTCGGGCGTGCCGGTCAGGCCGACGAAGTCGGGCGAGAAGTTGTGGGTGTAGCTTTTCAATATTTCCGGCGTGTCCCGCTCGGGATCGACGGTGATGAAAACGCCGTGCAGGCGTTCGCCCAGCGGCCCCAGCAGGGCTTTGGCCTCGGTCAGCTCCTGCAGCGTGGTGGGGCAGACGTCGGGGCACTGCACGTAGCCGAAAAACACGACGACGACCTTGCCGGCGAAGTCCTGGATCGAGCGCTGGCGGCCTTCGGGGTCGAACAGCGGGAAGTCCTTGCCGTGTTCGGCGCCGGTCAGATCCATGCCCTCCAGGGGCAGATCGCTCTGGGACTGGCAGCCGAAAAGGGGAATGGTGGCCAAGGCGGCGGTGGCAGCCAGCGTCCATTGGCGGCGGTTGGGGTGGCGGTTCATGATTCTCTCCCTGGCCCGGTGCCTCCGGGGAGGAGGACGGGGCGGTTCAACGTAGGTCAGCGCGGCTTTTTTTCCATTGGCGGGCGCTGCGCGGTGCGGCCTTGAAGGCGTGACCGTAGACGATTTCAAAGCGCAGGCCCCATTGTCCATCAGGCAGGCGCAGGTGCTGCTCGATGGCCTGCAGCAATCGCTGGCGCCAGCCCGGGCCGCGCAGGGCGGCAAAGCGCTGGGGGTGCAGGTTGCGCCCCAGCTCGCGCAGTTCCTGCAACAGGCGCTCGGGGGTGGCAAAACTCAGGGTGATGGTTTCCATGTCCATCACCGGTTCGGCAAAGCCGGTCTGGATCAGCATGTCGCCCCAGTCGTGCATGTCGGTGAAGCTGTGCCCGGCGGGGGGCCAGCCCAGCGCGGCGTACAGGCCGCGCAGCGTCTGCACCGTGTCCGGCCCCAGGCAGGAGAACATGACGAAGCCATCGACGGCAACACAGCCATGCCACTGGCGCAGCAGGGCCAGCGGGTCGGCCTGTTCGTGCAGCAGCATGTTGGCCCAGAGCATGTGGGCGCCCAGTTCGGGCGGGGTGGCAACCTGCACCTTGGCCTGGCGCCAGGGCTGCCACCAGGGGGCGGCCCAGCGCTGGCGGGCGGCCTGCCGGGCGGCGGGCTGGCTTTCCACCACGTAGCACTGCGCCTGCGGGTAGCGCCGGGCGATCAGGTCGTGCGTGGCCACGCCGCCGCGCAGGGCGTGCCAGTGGCACCAGACGGCGGGGGGCTGGGCGATCCAGTCCAGGCGCTCCTGCATCCGCCGCCCGACTTCTTCGTGCAGCCAGGGGGAGAGCGCCGGGGCGCTCCGCTGCCAGCGCCGGGCGGCAACGGGGTCGATGGTGGGGGGGAGAAAATCGGACATGGGTTCACACAAAGCGCCGCGCAGTATATTGGCCCGATGCTTTCAAACGCGGCCCTGTGGCTATCTTCCCGCCTGCCCCAGCAATGCCTGGCGTGCCATGCCTGGGTGCGGGGCGGGCCGTTGTGCGCGGCGTGCCTGGCCTGCTTTGCGCCGACTGCGCAGCGCCGCTGCACCGGCTGCGGCCTGCCTTTGCCGGACGGGTACGCAGGGCCGCACTGCGGCCAGTGCCTGCGCCAGCCGCCGCCCTGGCAGGCTTGCCATGTGTGGGTGGACTACGGCTACCCGTGGGCAGACATCCTGACGCGCTGGAAGCTGCACCCGCAGCCCGCCCTGGCGCGGCCCATTGCCCGGTGGCTGCGGGCCAGCCCGGCGCTGGCCCGGGCGGTGGCGCAGGCCGATGTGCTGGTGCCCATCCCGCTGTCGGCCCCGCGGTTGCGGGAGCGGGGCTTCAACCAGGCGGCACAACTGGCCCGCCTGCTGGCGCCGCAGAAATGCCAGGCCACGGCCTTGCAGCGGCCCCGGGAAACGGCCAGCCAGCGCGGTCTGACGCGGGCCGCGCGGCTGCGCAACCTGCGCCGCGCCTTCACCGTGCCGGTGCCTGCCCTGGTGCAGGGGTTGCACGTTCTGCTGGTCGATGACGTGCTGACCACCGGGGCCACCTTGCGCGGTGCCAGCCGGGCGCTGCTCGATGCCGGGGCCGCTGCCGTCAGCGTGCTGGCCGTGGCCCGCACGCCGCAGCAATGACCGCGCGAACAAGCGCACAATCGCGCCCCATGTTTCATATCGTGCTTGTCCACCCCGAGATTCCGCCCAACACGGGCAATGTCATCCGCCTGGCCGCCAACACCGGCTGCAGCCTGCATTTGATCGAGCCGCTGGGCTTTTCCATGGAAGACCGCCACATGCGCCGCGCCGGGCTGGACTACCACGAGTACGCCAGCGTGCGCCGCCATGCCGATTGGCAGGCATTTCTGGAGATGCAGCAGCCCGATCTTCAGCGCATGTTTGCCCTGACCACGCACGGCAGCGGCAACGCCTTCGGCTTGCAGTTCCAGCCGGGCGATTACTTTGTCTTTGGCTGCGAAACCAGGGGCCTGCCCGCAGCCATCCGCGAAGGTTTCTTCCCCGCCGGGCAGCGCCTGCGCCTGCCCATGCGCCCCGACCAGCGCAGCCTGAACCTGTCCAACGCCGTGGCCGTCACGGTGTTCGAGGCCTGGCGGCAGAACGGCTTCGGCGGCGCAGTGGGGTCTTAAAAAGAGAGTGTGTTCCGCTGGTATTGATTGGATTTCAGATAGTTTTCTATCTGAAATCCATTGATATAGGGCGGAAACAGCTATTGAGTTTGATCAATTCGGCTGGCGGCGCACAAAGAACAGCCCGGCACCGATCAGCATCAGCAAGCCGCCAAACACCCGGTTCTGTCCGCGCTGGGCGCTGGCGCTGCGCATCCAGCGGCGCAGGGCGCTGGCCCCGAAGGCGTAGCTGTGCATCACCACCACATCCACGCTGACGATGGTGGCCGACATGATGAGCAATTGCAGCCACAGCGGCTGGCTGGCGCTGAGGAACTGCGGCAGCACCGCCACCATGAAGATGATGCCCTTGGGGTTGGTGGTGTTGGTCAGAAAGCCAATCAGCAGCCGCTTGCGCCACGGCAGGTGGCCGGTATCCTGCAGGTGGGCCACATCCAGCGCGTTGCCCGCGCTGCGCCATTGGCACCAGCCCAGGTAAATCAGATAGCAGGCGCCGAGTACCTTGACCGTGGTAAAGGCAACCTCTGACGCCAGAAGCACCGCCCCCACACCGCCGCCAGCTATTAAAAGAATGAGCACCAGGCCCGCTTGCAGTCCCCAGATCGTCGTCGAGGCCTGGCGCACGCCGTAGGCCAGGCCGTGGCTCATGGACAGCACCGCCCCCGAGCCGGGGGAGATGGCGATAAATATGCTGGCCATCAGGAAGGCGACCCATGTGTGAAATTCCATACTGCTCCCCTGGCGCCGTGGCAGCGGTGTTGGCTGCGGGCCGACGCAAAAAAGCGGGCATCTTATGCCGTTGGCGATGGGCGCTGCATCGTTATGTGGAATGCCCCCTGCGTGTTGGCGACCGGCCTTGTTTGGGAATTGGATCGCCACCATAAAAACATATTGCCGCCCGGCTACGATCGCGCCATGCTTTCCTTTTTCACTTCCCCTGCCGTCCAATCTGCCCAGCGCGGCCTGCGGCTGGCCGCCCACCGCACGGGGGCCGTCTGGCTGGGCATGTTCGCGCTCGGCCTGGGCCTGGGGGTGCTGGTCACCAGCAACGGCCTGCCGTGGTGGCTGGCCCCCATCCTCTCGGGCGGGGTGTATGCCGGGTCGGTGGAGTTCTTGCTGGTCGGCATGATGGTGGCCTCGGCCCCGCTGTCGGCCATTGCGCTGACCACGCTGCTGGTGAACGCCCGGCATGTGTTCTACGGGCTGTCCTTTCCGCTGCAGCAGGTGCGCGGGCGCTGGCGCAAGTTCTACAGCATGTATGCCCTGACGGACGAGGCCTACGTGCTCATCGCCAACCTGCCGGCGCAGGCGCAGACCAGCCGCCAGATGCTGTGGATACAGGCGGGGCTGCACCTGTCCTGGATGAGCGGCTCGGTGCTGGGCGCCCTGGCCGGGGCGGCGTGGCTGCGTGACGTGGCGGGCCTGGATTTTGTCCTGACCGCCTTGTTCATCGTGCTGGCCATCGACGCCTACCGCACCCGGCCCGACAAGACCATCGCCCTGGCCGCCCTCGGCGCCGGTGGCGCAGCCGCCGTGCTGGCAGGCGATGCGATGCTGCTGGTGGCCCTGGCGGCCTTTGTCGTCTTCTGCCTGGGGCGGCACGCCGTCGTGCAGCGGGCTGCCGCAGCGCAAGGGGGGCGCCATGGTGCTTGACTGGCGTTATGTGGCGCTGGCGATTGGCTGCGCCGCCGCGATCACGTTTGCCCTGCGGGCGCTGCCCTTTGCCATCCGGGAAACGCTCAAGGACTCCCCCCTGCTGGCCCACCTGAATGCCTGGATGCCGCTGGGCGTGACGGTGATTCTGGTGGTCTATTGCCTGCGCATGATCGACCTGCACGACACCTCCCTGGCCACGGCCAGGCTGGCCGGGGTGGCCGCCACGGTGGCGGTGCATCTGTGGCGGGGCAACCTGTTTCTCAGCCTGTTTGCGGGCACCGGGGTATGCGTCGTGCTGGCCAATGGCTGGCTGGCCGGGCTGCTGCGGTTTTCATAGGCGCAGCGCTGCGCCGGGGCGGCAGGCGGCCAGGGCATCCAGCGGGCGCTGGTAGTAGGGCGTGGCGATGTCCAGCATCCCCAATACCGTGTGAAAGTAGGCATCGTGCGTCAGCGGCCGGGCGAGCTGGGCGCGGCTGCATTCTTCGCGCCAGCCGGTGCGCCGTTGCAGCTGGCCGGGCCACAGCACCCAGGGCACGTGCTTTTGCGCCTGCGGGGCAATGCGGTAGGGCAAGCCGTGCAGGTACAGGCCGTTTTCCCCTAAAGATTCACCGTGGTCACCCACATACAGCATGGCCGGGGCGAAATCCCGTTCCTGGGTGCGCAGCCAGGCGATGGTCTGGGCCAGAAAGGCATCCGTCTCGACGATGCTGTTGTCGTACACGTTCACCAGGTCCTGTTGCTCGCAATCGGAGGTGACGTGGGTGGCGCATTCCGGCCCGAAATGCTTGCTGTCCGGGGCCGAGCGGCGGTAGTACGCCGGGCCGTGGCTGCCCATGGGGTGCAGCACCAGCACCACGCCCTGCTGGCGCTGGGCGGCAGGGATGGCGTCCAGCTGGCCGTCCAGCTCTTGCACCATCAGGCGGTCGAGGCATTCGCCATCGCGGCACCACTGCTGGCGCTGCGCAGGCGTGGCAATGGCCTGGGCATCGGCATGGGGGATGCGGGCGCAGACGCCCTTGCAGCCGGATTGGTTGTCCAGCCAGCGCACGCCCAAGCCGGCGGCCTGCACGATGTCCAGCAGGTTGCCGTATTCGGCCTTGCGCCCTTCGTAACCGGCCTTGCCCAGCGGCGAGAACATGCACGGCACCGAGGCGATGGTGTTGGTGCCGCACGACTGCACCTGCTGCCAGCTCAGGACGTTGCGTTGCGCCAATTGGGGCGTGGTGGCGCGGTCGTAGCCGTTCAGGCCGAAGTGGTCGCCGCGTGCCGTCTCGCCCACCACCAGCACCAGGAGCGGCGGCTTGAACTGGCCGGCTGCCTGGGCGGCATAGCTGGCCCCCGGGGCGGCACCGGCCGTCACGGGCTGAAAAGGTTTTTTCGGCTTGAAAACGGGCTTGAGCGTGACATTGGCCCACGACACCACGGTCGCCAGGGGATTGACCATGAACCGGATTTCCGTGTGGTTGCGCAGCAGCGGGGCCAGATCGCGGTACAGGCGCAGGCTGCCGCCGACCAGCACGGTCAGCGCGGCCAGCAGCCACAGGGCCGAGCGCAGCCAGCCCCGGCGCCGGGGCGGCATCTGCACCCCCCGGTACAGCCAGACGATGGGCAGCCCGGCCCACAACAGCACCTGCGCCAGCAGCGCGGGGGTGACCAGCGCCCAGGCTTCCGTCCAGTTGGTGTGCAGGCTGTTGGCCAGCATGGAGCTGTCCATCACCACCCCGTAGCTGCGCATGAAGTGCTGCACGCTGGCGGCCAGCAGCAGGTGCAGACTCCACGCCGGGCGGCGCAGCCCGGGCCACGACCAGAGCATCAGCCACACGAAGGTGGCCCCGGCGATCAGGCCGCCCAGGGCCAGGCGCTTGAGCGCCCAGGGGTCGGCAAAATCCTCCAGCGCAGACAGCTTCTGCCACAGCGCCAGGTTCAGTGGCCCGGCGCACCACAGCGCCAGCAACAGGGCCACGGCACGCGGGGGCAGGGACAACGGGGCCGGACGGCGCAGCAGTCGGCGCGTCAGCAGGGGGAATGGGGCAGCAGCAACGGCAATCATGGGGCGCGACTGTGCGTGGCTGCGCTGAACGCTCCCTGAACCCGGTGTTCAGACAGCGTTCAGCCTGGGCGTGCAGCATGGCCGCCCCCTACACTGCACCCACCATGCACATCCTGCTTCTAGAAGACGACCGCGCCCTGGCTGCTGCCGTGCTGGCGTATCTGCACACCAAGCACTACCAGGTGGACTGGGCCGACAGCCTGGCCCAGGCCCGGCCCCTGATCGGGGCGAACCACTACTGGGCCGTGCTGCTGGATTTGAACCTGCCCGATGGCGACGGCCTCACGCTGCTGCCGCAGCTGCGTAAGGCACCCGACAGCCCGACGGTGATTGCCGTGACGGCCCGCGACCAGGTCAGCGACCGCATTCGCGGGCTGGACGCGGGGGCCGATGATTACCTGGTCAAGCCCTATGACCCCGAAGAGCTGCTGGCCCGGCTGCGGGCCATCGAGCGGCGGCGCAACCAGCAGGCCGCTGCCCAGGTGGTGCGCGGCAGCGTCCACATCGACCTGGCGCGGGAGGTGGTGCAGGTGGACGGCCTGCCCGTGGTGCTGACGCCCAAGGAATGGGCCTTGCTGCGCGTGCTGGCCAGCCGCCCAGCGCAAATTTTTACCCGCGAGCGCCTGCAGGATGCCCTTTACCAATGGGATGCCAGCAGCGACAGCAACACGCTGGAAGTATTCATCAGCCGCCTGCGCCGCAAGCTGGGCAGCCATCTCATCCAGACCGTGCGCGGCACCGGCTACCGGCTGGAGGGGGCATGAGCGGCCCCACCCGCAGCCAGGCTTCGCTGGCCTCGCGCCTAGCCCGCCCCCTGGTGGCTGCGGTGGCACTGGTCTGGAGCATCAGCACGGCCCTGGTGGCCTGGTATGTGGACACGCAAATTCAGCACAACTTCGATACCGAACTGGTCGAAAGCGCCCACCGGCAGCTCTATCCCGCGCTGCTCGATGCCTTCTCCCCAGACGCGGTGGCGGGCGTGCGCATCCTGGGCGAGGTGCCCGGCTCGGACTACACCGAACCGCTATCGCTGCAACTGCGCGATGCCCAGGGCGGCTTGCTGCTGCGCTCGCACGCCGCGCCCGAGGAGGCCTTTGCCGCGCCCCTGCAGGAGGGGTTTTACGACACGCAACGCCACCGCATTTACACCCTGAACGAGCCGGGCAGCGGCCTGTGGCTGCAGCTGGCCGACCCGCTGGACGAGCGCACCCAGGCGCGGTGGCGCACCGCCAGCGGCCTGATTGCCGTGCTGCTGCTCATGCTGCCGGTGCTGCTGTGGCTGATTCACTGGATCGCCCGGCGCGAGCTGCACTCCCTGCGCTGGCTGCAAGCGCAAATTCAGCAGCGCAGCGGCGACCATTTGCAGCCGCTGGCCCTGACCGACCTGCCGCGTGAGCTGCACCAGGTCGGGCAGGATGTGAACCAGCTGCTGCACCGCCTGCACCTGGCCCTGGACGTGGAACGCGCCCTGGCGGCCAACGCCGCGCACGAACTGCGCACGCCCCTGGCCTCGGTACGGCTGCGCCTGCACACCGCCATCGAGCAGGCCCAGGCCGATGGCAGCGGGCAAATTGCCCTGGCGCAAATCCAGCCCATCCTGCACGCCCTGCACACCTTGAGCCACCGCACCGAACGGCTGCTGCAACTGTCCCGCGCCGAAGCGGCCAGCCAACCGCGCAGCACCGTCGATTTAGTCCAACTGTGTACCACCTTGGCGCAAGAATTCTGGCAACAGCCCCAGGCCCAAAAGCGCCTCGATTGGGATGCGCCAACCATCACCCTCCCCGTGCAAGGCGACATCGACACCCTGGCCATCGCCCTGCGCAACCTGATCGACAACGCCCTGACCTACAGCAGCGGCCCGGTCGAGCTGGCCGTACAGGCCCAGCCCCCGGCCATCATCGTGCGCGACAGCGGCCCGGGCATTGCCGCCCACGATTTATCCACCGTGCAGCAGCGCCACGTGCGGGCCGACGCTTCGCGCCTGGGCTACGGGCTGGGCCTGTCCATCGTCGGCAGCATTGCCCGCCAACATGGGGCCAGCTTCAGCCTGACCAGCCCGGTGCCAGGGCGCAGCAGCGGGCTGCAGGCCATGCTGGTGTTTGCGGGCACCGACTGAGCTGGCTTGCTGCCTGCCGCGAAGGGCAAAGGCAAAGAGAAGGCCAAGGGGAAGGCGGGCAGAAAGCAGGCCTAAATTCTGCGGAATTTACGTTGATCAATTCCGAGATTTACGGAACTACATTCCGAGATTTACGGCGCTAAATTCCGAGATTTACGATACCATTTCTGCATGAACATGGCATCCCTTTTCCCACGCCGGATCGAACCGCGCATTGCTGAAGCGATGCTGGACACGCCCGTGGTGTTGCTGGCAGGCCCGCGTCAGGCGGGCAAGACAACGCTGGTGCGGCAAATTGCAGAGCAACAAGGATTGCGCTACCTGACCATGGACGATGGGCTGACATTGCTGTCAGCACGGGAGGACCCGGTCGGGATGGTGCGCAGCCTAGATCGCGCCGTGCTGGATGAAATCCAACGTGCGCCTGAGCTGCTGCTGGCCATTAAAAAGAGTGTGGACGAAGACCGCCGCCCTGGCCGCTTTCTGCTGACCGGTTCCGCCAATTTGATGGCGCTGCCCACGGTGGCCGACTCACTGGCGGGGCGGATGGAAACGCTGTCGTTGCTGCCTCTGGCGCAGAGCGAAATCGAAACGCATGCGGCGAACTGGATCGATAGCGCCTTCGCAGGTCGAATACTGAAGGTGGATCAGCCCGCACTGGGCAATGATCTGGTCGAACGTGTGCTGCGGGGCGGCTACCCCGAAGCCATTGCACGCCCCTCGGCCAGGCGGCGTATCGCGTGGGCGCGGCAGTACATCGACGCAATCATTCAACGAGATGTGCGGGAGGTGGCGGGCATCGAGAAGCTCGATCAGTTACCGCGATTTCTGCGTGCCTTGGCGCAGACAGCAGGCCAGATGTGCAATTACACCCAGCTTGGCGGTCAGGTCGGCCTGGATGGCAAGACCGCTGCACGCTACGTTGGCGTATTCGAGCAGATGTACCTGCTCAAGCGGATCGATGTCTGGGCACGCAACCGCCTGAACCGCGTGGTGAAGACCTCCAAATTGCAGTTCATCGACTCCGGCCTGTTGGTGGCGTTGCTGGATGTGAACCTGGAGGAAGTGCAGCAAGACCGCACGCGGTTTGGCAACGTGCTGGAGACGTTTGTCTTTGGTGAGCTGCTCAAGCACACGACCACAGCGGATGGCGACTACCGCCTGATGTACTACCGGGACGCGGACAAGTTCGAGGTCGATGTCGTGCTCGAGAATGCAGCCGGGCAACTGGTCGGTGTGGAGGTGAAAGCGGCCGCCTCCGTCAGGGAGGGCGATCTTCGCGGACTGAAGAAGCTGGCCAGCCTTGCCGGGAGCCAATTCAAAATGGGCGTGCTGCTGTATGACGGCACCGAGACGATGCCCCTGGGGGACGGAATCTGGGCAGCGCCATTGTCGAGTTTGTGGGGCACGTAGAAGAAGCTCCTTGGCCCGGTCAGGATGCTTTGCATGCTACGCTGGCAGGCTATGTTTCAACCTTCCCAAGCCGATGTGCGCCGCTTCTTCTGCGGCGTGCGCTCCAAAATGCTCGCCCAGGCACCGATGGAAGCCATCGAGACGCTGGCCAGCCTGTGGATCGAGGAGCATCCCGAATACTTTGCCGATCTGGCCGACGTGGATGCCGCCGTTGCCCGTAACTACGATCTGACGCCTGAACGCACCAATCCTTTTTTGCACCTGTCCATGCACCTGTCGATCAGCGAGCAGTGCAGCATCGACCAGCCGCGCGGTATTCGCCAGGCGGTGGAGCTGCTTTCCAAGCGGCTCGATGGCGGCCTGCACGACGCCCACCATGCGGTGATGGAGTGCCTGGGCCAGATGCTGGCCGACAGCCAGCGCAGCGGCCTGCCGCCCGATGGCGCGGCCTACGTCGCTGCCGTGCAACGCCGCGCCACGCGCGATTGAAGTTTTCACTTTTCTTGACTTTTTATCCTATGAAATTCCAAGGTTCCGAGAATTACGTCGCCACCCCCGATCTGATGCTGGCCGTCAATGCCGCCATCCAGTTGCAACGCCCCTTGCTGGTCAAGGGCGAACCCGGCACCGGCAAGACCATGCTGGCCGAGGAAGCGGCCCAGGCGCTGGGGCTGCCGCTGCTGCAGTGGCACATCAAATCCACCACCAAGGCCCAGCAGGGGCTGTACGAATACGACGCGGTGAACCGCCTGCGCGACAGCCAGCTGGGCGATGCCCGCGCCCAGGAGATCGAGAACTACATCGTGCAGGGCGTGCTGTGGCAGGCGTTTACCGCCGACCAGCCGGTGGCGCTGCTGATCGACGAGATCGACAAGGCGGACATCGAGTTTCCCAACGACCTGCTGCGCGAACTCGATCGCATGGAGTTCTATTGCTACGAGACGCGCCAGCTCATCCGCGCCAAGCACCGGCCCCTGGTGTTCATCACCTCGAACAACGAGAAAGAGCTGCCGGATGCGTTTCTGCGCCGCTGCTTTTTCCACTACATCAAGTTCCCCGAGGCGGACACCATGCGCCAGATCGTGGACGTGCACTTTCCCGGCCTCAAGGGCGAGCTGCTCAGTGCCGCCATGCAGGTGTTCTATGAAATCCGCAAGCTGCCGGGGCTGAAGAAAAAGCCTTCGACGAGTGAACTGATCGACTGGCTCAAGCTCCTACTGGCCGAAGAAATCCCGGCCGAGGCGCTGCACAGCGGCAACAACAAGATCAGCGTGCCGCCGCTGGTCGGGGCGCTTTTGAAGAACGAGCAGGACATTTCCCTGTTTGAAAAGCTGGTGTTCATGAACCAGCGCAACCGCTAAAGGAAAACCGCCATGGCTTTTGTCCAGCCCGTCGTCCTGACCCGCAACGGCGTGCGCCTGGAGCCTTTGGGGCTGGAGCACGAGGCGGGCCTGCGTGCCGCCGCCGCCGACGGGCAACTGTGGAAGCTGCGCGTGACCAGCGTGCCCGAGCCGGACAACACCCGCGCCTACATCGAAACCGCGCTGCAAATGCGCCAGGAGGGCAGTCGCTTTGCCTTTGCCGTCATCGACGAGGCGACAGGCCGCGTGCTGGGCACCACCAGCTACCACGACATCCTGGCACCCGTGCGCCGCGTGGAAATCGGCTACACCTGGTACGCCCGCAGCGTGCAGCGCAGCCACGTCAATACCACCTGCAAGCTGCTTTTGCTCGGCCATGCTTTCGATGCGCTGGGTTGCAACGTCGTGGGCTGGCGCACCGACAGCTACAACTTTGCCAGCCAGCGGGCCATCGAGCGCCTGGGGGCGAAAAAAGACGGTGTCATCCGTGGCAACGCGCTGCGCCGTGACGGCACCATCCGCGATACCGTGATGTACAGCCTGCGCCAGGGCGAGTGGCCGGATGTCCGTGCCCATCTGCTTCATCTTCTGGAGCTGCATACGCTTGCTCAGTAAGCCTTCGAGGCCCATTTCATGCTGATTGATTTTTTCTACACCCTGCGTGCTGCCAAGCTCCCGGTTTCGGTCAAGGAGTTCCTGGCCCTGCTCGAAGCCCTGCAGGTGGGCGTGGTCGGCCCCAAATCCGGGTTGGGCGGGGATGGCTGGAGCCTGGACGATTTCTACTACCTGGCCCGCACCATCCTGGTGAAGGACGAAAAGCATTTCGACAAGTTCGACCGCGCCTTTGCGGCGTACTTCAAAGGGGTGGAGATGCTCACCGACCTGACGCAGGAAATCCCCCAGGACTGGCTGCGCAAGCTGCTGGAGCGTGAACTCTCCCCGGAAGAAAAAGCCGCCATCGAGGCCATGGGCTGGGACGAGCTGATGGACACGCTGAAAAAGCGCCTGGAAGAGCAAAAAGAGCGCCACCAGGGCGGCAACAAATGGATCGGCACCGGCGGCACCAGCCCCTTTGGCCACGGCGGCTACAACCCGGCGGGCATCCGCATCGGCGGGGCGGGCAAGAACCGCAGCGCGGTGAAGGTGTGGGAGCAGCGGGCCTACCGCGACTACGACGACACGCAGGAGCTGGGCACGCGCAACATCAAGGTGGCGCTGCGCCGCCTGCGCAAATTCGCCCGCCAGGGCGGCGAGCTGGAACTGGACTTGCCCGGCACCATCCGCAGCACGGCGGCCAATGCGGGCTGGCTGGACATCCAGATGGTTCCCGAGCGGCACAACAACGTCAAAGTGCTGCTGCTGATGGACGTGGGCGGCACCATGGACGACCACATCCAGCGCGTCGAGGAGCTGTTCTCTGCCGCCAAGGCCGAGTTCAAGCACCTGGAGTTCTATTACTTCCACAACTGCGTGTACGACTTCGTCTGGAAGAACAACCATCGCCGCTTTGCCGAGAAGTTCGACACCTGGGACATCATCCGCAAGTACAACCAGGACTACAAGCTGATCTTCGTCGGCGATGCCACCATGAGCCCCTACGAAATCCTGCAACCGGGCGGCAGCGTGGAATACATGAACGAGGAACCCGGCGCCCTGTGGCTGCAGCGCCTGACCGAAGCCTTTGCCCAGCACGCCTGGATCAACCCCGAACCGCAGGGCGTGTGGCAGTACCGCCAGAGCATCGACATCGTCCACCAGCTCATGGGGGGCCGGATGTATCCGCTGACGGTGCAGGGGCTGGAGGCGTGCATGCGCCAGCTCTCGAAGTGAGGGCTTGGAACGTGTTTCTTATGCGTTTTTCCTTCCACCTGGGCGTGCTGCTGGCAACGGTGTTGCTGGCGGGTTGCGGCCTGCTGACCAAGCCGGGCGCAGCGACAGCCGGCAAACCCAATTTCGAGCTGCAGATTCATGCCCGGCCCAAGGAGGCGCAGGACCTGCTCGAAGCGCACCTGGAACTGAACCGCTACCGTGAACTGGAAGGGCTGCGCCGCCAGGAGCTGACGCGCCTGATCAGCGTGGCCGATACCGACATCCGCAAGCTGCTGGCCACCCTGGGCTACTTTGCCCCCACGGTGGAGCTGGAGCTGCACAACCCGCCCAGGGATTCCTCGGACCTGCCCGTGGTGCGCATCGAGGTCGATGCGGGCGAGCCGGCCACCGTCACCGCCGTGGACGTGCAAGTCACCAGCCCGCAGGACGGCGAAAAGTCCGGCAGCTGGCAGCGCCAGGCGGTGCAGCGCAACTGGCCGCTGGAGGTGGGCCAGCCCTTCAGCCAGGATGCCTGGGCCAGCGCCAAGGCCGAGGGCCTGCGCAGCCTGCAGGCGCAGCGCTACCCCACGGCGCAACTGGTGAGCAGCCGCGCCGACATCGATGCCGATACCCAGCAGGCCGAACTGCAGGCCCACTATGCCACCGGCCCGCTGGTGCGCTTTGGCCCCCTGGAGATCGAAGGGGGGCAGCGCTACGACGCGGCCGGCGTCACCCGCGCCGCCCGCCTGCCGGTGGGCCAGGAATACCGCCAGTCGACGCTGCTGGACGTGCAGCAGCGCATGGCCGCCACGGGGCTGTACGACTCGGTCTTCCTGACACTGCAGACCGAACAGATTCCCGCAGGCCAGCCCGAGGCGCAGGTGCCCGTGCTGGCCCAGGTGCGCGAGGCGCCCTTGCAGAAATGGGTCTACGGCGTGGGCCTGAGCACCGATACCGGGCCGCGCCTGTCGATCGACCACACGCACAACCGCGTTCCCGGCCTGGGCTGGCAGGCGCAAAGCAAGCTGCAGCTCAACCGCAAGAACCCGCTGCTCTCCACCCGCCTGTATTCCCTGCCCGACGACAGCGGCTGGAACTGGTTTACCAGCGCCGAACTGGAACGCGCCGAGCTGGCCGACTACCAGGCCAACAGCATTGCCCTGAGCGCCGGGCGCGGCAAGAACGAGGACAAGATCGACCGCCAGTATTTCCTGCGCTACGACCTGGCCAATCCGCAGGGCGATGACGCCCCGCCGAAAAGCTCGGCCCTCTCTGCCAACTACAGCTGGACGGGGCGCTACTTCAACAACCCCACCAATCCCACACGCGGCTACGGCCTGGCTTTTGAGCTGGGCATCGGCACCACCCTGACGCCGCAGCGCACGCCCTTCACCCGGGCGCTGGGGCGCTGGCAATACTTCCAGCCCATGGGGGAGCGCGAGGCGGTGACCCGCCGCCGCGCCCGTCTGGCACTGCGGGCGCAGGCCGGGGCCGTGACGGCCCGCAAGGGCGCGGATATTCCGCTGACCCTGCTCTTTCTCTCGGGCGGTGATACCACCGTGCGCGGCTACAGCTACCAAAGCATCGGCGCCCGCACCGACAACGCGCAGCGCATCGGTGGGCGCTACATGCTGGCGGGCAGCGCGGAATGGCAGCGCCCCATCGTTCTGGCGGGCAACCGCAAGGATTGGGAGCACACCGTGTTCATCGACGCAGGCAGCGTCTCCGACGACTGGACGCAGGGGACGCAGGTCTTCGTCGGTGCCGGTTCCGGCATCCGCTGGAACAGCCCCGTCGGGCCTCTGCAGGCCGATCTGGCCTATGGTTTCAAAACCCAAAAAATCCGCCTGCACCTGCGGCTGGGCTTTACTTTCTGATGGTCATGCACGAGCGCCAAGAACCTGGGCTGGATACCTCCACCGCCCTTCCCTCGGACCAACCCGCCGCGCAGCCCCGGCCGCGCCGCCGCTGGCTGCGCCGCCTGCTGGCCGTCTGCATCGTGCTGGCGGTGCTGCTTGCCACCGGGCTGACCGGTCTGTGGTGGTGGAGCGGGCGTGACCAGTCCCTGCCGCAGACCCTGGCGCTGGCCCAGCGCTGGCTGCCCCCGGGCTATGCGCTGGAGGTGCAGGAGGCCAGGGGCAGCCTGCGTTTCGGTGGTGAAATCGGCCATTTACGCTTGTCCAGTGAGCGCTTCCAGCTACAGATTCAAGAGCTGAACCTTGCCTGGAACCTGAACCGGCTACTGCACCGCCAGTTGCAGGTCGAAAAACTGCACCTGGCCGCCGTCCACTACCGCGCCAACCCCGATGCGCCCCCGGACGACAGCCCTGCCGAACCGCTGCACAGCCTGACGCTGCCGCTGCGCATCGAACTGCCCCTGAGCATTGACCTGCTCACCTGGGGCGACACCCCCGAGGCCGAACTGCGCGACCTGAATGCCACCTATGCCTACGCTGGCCAGCAGCACCAGTTGCAACTGCTGGGCCTGAATTACGGCCCGCAGCAGGCGCAATTGCAAGCCCAGGCCCAATTGCAGGGCGCCGCCCCCATGCAGTTGCAGGCCAGCGTGCAGGCCACCCTGGCCCCGGCGCTGGAGCTGGCCCACCCCCTGCCCGTGCAGGCTACGGCCCGGCTCACCGGCACCCTGTCCGGCCCCACGGCCCGGCTGCAATTGACGGCGGACGCCCGCACGGACAGCACCACGGCCACCGCACCCCTGGCCAACCCGCTGGCGGCCCACATTGAAGCTACTTTGGCCCCCTGGCAGCCGCAGCCGCTGCCCCAGGCCGGGGTGGATGTGCAGCACTTCAATCTGGCCCTGTTTGCCCCCGATTTGCCGCCCACCGACCTGAACGGGCAGTTGCGCATCGACACCAGCGCCCAGGGCGTATGGAACGTGCAGGCCGATTTCAGCAACCCCCTGGCCGGCGCCTGGGACAAGGCCGCCCTGCCGTTGCAACGGCTCACCGCCCAGGCCAGCCTGGACGGCACGATCTGGACGCTGGGCCAGCTCCAATGGCACCTGCCCGGCGAGAACGGCAAGCACAGCGGCGGACAACTGCAGGCCCAGGGCCGCTTCGACACGCAGACGCAGGCGCTCGATGCCCAGGTGCAGCTGGACGCCCTCGACCCCGCCCGGGCGCTGTCCAGCCTGCCCCGGCAGGCGCTGGGCGGCACGTTCACCGCCCAGGCCATGGCCGATCAGGCCATCGACTTCACTCTGGACATTGCCGATACCGCAGCCAAAGGCAAGGCCCCATCCTCCGCAGCGGGCCTGGAACGCGCCCAGGCCCAGGGCCGCTGGCAGGCGCCGCAACTGGACGTGCGTGATGTCGCCATCCAGGCCTGGGGCGCCCAACTGCACAGCCCCGCCCTGGCCTGGGACAACGCGGCCCGGCAACTCACCAGCGCCAAAACCACGCGCCTGACTCTGCCAGGGGCCAGTGCGGAACTGACCGGCACCCTGGGCCAGCACGACGGCCAGGGACAGTTGCACGCCACCCTGGCCGATGCCGCCAGCCTGATGGCCTGGCTGGGCCGCCTGCCCGGGCTGGCCGATGCCGCCTTGCCCCTGCAAGGCCAGGCCCAGGCGCAACTCGCTTGGCAGGGCGGCTGGGGCAGTCTGCTGCCGCCTGCGCCCGCCACAGGGCAGGAAGAAGAAAAATCCGTAGCTGCCACCGCTTTGAAAATAAAGCTTTCAGCAACAATACCCCAGATAATTCATGCTCCATCAGCGCAAGCAGCTACTGAAATCAAGAATCTGACGCTGCAACTGGACGGCCCGCTGGACAAGCTCCAGGCGAGCCTGACGGCCCAGGCCCGCCAGGGCGAGCAACAGGCGCAGATCGACACCCGCCTGCAAGCAGGCTGGGCGCCCCAATCCCCACAGTCCTGGCACGCCCGCCTGGAAGCCTTCACCCTGCGTGCCCGTCCCATGGCCGACAGCGGCGACTGGCTGCTGGCCCTGGCCCAGCCCGTGACCGTCCAGCAGCAGGGCGAACGCATCCAGGCCAGCGCCGGGCAACTGCGCCTGACCCCGCCCGCCGCACCTGCAAATGCTGCCGCACCGGCGGCCAGCTCCGCCAGCGCCGACATCCAGTGGGAGCCGCTGACGCTGGGCGCCGCCACCCTCGGGCTGCGCAGCCAGGGCCGGTTCAGCGGCATCCCCCTGGCCTGGGCCGACCTGTTCACGCCCCAGGATCCGGTGCTGGCCCGTGCCGGTGTCAGCGGCGATCTGGTGCTGCAAGGGCAGTGGAACATCGACACCGACGCCCGCAAGCCGCAATTGCACGTCATGCTGGAGCGCGAGAGCGGCGACATCCGCATTGCCGCTGCCGACGAGGATGCCGCCCCCGTCACCGTCGTGCGCAGCAGCGGCACCGCCGATACCCGCGAAACCCGGCGCCAGCCCAACCGGGGGCAGCGCGTGCGCCTGCAACACTTCCAGGCGCAACTGGGGCTGGAGGAGGGCAACCAGCTGCGTGCCCAGGTGCTGTGGGCTTCGGAACGCGCCGGCACCATCCATGCCGACGTGCGCAGCCCGCTGCGGCGCAACGCCCAGGGCTGGCGCTGGGCGGAGGATGCGCCGCTGTCCGGCTCGGTGCAGTTGCTGCTGCCCAACATCGGCGTCTGGGCCTCCTTCGCCCCCCCGGGGTGGCGCGTGGCCGGCAGTTTTGGCGGCGACGTCATCCTGGGCGGCACGCGCAGCGATCCGACCTGGAAGGGCACGCTGCAGGCCGAGGAACTGAGCATCGCCTCCCTGCTCGACGGGGTCGATCTGAAAAACGGCCAATTGCAGGCCCGCTTTGCCGGCAACCGGGTCGATATCGAACGGCTCTACCTGGAGGGCGGCGGCCATGGCCAGGCCCGCATCCTGGGGCAAAGCGGCAACCGCCTGCCGCCGCCGCAGGCGGGTGGCCACCTGCGCGGCAGCGGCTTCATCGTCTACGACCCCCCGGCAGGCGATGGCGCGAATGCGACCGGCCTGCACATGGACATCCAGGCCCAGCTCGACGACCTGCAGGTCTTGAGCCGGGCCGACCGGCAAATGGGCCTGAGCGGCACCCTGCGGGCGCAGATGCAGGATGCGCAACTGCGCCTGCGCGGGGCGCTCACCGTCAATCGCGCCGCCTTGCTGCTGGCCGATGAATCCGCCCCCGGCCTGGATGACGACGTTCACGTCACCTCGGCCGCCCAGCGCCGGCAGGACGCCGAACGCCAGGCCAGGGAAGCGCGGGAGGCCGCCCGCCAGCCCGCGCCGGAAGGCTCGGTCCGCGCTGCGCTCAAGCCGGACATCCACCTGACCCTGGACCTCGGCCCCGATTTCGCCCTGCAAGGCTACGGCCTGACCACGCGCCTGAACGGGCAGCTCACCGTGCGCGGCGGCCCGCGCGTCACCGGGGAAATCCACACCGATCGGGGCCGTTACCGCGCCTGGGGCCAGGCGCTGGACATCGAGCAGGGCACCATCCGCTTCAACGGCCCCTACGACAACCCCAGCCTGGACATCATCGCCCTGCGGCCGAACATTGCCGTGCGGGCCGGGGTCAAGGTCGCAGGCAGCGCCAACGCCCCGCGCGTGCAGCTCTATTCCGACCCGGTGATGCCCGATGCGGAAAAACTCTCCTGGGTCGCCATGGGCCGCGACCCGGCCAGCGGCGGTGCCGAAACCGCCCTGTTGCAGCAAGCGGCGCTGGCGCTCCTGAGCGGCGGCGGCAGCGGCGGCGACCTGGCGGGCAACATCGGCCTGGACGAGCTGGGCTTCAAAGGCCCGGGCAACGGTGCCGAAGGCGCAGCACTCACGCTGGGCAAACGCATCTCGCAGGACCTGTACCTGTCCTACGAGCAAAGCCTGAACGGCGCCATGGGCACGCTGTTCATCTTCTACGACCTGACCAAGCGCCTGACCCTGCGCGGCCAGACCGGCGAGCAGACCGCCATGGACCTGATCTACACCCGGCGCAAGGATTGACCCGGAGACAAAGAAACCAAGGGCAAGGGCCGCTTACAATCGCAGCCCTTGCCCTTTGTAGTTCAATGGATAGAACGGGCCCCTCCTAAGGGTCAGATGCAGGTTCGATTCCTGCCGAAGGGACCACATTCAAGGTCGGAAGCTTTTGTCAGCGTCCGGCCTTTTTCTTTGCCTCCCTCTGCACGACAGAAATTACAGGCGGTGTACCACCAGCCGGAATTCCGGGTCTTCCGGGAAGCTGCGGATTTCAAACCCCAGGCGGCGCATGAGCTTGAGCATGTTGGGGTTGTTGGTCAGCACCAGCCCCTCGATCTGCTCCAGCCCCTTGTCCCGCGCCACTTCCATGATGCTGAGCATCAGGCGGGCGCCCAGCCCCTGACCGGCCATGTCGTCGGCCACCACCAGGGCGAATTCGCAGGTGCTGCGGTCGGGGTTGGTGACGTAGCGCGAGACGCCCAGCAGGCGTTCATTGACCTGGACTTCCCCTTCCTCATCGATGATGCGTTCCTGCTTGACGGCGACCAGGGCCATTTCCCGGTCGTAGTCGATCAGGGTGAAGCGGGCCAGCATGGCCGGGGGCAGCTCGGCCAGTTGCGAGACGAAGCGGAAGTAGCGGCTTTGCTGCGACAGGTTCTTCACCATGTGCTGCAGCATGTGCGCGTCGTCGGGCCGGATCGGGCGCACCAGGTATTCGCCGCCGTCGCGCAGGGGCCAGATCTGCTCGTAGCGTGCCGGGTAGGGCAGGATGGACAAATGCCCATACTTGCCCGGGCTGCGCGATGGCCCCTGTTCGGTCACGACCATGCGGGCATCGACGGCGATGGCGCCGGATTCATCGACGATCAGGGGGTTGATGTCCATCTCGCGCAACTGGGGCAGGGCGCAGACCATTTCCGAGACACGCAGTAGCACGTGCTCCAGCGCTTCCATCTTCACCGGGGTGGCGCCGCGCCATTCGCCCAGGGTTTCGAAGACGCGCGAGCGCTCCATCAGGCGGCGGGCGAGGAACTGGTTGAGCGGCGGCAGCTCCATGGCCCGGTCGTCGATCAGCTCGATCATGGTGCCGCCCGCGCCAAAGGTGATGACGGGGCCGAACGGGTCGTCGCTGACCAGGCCGATGTAGATCTCCCGCCCCCGGCGCGAACGCGCCATGTTCTGGACGGTGATGCCGTTGATGCGGGCGTCCGGCTTGATGCGCTTGACGCGCTGCATCATGTCGTTGAAGGCGTTGCGCACGGCCTCGCCGTTGTGCAGGTTCAGCGCCACGCCGCCCACGTCGGACTTGTGTGCGATGTCCGGCGAATCGATCTTGAGCGCCACCGGAAAGCCTTGCTGGGTGGCGATCATCATGGCCTCGTGGCCGTTGCGGGCCAGCAGGGTGCGCGTGACCGGGATGTGGAAGGCGGCCAGCAGCGTCTTGGATTCCATCTCGGTGAGCACCTGGCGGCGCTCGGCCAGCACGCTTTCGATGACCAGCCGGGCACCGGCGATGTCGGGCTTGGCCAGGGCGGTCAGCGGTGGCGGGGTCTGCTGCAGCAGTTGCTGGTTTTGCGTGAAGTTGGCGATGTTGCCAAAGGCGCCCACCGCCGCTTCCGGCGTGCGGAAGGTGGGGATGAGGGCCTTGCGCAGCACTTCCCGGGCAGCGCCTACCGAGGCATCGCCCATCCAGCAGGTCAGCAGCGGTTTGCCTGCGCGGCGCTTGGCTTCGACCACGGCCTGGGCCACCGCCGTGCCGTCCACGCCGATGCGGGGGGAGAAGATCACCAGCACCCCGCCGATCTGCGGATCGTTCAATGCGGCCTCGATGGCCTGCTGGAAATGCTCCGGCTGGGCGGATTCGGACACGTCGATCAAGTCGCTCAAGGCGGCCAGGGGCGGCAGCTTCTGGGCCAGTTGCGCGGCGGCTTCCGGGTTCAGGCGGCCCAGCTCCAGATGGAGTTCATTGACCCAGTCGGCCGCCAGCACGCCGGGGCCGCCGCCGTTGGCGACGATGGCCAGCCGCTTGTTGACCGGGCGGTAGCGCGAGGCCAGGCACTTGGCCGCCGAGAACAGCTCCACGAACGAATCCACCCGCACCGCACCGGCGCGGCGCAGCACGGCATCGAATACATCGTCGCTGCCGACGATGGCGGCGCTGTGCGTCAGCGCTGCGGCCGTGCCGGCAGGCTTGCGCCCGGCCTTGAGCACGACCACGGGCTTGGCAATGGCCGCCGAGCGCAGGGCGCTCATGAATTTGCGGGCATCCTGGATGCCCTCCATGTAGATGACGATGCTTTGCGTGCGCCCATCGTTGGCCAGGAAGTCCAGCGCCTCGGGCAGCTCCAGGCTGGTATGCGGCCCCAGGGAAATGACCGACGAGAACCCCACGCCGTTGCCCGCTGCCCAATCGAGGATGGAGGCGGTCAGGGCGCCGGACTGGCTCACCAGCGCCAGCGAGCCCTCTTGGGCCAGCGGCCCCATCACCCCGGCATTCAAGTGCAGGCTGGGGCGTTGCAGGCCCAGGGAGTTGGGGCCGAGCAGATGCACCCCGGCCTGCTCGGCGGCCTGGCGCAAGGCGTTGGCATGGTGGGCATCAACCCCGCTGGACAGGATCAGTGCGGCGGTGCAGCGGATGCGTCCGACCAGCTCCAGGGCGGCCAGTTGCTCCTCCTGCGGCAGGGCGATCACGACCAGGTCGGCCTTGGCCTGGGCCAGGTCCTCCAGGGTGCCGGTGACCTTGGTGTTGATGAACGTCAGCGTCCCGGTAAAGCGCTGGGCGCGAAGCATCTGGTGCAGCGCCTGGCCGTAAGGCGTGAGGGTTTCGGGGGCGTCGGTATCCCCGGCCAGGACGATGATGGATTGCGGGGCAAACAGGGGGGTGAGGTAATGCTTGTCCATAAAACTGCCTTATTCAGCAAGAACAACCCGCACTGTAGCGCGTGCGTAAGACTGTTCCGATAAGCCAGAGTCGGGCAGTCTGCTATGCGGTTGCGCCCGGCCAGTCCAGGTGTACCCGGCAGCCGGCCCCCGGCTGGGCGGTGATGCCCGCCTGGGCACCGTGGCGCATGGCCAGCACCTGCACCAGGGCCAGCCCGCAGCCCAGGCCGGGGAACTGGCTTTCGCGGTGCAGCCGGGCAAAGGGCTGGAACAGTTGCCCGGCCTGCGCCGGGTCGAAGCCGACGCCGTTGTCCTGCACGCTCAGGCGCCAGCGGCCATCCGGCAACGGCTCGGCCTGCACATGCAGCAGCGGCGCGGGGGCGGAGAATTTGCAGGCATTGCCCAGCAATTGCTGCAGCACCTGGGTCAGCGCCCGGCTATCGGCGTGCAGCCAGACCGGGGCGGGCGGCAGTTGCCACTGCACCTGGGGGTAGTCCTGGCGCAGCGGCGGCAGCAACTGCTGGCACAAGGCCACCACGTCCACCGCCTGCGGGGCCAGGTTGGTACGGGCCGCACGGGACAGCTCGGCCAGGGCCTGCACCATCTGCCCCATGCGCTGGGCGCCTTGCTGCATGTAGTGGGCAAATTCCAGCGCATCGGCGGCCGCTTCCTGCGCGTGGGGCGCGGCTGCTGCCAGCGTCTGCACCGATTCCACCAGCAAGGGCGCAAACGACTGGATATGGCGCAGCGGCGCCGGCAGGTCATGGGCGATGGCCCGCAGCAGGGCCTCGTGCTGTTGGCGCAGCAGGGCCAGTTCCTGCGCTGCGGGGAGTGTGGTCATGGCGGTTATGCCTTGGGCAGCTTGGCCGGGCGGTGCCAGTTTTCTTTCACGACCTGCTTGCCCCGCGCCACGGCCAGGGACTGTGCGGGCGTGCTCTTGGTGATGGTCGAGCCGCCGCCGACCGTGCCGCCCGCGCCGATCGTCACCGGGGCCACCAGCACGCAGTTGCTGCCGATGTGGACATCGGCCTCGATCACCGTGCGGTGCTTGTTCGCGCCGTCGTAGTTGGCGGTGATGCTGCCTGCGCCGTAATTGACGCGCTCGCCCACCGTGGCATCGCCCAGGTAGGCCAGATGGTTGGCCTTGGCCCCGGCGGCCAGGGTGGAATTTTTCACTTCGACGAAGTTGCCGATGTGCACCTCGGCCCCCAGTTGCGCCCCCGGGCGCAGGCGGGCGAACGGGCCAATCAATGCGCCAGTGCCCACGCTGGCACCGGCAGCCTCGCCATCGATATGGGTAAAGGGGTGGATAACGGCATCGGCGGCAATCATGGCATTGCTGATGTGGCAGTAGGCGCCGATGCGGGCGCCGGCGCCAATCTCCACCTGCCCGGTGAAGATGCAGCCCAGGTCAATCTCCACGTCCTGCCCGCAGCGCAGTTGCGCGGGCGTGCCGCTGGCGTGGTCACGCAGGTCGAAGCGGGCCGGGTCGGCCAGGCGCACGCCCTGCTCCATCAGCGCTTGCGCTTGGCGCAACTGGTGGGCGCGTTCCAGCTCGGCCAGTTGCTGCGGGCTGTTTACCCCGGCCACCTGCACGGCATCGGCAATGCAGTGCGCGGCCACGGGTACGCCCTGGGCCACGGCCATGCCGACCACGTCGGTCAGGTAATACTCGCCCTGGGCGTTGTCGCAGGTCAGCCCCTCCAGCCAGGGGCGCAGCAGGCGGGCGGGCACGGCCATGATGCCGCTGTAGACCTCGTCGATGGCCCGCTCGGCGGCGCTGGCGTCCTTGTGCTCGACGATGCGCTGCACGCCACCAGTTGTATCCCGCACGATGCGGCCATAGCCCGTGGGGTCGGGCAGGCGCACGGTCAGCAGCGCCAGCCGGTCGCCCCCCGCCGCAGCGACCAGCGCCTGCAAGGTGGCGGCCTGGGTCAGCGGCACGTCGCCGGAGAGCACCACCACCACGCCATCGTCGGCCAGCACCGGCAGCGCCTGCTGCACGGCATGGCCGGTGCCCAGTTGCGGCTCCTGGCGCACGAATTTCAAGTCGAACCGGCCCGAAACGCTGGCTGAACCGGCAGTGGCAGCTTCCACTTCAGCAGCGCCGTGCCCGGTAATCACCACTGCCGAACGCGCCTGCAACTGCCCGGCGGTGGCCAGCACATGGCCCAGCAATGGGCGGCCAGCGAGCTTTTGCAGCACCTTGGGCGTGCGGCTTTTCATGCGCGTGCCCTTGCCGGCGGCCATGATGACGATATCGAGAGGCCATGCGTTTGCAGACATACCAGACTCCACCAAGAATATATAAAAAGTAGCTTCTACCGCTGGTTAAACAAGGATTTCAGATTGGAAACACCTTGAAATCCAGTAATAAGAAGCGGAGACAGCTCTTGTTTTTGAAGATGCAGGTTCTCAGAACCTGTTTACGATCTCGGCGCGAGGGGGGGCGGGATGCGGATCGGGATGGGCTGCAAGGCGCAAACCGCAGCCATAGCGGTGCTATGGCGAGGATTTGTAACGCCGCAGAGCGCCCGAGGCCGCGACTGCACACCCGCGCGGAGATCGTAAACAGGTTCTTAGCCCAGCGTCACCCGCGCAAACTTGCGCTTGCCCACTTGCAGCACGAAGCTGCCCGCGTCCAGCTTCAGGCCCTTGTCGCTGACCACGCTGCCGTCGATGCGCACGCCGCCGCCGTCGATCAGGCGGTTGGCCTCGCTGGTGGAGGGGGCCAGATTCGCCTGCTTGAGCAAGGCGCCGATGCCCAGCGGTGCGCCGCCGATGGCGATCTCCGGGATGTCCTCGGGAATGCCGCCCTTGCTGCGGTTGATGAAGTCCTGTTCGGCCGCATCGGCTGCAGCAGCATTGTGAAAGCGCGTGGTGATTTCCTTGGCCAGCAGCACCTTGGCATCCTTGGGGTTGCGCCCGGCGGCGATCTCCGCCTTCAGTGCGGCGATGTCGTCCAGGCTCCTGAACGACAGCAGGGTGTACCAGTCCCACATCAGGTCGTCGGAAATCGACAGGATCTTGGCGAACATGGTGTTCGCATCGTCCGTAATGCCCACGTAGTTGTTCTTGGACTTGGACATCTTGTGCACGCCGTCCAGCCCCACCAGCAGCGGCATGGTGAGCACGCACTGCGGCTCCTGCCCGTATTCCTGCTGCAAGTGGCGGCCCATCATCAGGTTGAACTTCTGATCGGTGCCGCCCAGCTCCAGGTCGGCCTTGAGCGCCACCGAGTCATTGCCTTGCAGCAGCGGGTACAGAAATTCGTGCAGGCTGATCGAATTGCCCTCGGTAAAGCGCTGGTGGAAGTCGTTGCGTTCCATCATGCGGGCCACGGTGTATTTGGCCGCCAGCTCGATCATGCCGCGTGCGCCCAGGGCGTCGCTCCACTCGCTGTTGTAGCGCACCTCGGTCCGGGCAGGGTCGAGCACCTTGGCCGCCTGGGTGTAGTACGTCTCGGCGTTGGCCTTGATCTGCTCGGCCGTCAGCGGCGGGCGGGTGCTGTTGCGCCCGGAGGGGTCGCCGATCAGCGTGGTGAAGTCGCCGATCAAAAAAATCACCGTGTGCCCCAGGTCCTGCAACTGGCGCATCTTGTTCAGCACCACGGTGTGGCCCAGGTGGATGTCCGGCGCGGTGGGATCCAGCCCCAGCTTGATGCGCAGGGGCGTGCCCGTGGCTTCGGCGCGGGCCAGTTTCTTCACCCATTCGTCCTGGGGCAGCAGTTCATCGACCCCGCGCAGGGTCACGGCCAAAGCCTGCCGCACGGCATCGGTCACAAGATGGTCAGAATTCGTAACAGCGGCTTGATTCATAAGGGTTTTTTCTAGCGCAAGAGGGAATGAGCTGGGTATAATTGCCCGGTTTTTGCCAAGGGCGTCGAGGGCTGATTTTAGTCAGCCTATTTTTTGATCCAGTGCAAAGCCTTGGGTTTTACCCGTTTGCACAATGCCCTGGCACACCTTCGCGTTTCCCTCTCCCGCTTTTTCCCTGACTGGAAGCCCGTTTTGACTACCCGCTTTTTTTCTGCCGGCAACGCTTTGCTCGCACGACTGGCTCAGTCTCTCCAACGCCACCCCAAACGCATCACGGCCGCCATCGCCGGTCTTCTGCTGACCGCCGGCGGCGGGGCCTTTGCCGTGGCCTCGCTCGGCCCGGATGCCGATAGCCTGCCCATCCACACCGTCATCACCCCGGTGGAATCGCTGGTGCATGGCAGCACGTTGGCCGAGCTGACGGACGAGACCCGTTTTTCCCTCTACCGCAGCGAATACACGCGCAATACCGACACCGCCGAGTCGCTGCTGCAGCGCCTGGGCATTGCCGATCCGCAAGCCGTCAGCTTCCTGCGCAGCAACACCCTGGCCAGCGAAAACGTCCTGGGGCGCACGGGCCGCCTGGTCACGGCGCAGGCCGGCAATGACCACCAGCTGGAAAAGCTCATCGTGCGCTGGGTGGTGGAGGGCAACAATACCGACTTCCAGCGCCTGACGCTGCAGCGCAACGCCGAAGGTTCCTTCGACGTGGTCATCGACAGCGCCCCGCTGGAAGTGCGCACGCGCATGGCGGGCGGCGTCATCCGCAGCACCTTGTTTGCGGCGACCGATGCGGCCGGCATTCCCGACCATGTGGCCACGCAGATCGCCGACATCTTCCCGGACATCAATTTCCACCGCCTGTTCAAGGGCGACCGTTTCACCTTCGTCTACGAAACCCTGGAAGCCGATGGCGAGCTGCTGCGCTCCAACCGCATCCTGTCGGCCCAGTTCATCAACCGGGGCAAGACCTACGAGGCGATGTGGTTCAAGGAACCCGGCCAGCGCGGCTCCTACTACGCCATGGACGGCTCCAGCCTGCGCCGCGCCTACCTGCAGGCGCCGCTGGAGTTCACCCGCATCAGCAGCAATTTCAGCAACCGCTTCCACCCGATCCTGAAGACCTGGCGCAAGCACCTGGGCACCGACTACGCCGCCCCCACCGGCACCAAGGTGCGTACCGTGGGCGATGGCGTGGTGGAATTTGCCGGCTGGCAGAACGGCTTCGGCAACGTGGTCTACGTCAAGCACTCCAATGCCAGCCACGTCACCGTCTACGGCCACCTGAGCCGCATCGACGTGCAGAAAGGCCAGCGCCTGGAGCAAGGCGACGGCATCGGCGCCGTCGGTTCCACCGGCTGGTCTACCGGCCCTCACCTGCACTTCGAATTCCGCGTCAATGGCCAGCACCAGGACCCGCAGACCATCGTCGCGGGCAGCGCTGCCAACCCGATTTCGGAAAAGGTCAAGCAGGCCTTCCGCGTCCAGGCCGGCCAGATGCGCGACCTGCTGGCCTCTGCCGCACTGGTCTACAACACTACAGTACAGTAAACGGCAACAGCGCTTTTTTCCCTCCTGCAAGAGCCTCGTCCGAGGCTCTTGTCGTATCTGCTGCCTCTATGTCTACCGAGTCTCTTTCCCCTTGCTTCATCGGCCTGATGTCCGGCACCTCGCTGGACGGCGTGGATGGCGTCCTGGCCCGATTCCCGGCGGCGCCGGATGCGGCTGCCTTGCAGGTGCTGGCCCATGCCAGCCGCCCCATGCCCCCGGCGTTGCGCTCCGAACTGCTGGCGCTCAACAGCCGCCGTGGCGACGATGAACTGCACCGCGCCGCACTGGCCGGCAATGCCTTGAGCCAGGAGTACGCCCAGGTGGTGCAGCAACTGCTGGCCGACAGCGGCATGGCGGCCCGGGCGATTGCGGCCATCGGCGCCCATGGCCAGACGGTGCGCCACCAGCCGGGGCTGCACGATGGCGTCGGCTACACCGTGCAGTTGCTCAACCCCGCGCTGCTGGCCGAGCGCACCGGCATCACCGTCGTGGCCGACCTGCGCAGCCGGGACGTGGCAGCAGGCGGGCAGGGCGCCCCCCTGGTGCCTGCGTTTCACCAGCAGGTGTTTGCGCCGCAGGGGCAGGACGTGGGGCTGGTGCTGAACATCGGCGGCATTGCCAACGTCAGCGTACTGCCGCCCCCGGGCAGCGCTGCGCCGGTGACGGGTTGGGATTGCGGGCCGGGCAATGCCCTGCTGGATGCCTGGTGCCAGCGCCACACCGGCCAGCCCTACGATGCCGATGGCGCCTGGGCGGCCACCGGCCAGGTGCTGGCGCCGCTGCTGGCGCAATTGCTGCGCGAGCCTTTCCTGCAGCAGCCGCCGCCGAAAAGCACCGGGCGGGATCTGTTTCACTGGGCCTGGCTGGTGCAGCAGTTGGACGGCTTTTCTGCCGCCGCGCCTGTGGACGTGCAGGCCACGCTGACCGCCTTTACCGCCCAGGCGTGTGCGGACAGCCTGCGGCCTTTTGCCCAGCAGGCCTGCACCCTGCTGGTGTGCGGCGGCGGGGCGCTGAATGCGGCCTTGATGGCCCAGTTGCAGCAGCGCCTGCCGCAACTGGAAGTGGTTGCTACCGGCAGCCGGGGCCTGCCCCCGTTGCAGGTGGAGGCGGCGGCCTTTGCCTGGCTGGCCCGCCAGTGCCTGCTGGGGCGGGCGGGGAACCTGCCCGCCGTGACCGGCGCGGCCGGGCCACGGGTGCTGGGGGCGATTTACGCTGCATAAAAAAGAGCTGCTTGCGCTGATATTGCAATGATTTCAGGGATTAATCACCCTGAAATTCAATGCTATCAAGCGCAAGCAGCTCTTTTTATTGTTGTGGAACCACCAGGGATTCAGGCCGAGAAGCTGGAGCCGCAGCCGCAGGTGGTTTCGGCATTCGGGTTGCGGATGACGAACTGTGCCCCCTGCAGGTCTTCCTTGTAGTCGATCTCGGCGCCCACCAGGTACTGGTAGCTCATGGCATCGATGAGCAGGGAGACGCCGTTCTTCGTCATCACGGTATCGTCCTCGTTGGTTTCTTCCTCGAAGGTGAAGCCGTACTGGAAGCCCGAGCAGCCGCCGCCTTGCACGAACACGCGCAGCTTCAGTTCGGGGTTGCCTTCTTCCGCAATCAGGTCGGCCACCTTGGCAGCGGCGCTCTCGGTAAAAATAATCGGCTCGGGCAGGTCGGCCTCGGTGCTCATACGGGATGCTCCCAAAAGAAAGAATGCAAAGGGGCCAGATGGTAGCGCAGCGCCGCCGCGCAAGGGCCGGGCAGAAAAAAACCGCCTCGCAGGGAGGCGGTTTTTTGAAGCAGGAACTGCGTCGCGCGATTAACGCTTGGAGAACTGCTTGGCGCGGCGTGCGGAACGCAGACCGACCTTTTTACGTTCCACTTCGCGGGCGTCGCGGGTGACGAAGCCAGCCTGGCTCAGTACCGGCTTCAGGCCTGCGTCGTAGTCGATCAGGGCGCGGGTGATGCCGTGGCGGGCTGCACCGGCCTGGCCGGATTCGCCGCCGCCGCGCACGTTGATCTGGATGTCGAAAACTTCCACGTTGTCCGTCAGCACCAGGGGCTGCTTGGCAATCATGATGGAAGTTTCACGACCGAAGTATTCCTGGATGTCCTTGCCGTTCACGGTAATTTTGCCGCTGCCTTTTTTCAGGAAGACGCGAGCGACGCTGGACTTGCGACGGCCTGTGCCGTTGTTCCATTCACCAATCATCTCAAGACTCCTTAGATATCCAGCACTTTGGGCTGTTGGGCGCTATGGGGATGCTCAGCACCGCCGTAGACCTTGAGTTTTTTGATCATGGCGTAACCCAGGGGGCCTTTGGGCAACATGCCCTTGACGGCTTTTTCCAGGGCGCGGCCGGGGAACTTGGCTTGCAGGTCACGGAAGTTGGTGGCCGTGATGCCGCCGGGGAAGCCCGAGTGGCGGTAGTAGATCTTGTCGGTGTTCTTGGTGCCGGTCACTTTGAGCTTGGCAGCGTTGATCACAACAATGTAGTCACCGGTATCGACGTGAGGCGTGTAAATGGCTTTGTGCTTGCCGCGCAGACGCAGGGCCACTTCGCTGGCGACCCGGCCGAGCACCTTGTCGGTGGCGTCGATCACAAACCACTCGTGTTGCACCTCAGCGGGTTTTGCGCTGAATGTAGACATGAGGTTTTCTCTTTAAAACAAAGGTTGCGAACCCTTTTCTGCGGTCGGTGCTTCTTCTTGTGCAGGAAGCCTCTTAGGCAGAACACCAAGAAACCAGGGGCATTGCTGCCCCGGGGTTTGGCCTTCGTCGCGGGGTCCATAAAATCGCTACGAAGCCCGCCATTATACAAAAACACCCTGGCGCGTGCCAAGCACCGTATTTCGCCAGACTTTTCCACCGCTTTCCCCACCGCAGCCCCTATGTTCAGCTACCGCCACGCCTTCCATGCCGGCAACCATGCCGATGTGCTCAAGCACACCACCTTGATTGCCATTGCCCAGTACCTGGCGCAAAAGGATACGCCCCTGGGCGTGATCGACACCCACGCCGGTGCCGGGCTGTACCGGCTGGACGGCGACTTCGCCAGCACCAGCGGCGAGGCGCTGGAGGGCATTGCCCGCATTCTGGCGGCCGACCCGGCCACGCTGGCCCCGGCGCTGCGCGAGTATGTGGAGATGGTGCTGCGCTTCAACCCCGGATCGCGGCTGCGCACCTACCCCGGCTCGCCGGCGCTGCTGGTGCAATTGCTGCGCCCGCAAGACCGGCTGCGCCTGTTCGAGCTGCTGCCGCAGGACGCCCGCTCGCTCACCGGCAACATGCTGCAATTGCAGGAGAACAAGCAGGTGCAGGTGCTGACCGAGGACGGCTTTGCCGGGGCCAGGAAATTCCTGCCCCCGTCCGACCGCCGGGGCCTGCTGCTGTGCGACCCCAGCTACGAGATCAAGACCGATTACGGCAAGGTTGTCACTCTGGTGGAAGACAGCCTGCGCCGCTTTGCCACCGGCTGCTACGCGATCTGGTATCCCCTCATCGGCCGCCAGGAGGCGCACGACCTGCCCAAGCGCCTGAAAGCCCTGGCTGCCAAGGCCGGCAAGAACTGGCTGCACGCCACGCTGACGGTGAAATCCGGCAAGGTGCAGACGCTGGCCGACGGGCAGGTCAAGCGCCCCGGCCTGCCCGCCAGCGGCATGTGCGTCATCAATCCGCCGTTCACCCTGCACGCGGCGCTGGAGGAGGCGCTGCCGCAAATGGTGCAGTTGCTGGGCCAGGACAAGAATGCGGGCTTTACCCTGGAGAGCACAGGGCGCTGAAACTGCATTCGTATTCTGAAAAAAAGAGCTGCTACCGCTGGTATTTCAAGGGTTTCAGGTAATAATTTATCTGAAATCCAATGAATACTAGCGGTAGCAGCTCTTTTTATTGTAGTTACTCTGCCGCAGTGGCCAGCACGTCCACGCGGTCGGCGCAGGTTTCTTCGGCGTCCAGCTTCCACAACTGGACGCGGCGGATGCCGCTGTCCGTCATGCCCAGCGCTTCGGCAGCGGCGCGGCTCAGGTCGATGATGCGGTTTTTGGCATAAGGCCCCCGGTCGTTGACGCGCACTTCCACGGCCTTGCCATCGCGGCTGAGGACGCACAGCCGTGTGCCGAAAGCGTAGCGGGGATGGGCGGCGGTGAAGTCGTGGGTGTTGAAGCGCTCGCCGCTGGCGGTGCGCCGCCCGTGAAAGCCGGGGCCGTACCAGGAGGCGATGCCTTGCTCGTCGACCATTTCATCCTGCATCGCCTGCCGTGCCGCCCGCAAGGGGTCGGGCAGCTGCAGGCCCGGCTCCGGGGCCATGCGTTGCAGTTGCTGTACGAGGGTGAGGTTGCTGGGCGCTTGCAGATGCGCCCCGGTGTCCACCGGGGTCACGGACGTCGGGGCGCAGCCGGTGACCAGCGCCGCAGCGATCAGGGAGGCCAGGGTCAGGCGGGGCCGGTGCGGTGCCCGCCGGGCTGGCTGGCCGGGCAGTGCCGGGCCGGGGCGGGTGGATTGGTGTCCATCCATGCGATTGTCCTTGCAGTGGCAGCGCTGCCAGGACTGCCGGGACCGCATGGGGATGGCCTGCGTTTACAGGCCGAGGCGGTCGCACAGCGCCAGGGTGGCGGCACTTTGGTTCATCGTATAGAAGTGCAAACCGGGCGCCCCCAGGGAGCGCAGTTGTTCGCACAACCGGGCGACCACATCCAGGCCGAAGGCGCGGATCGAGGCCGTGTCGTCGCCGAAGGCTTGCAGCCGCAGGCGGATCCAGCGGGGGATTTCTGCGCCGGTCGCATCGGAAAAGCGCATGAGCTGGGAAGCGTTGAGGATCGGCATGATACCCGGTACCACGGGTATACCCACCCCCAGGCGTTGCGCATCGTCCACAAACCGGGCGTAGGCGTCGGCGTTGAAAAAGTATTGGGTGATGGCCGAATCGGCCCCGGCCTGGGCCTTGGCGGCGAAGGCACGCAGGTCGGCCTCGGGGCTGCGGGCCTGGGGATGCACCTCGGGGTAGGCGGCCACTTCGATGTGGAAGCAGTCGCCAAATTCGGCGCGGATGAAGGCCACCAGGTCGCTGGCGTATTGAAATTCCCCGCCCAGGCCGTAGCCGCTGGGCAGGTCGCCGCGCAGGGCGACGATGCGGCGCACGCCCAGGTCCTTGAGCTGTTGCAACTGGCTGCGCACGGATTCGCGCGTGGCGCCGATGCAGGAGAAGTGCGAGGCGGCGGCCACGCCTTCCTGCTGGATGGCCTGCACCAGGGCAAAGGTGCCTGCCTGGGTGGAGCCGCCCGCGCCGTAGGTGACGGAACAGAACTCCGGGCGGCGCTGGTACAGCGCCTGGCGCACCTGGACGTGCTTGGCCGCGCCTTCGGCGGTTTTGGTGGGGAAGAACTCGAAGCTGACGGGGAAGCTGGCGTGGGCCATCGGGGTGTCTCCGCAAAGGCTGCCGGGCAGGGCCGGGCAGCGGTTGTTCAGGGGTGGGG
>CABIIJ010000067.1 GCA_902175065.1 uncultured Comamonas sp. | reverse complement strand
GCTGCAGCCGCCGCCCCCGTGGCCGAGAAAAAATCCGCCCACGGCCCCGGCAAGCCCATGTCGGGCAAGACCCTGAGCATCGTTTTTGCCGTGCTGGCCGCGCTGTTCTGGGTCATCGGCGCGTATGCCCCGGTGGCCTTCCTGGGGCACTTCACGGTGTTCGTGCTGGCCTGCTTCATCGGCTACATGGTGGTGTGGAACGTCACGCCCGCGCTGCACACGCCGCTGATGAGCGTGACCAATGCCATCTCCAGCATCATCGCCATCGGGGCGCTGGTGCAGATTGCCCCGCCGGAGGTGGGCATGGCCGGCCGGCCCGATGGCCTGATTCTGTGGCTGGCGCTGGCCGCGCTGGTGCTGACGGCGATCAACATGTTCGGCGGCTTTGCCGTCACGCGCCGCATGCTGGCCATGTTCCGCAAATAAGAACAACGACAACAAGAAAGAAGGAAGACGAACATGTCCCCATCCCTCGCTACCGTCGCCTACCTGGGCGCAGCCATTTTGTTCATCCTGAGCCTGGGCGGCCTGTCCAACCCCGAAACCTCGCGCCGGGGCAACCTGCTGGGCATGGTCGGCATGGCCCTGGCCGTGCTGGCCACGGTGTTCGGCCCCCGGGTCAGCCCCTCGGGCATGGCCTGGATCGTCGGTGCCCTGGTCATTGGCGGCGGCATCGGCCTGTATGCCGCCCGCGTGGTGAAGATGACGCAGATGCCCGAGCTGGTCGCCCTCATGCACAGCCTGGTCGGTCTGGCCGCCTGCCTGGTCGGCTTTGCCAGCTATGTCGATACCGCCGTGCCTCTGGCGGGCGTGGAAAAAACCATTCATGAAGTGGAGATCTACGTCGGCATCCTGATCGGCGCGGTCACCTTCTCGGGTTCGCTCATCGCCTTCGGCAAGTTGAATGGCCGCATCGGCGGCAAGCCGCTGCTGCTGCCCGCCCGCCACTGGCTCAATCTGGTGGCGCTGCTGGTGGTCATCTGGTTCGGCAAGGAATTCCTGGCCGCGCCCGACGTGCAGGCGGGCATGGTGCCGCTGATCGTCATGACGGTGATTGCCCTGCTGTTCGGCATCCACATGGTCATGGCCATCGGCGGGGCGGACATGCCGGTGGTCGTCTCCATGCTCAACAGCTATTCCGGCTGGGCGGCAGCGGCCACGGGCTTCATGCTCTCCAACGACCTGCTCATCGTCACCGGGGCGCTGGTCGGTTCCAGCGGCGCCATCCTGTCGTACATCATGTGCAACGCCATGAACCGCAACTTCATCAGCGTGATTGCCGGCGGCTTTGGCGGCGGTGCGCCGACCAAGAAGAAAGCCGCCGCTGGCGAACCGGCAGAGCCGCAAGGCGAGGTAGCGCCCGTCGGCAGCCAGGAAACCGCCGAGCTGCTGCGCCAGGCCAAGGAAGTGGTCATCGTCCCCGGCTACGGCATGGCCGTGGCGCAGGCCCAGCACACGGTGTTTGAAATCACCCGGACCCTGCGCGACCAGGGCGTGAATGTACGCTTTGCCATCCACCCCGTCGCGGGCCGGATGCCCGGGCACATGAACGTGCTGCTGGCCGAGGCCAAGGTGCCCTACGACATCGTGATGGAGATGGACGAGATCAACGACGACTTCCCCGACACCGACGTCGCCATCGTCATCGGCGCCAACGACATCGTGAACCCCAGCGCGGCCGAAGACCCGGACAGCCCCATCGCCGGGATGCCCGTGCTGGAAGTGTGGAAGGCCAGGACCAGCATCGTCATGAAGCGCAGCATGGCCTCCGGCTACGCCGGGGTGGACAACCCGCTGTTCTACAAAGAGAACAACCGGATGCTGTTCGGCGATGCCAAGAAGATGCTCGACGAGGTGCTGGGGGCGCTCAAGGGCGGATGAAACTATTAAAAAAAGAGCTGGTTGCGCTCTATTCATCGAAACTTCAGGGTTAAACAACCTTGAAATCAATGAATAATCAGCGCAACCAGCTCTTTTTTTATAGAGGGCGGCAGCAACAACCTGCGCCCTCACCCGCCCAGGCTTACTGGGCCACTTCCCCCATGTAGATTTCCACCCGGCGGTTCTGCGCCCGGCCCTGGGCCGTGGCGTTGGTGGCAATCGGTTCGCGCGAGCCACGGCCTTCGGTGTAGATGCGGGTGCCGTCCGCGCCCCGGTTGATCAGGTAGTTGCGCGTGGCATTGGCGCGGTTGACCGACAGCGGGTTGTTGACGGCATCGCTGCCCGTGCTGTCGGTGTGGCCGATGATGTCCACCGTGTAATTCTTGGTGTTGCGCAACCCTTCGGCAAAGCGGTTGAGCACCGGGGCAAAGTTGCTCTTGATGTCGTAGCGGCCGGTGTCGAACGAAACATCGCTGGGAATGTCCAGCTTCAGGCGGTTGTCCGCCGTCTGGCTCACGCCGATGCCGGTGCCCTGGGTGGCCGCCTCCATCTCCTGCTTGCGTTTTTCCATGTTGGCTGACCAGATGTAGGTGCCGATGCCCCCGACCGCCGCACCAGCGACGGCGCCCACGCCGGCCTTGCCGCCGGTGGCCGAAGCAATCACCGCCCCGGCGACGGCACCCACGCCCGTGCCGATGGCCGTGCGCCGCTGGGTATCGGTCATGCCGCCGGTATCGGCACAGCCGCTGATGGTCAAGGCTGCCACCAGGGCGGTGGCGGTAATCGTCATTGTTTTACGCATAAGACAGTCCTTTCCAGTCCTTTCGTTGGGCCAGGTGGCCGGCATCTTCATCACTGCATCGGCACGGCCCCGGCAGGCGGCCTGACTTGACGCAAAATCGGCCCCCATGACCGCACTTTTTTTGCCCCGTGCCCTGCTGCTTTTGATTGTAGGCAGTTTGCTGGCCTGCTCCACGCCGCGCAAGGACAGCGTCACCATTGCTGACAAAGCGGCCCACCTGCCCTCGGGCATGGTCGCCGATACCGATCCCCTGCCCGCACCGATCGTCCGTGCCCAAAGCCGCTGGATTCCCGTGCGCTGGACGGAGCTGCCGGGCCTGGCCGAAGACGACATCCACCAGGCCCTGCAAGCCTGGCAGCACAGTTGCGAGAACCCGCCAGCCGCCCTGGCAGCGCTGTGCCCGGACATCCGGCGCCTGAGTCTGGCCAGCCCGGCGCAGATCTGGCACTGGCTGCAAACCCACATGCAGCCCTACCGCGTGGAAGACCGCAGCGGCCAGAGCAGCGGGATGCTGACGGCGTACTACGAGCCGTTCTTCACCGCCCGGCGCCAACCCGACCCGCAATTTCGCTACCCGCTGTACGCCCCGCCGACCGGCCTGAGCAGCCGCAAGCCCTGGTTCACGCGCCAGCAGATCGACACGCTGCCCCAGGTGCAGAGCGCCCTGGCCGGGCGCGAGATCGCCTGGCTGGACGACCCGATCAAGGTGCTGATCCTGCACATCCAGGGTTCGGGCCGCCTGCGCATCACCGAACCCGATGGGCGCGAGCACCAGATCCGCGCCGCCTTTGCCGCCACCAATGACCACCCCTACCGCAGCGTCGGTAAATGGCTGCTGGATCGCAATCTGGTGCGCGACGCCACCTGGCCGGGCATCAGCGCCTGGACGCAGGCCAACCCGCAGCGCGTGCAGGAAATGCTCTGGAGCAACCCGCGCTACGTCTTCTTCAAGGAAGAGGCGCTCGATGAAGTCAGCAGCCACTTCGGCCCCAAGGGCGCCCAGGGCGTGCCGCTGACGCCGCAGCGCTCCATCGCCGTCGATCGCGCCAGCATCCCCTACGGCACGCCGGTGTGGCTGTTCAGCAGCGGCCCGACCCAGGCCCTGAGCCGCCTGGTGCTGGCCCAGGACACGGGCAGCGCCATCGTCGGCGCGGTGCGGGCCGACTATTTCATGGGCTGGGGCGATGAGGCCGGGGAGATTGCCGGGCGTACCAAACAGGACTTGCGCCTGTGGGCGTTGTGGCCCAAGGGAGCCAGGCCTTAGCACCTAGAAAAATAGCTATTCCCGCTGATGAAAAAAGGATTTCAAAGGTAAAAACCTCTGAAATCCTTTTTCTTTGAGCGCAGTAAGCTCCTGTTTTTATTCTTCTTGCGTCGGTGCCGTTCCGCGCACCACTTTGGCAATCACCTCCATCGCAAAGCCCCGGCTGGCCAGAAAGCGCATCTGCCGGGCGCGTTCCTGCGGGGTGCTGGCGAGCTGGCCGAACTTGCGCTGCCATACCGTCCAGGCGCGTTGGTGTTCGCTCTGGCGCAAGGTGTCGGCGGCCTGGCGCACGATGGCCTCGTCCAGCCCCTTTTGCCGCAATTCCTGCAACACGCGCTGGCTGCCCAGCTTCGGGGCGCGGCGGTAGAGCACGGACTGGGCCACGCGCTCGGGCTGGATAAAGCCTTTGGCTTCCAGCCTGTCCAGGACGGCGGCCAAGTCCTCGGGCGGTGCGTTTTCGGCGCCGGTGTCCGCTGCGCCGTCGGCATCCTCCGTGTCCTGCGCCTGGGGCGGTACAAAGCGCTGGAGCTTGCGCTCCAGCTCCAGGCGCGAATGCTCGCGTTGGGCCAGCAGGCGCAGCGCCCGGGCGGTCAGGCTCAGGGGCGCGGCGGCCATTACAGGATGACGCCGTCCTCATCCACCTCGCCTTTTTTGGCTTTGGCGGGCCTGGCGGGTTTGTCGGCCACTTCAGCAGCAGCGGCAGTCCCGGCGACCGGTGCTGCGGTGGGGGCGATGCCCAGGTGCTCGCGCACCTTGTTTTCGATTTCTGCGGCCAGGGCGGGGTTTTCTTTCAGGAATTCGCGGGTGTTGTCGCGGCCCTGGCCGATCTTTTCGCCGTTGTAGGCATACCAGGCGCCGGACTTGTCGAGGACCTTGGCCTCCACCCCCATGTCGATGATCTCGCCCATGCGGCTGATGCCTTCGCCGAACAGGATGTCGAACGCAGCGGTCTTGAACGGCGGCGAGACTTTGTTCTTCACCACCTTGACCTTGGTTTCGTTGCCGATGACGTTGTCGCCCTTCTTGATGCTGCCGGTGCGGCGGATGTCCAGGCGCACCGAGGCGTAGAACTTCAGTGCATTGCCGCCGGTGGTGGTTTCGGGGCTGCCGAACATGACGCCGATCTTCATGCGGATCTGGTTGATGAAGATGACCGTGCAGTTGGTCTTCTTGATGGTGGCGGTGAGCTTGCGCAGCGCCTGGCTCATCAGCCGCGCCTGCAGGCCGGGCAGGGCGTCGCCCATTTCGCCCTCGATCTCGGCCTTGGGCACCAGGGCGGCCACGGAGTCGATGACGATCAGGTCGACCGCGCCGGAGCGCACCAGGCTGTCGACGATCTCCAGCGCCTGCTCGCCGGTGTCGGGCTGGCTGATGAGGATGTCGCCCAGGTTCACGCCCAGTTTTTGCGCGTAGCCGGTGTCCAGCGCGTGCTCGGCGTCGATGAAGGCGCAGGTGCCGCCGATTTTTTGCATCTCGGCAATCACCTGCAGGGTCAGCGTGGTCTTGCCGGACGATTCCGGGCCGTAGATTTCGATCACCCGGCCGCGCGGCAGGCCGCCGACGCCCAGGGCCACGTCCAGTCCCAGCGAGCCGGTGGAGACGACCTGGATGTCCTCCACCGCCTCGCCCTCGCCCAGCTTCATGATGGTGCCCTTGCCGAACTGCTTTTCGATCTGCGCCAGGGCGGCGGCCAGGGCCTTGGCTTTTTCGCCGGGGTCGGCAGCAGCAGCGGTGGCGGGGGTGCGGGCGGTGGCGTTCATGGCGAAACTCCTGGAAAGAAAAATGAATTACTGGATGAATGACCAGTAATGTAAAACACGAGATTGCTATAATTTCGTCAGTTTGTTTGATCTTTAGGAAGACTGACCATGTCCCAAAAAGATGCCTGGCGCCAGACCCACCTGGGCCAATTGCTGGGCCACGCGCTGCGCCAGTTCGATACCCGGGTGCGCCAGTTGATGGTGCAGGATGCGGCGGCGCCGCTGGCCCTGTCCAACCTGGCCGAGCGCGACAAGGTCAGCGCCGCGCACATCCACATGACGCGTCATTTGAGCCCCCAGGGCGACCGCCTGACCGACCTGGCCGACCGCGCCGGCATGAGCAAGCAGGCCATGGCCGACCTGATCGACCAGTGCGAGGCCTGGGGCCTGGTGGAGCGCCGCCCCGACCCGCTGGACCGCCGCGCCAAGCGCGTGTGCTACACCGCCAGCGGTTTGCAGTGGTACCAGGGTTTTGCCCGCGCCACGGCCCAGGCCGAGGCGGAATTTACCGCCGCCGTGGGCGAGGAGGTGGCCACCGTGGTGCGCATCGCCCTGGAGATGTACGGGGCCGATGCCGGGCGGCCTGCCTGAGCAAGCGCGGGCAGAATTACTTTATCAGGAGCTGTTACCGCTGGTATTTATTTAATTTCAAAGTGTTTTATCGTTGGAATCGTTTATTCATCAGCGGTAAAAGCTCCTTTTCTTGAATCATTCAAGCGTGTTCGAAGTGGAACACCGCCCGGCTGGCGCACAGGTTGGGCAGGCGGCGCACGACCTGGCCGTTGTCCAGGCCGAAGGCGTCCAGGATGCGCAGGCGGTTTTTCGTGGCCAGCACCTCGAAATCCTTGAACGTGCCGACGCGGATGTTGGGCGTGTCGTACCACTGGTAGGGCAGGTGGCGCGTCACCGGCATCCGCCCGCGCAGCACCGAGAGGCGGTTGGGCCAGTGCGCAAAGTTGGGGAAGGCGACGATGCCGCTGCGCCCGATGCGGGCGGTTTCCTGCAACATGGTTTCGGCGTTGCGCAGGTGTTGCAGGGTGTCGATCTGCAGCACCACGTCGAAGCTGTTGTCCTCGAACATGGCCAGGCCGTCTTCCAGGTTCAGTTGCAGCACGTTCACGCCCCGGCGCACGCAGGCCAGCACGTTGGCATCGCTCAGCTCCACGCCGTAGCCGGTGCAGCCGCGCTCGCGTTGCAGGAAATCGAGCAGGGCGCCTTCGCCGCAGCCCAGGTCCAGCACCCGCGCCCCGGCGGGAATCAGGGCCGCAATGGCCTGCATGGTAGCGGTATCGCTCATACGCCCTCCTTGGCCAGTTCGGCGGCAATGTTGTCGAAGTAGGAACGCATCACGCCCATGTAGCGCGGGTCGTCGAGCAGGAAGGCATCGTGGCCGTGCGGCGCGTCGATCTCGGCGTAGCTCACTTGCCGCCCGTTGTCGAGCAGCGCCTTGACGATTTCGCGCGAGCGCTCCGGCGCAAAGCGCCAGTCGGTGGAAAAGCTGATCAGCAGGAACTTCGCCCGGGCACGGGCGTAGGCCTGCGCCAGTTGCCCGCCAAAAGCGCGGGCCGGGTCGAAGTAGTCGAGCGCCCGGGTGATGAGCAGATAGGTGTTGGCGTCGAAATACGTGCTGAACTTGTCGCCCTGGTGGCGCAGGTAGCTCTCGATCTGGAACTCGATGTCCTGGGTGCTGTATTTCAAATCCAGCCCCTCGCGCAATTGACGACCGAATTTCTGGTTCATCACGTCGTCGCTTAGATAAGTGATGTGGCCGATCATGCGGGCGATGCGCAGCCCCCGCGCCGGCACTACGCCGTGCTGGTAGAAGTGGCCGCCGTGAAAGTCCGGGTCGGTGACGATGGCGCGGCGTGCCACCTCGTTGAAGGCGATGTTCTCCGCCGTCAGATTGGGCGCACTGGCCACCACCACGGCGTGGCGCGTGCGCTCGGGGTATTGCAGCGTCCACGACTGCGCCTGCATCCCGCCCAGGCTGCCGCCGAGCACGGCGGCCAGTTGCCGGATGCCCAGGCGATCGAGCAGCCGGGCCTGGGCGTTCACCCAGTCCTCCACCGTCACCACCGGGAAATCTGCGCCGTACACCGTGCCGGTGTCCGGGTTCACGTCCTGCGGCCCGGTCGAACCGAAGCATGACCCCAGGTTGTTCACGCCGATGACGAAGAACTTGTTCGTATCCACGCTCTTGCCCGGGCCGATCATGTTGTCCCACCAGCCCTCGCTTTTCTCCTCATCAGGGTAGACCCCGGCGACGTGGTGCGAGGCGTTCAGGGCGTGGCAGACCAGCACCGCATTGGACTTGTCCGCGTTGAGCTGGCCGTAGGTTTCGTAGACCAATTGGTAATCCCGGATGCTGGCGCCGCTTTGCAGCGGCAGCACCTCGGGGAAATGCATGGTTTGAGGGGTGGCGATGAAGGACATAAAAAAACCCGGCATCGCTAAAAACGAGGCCGGGGCGAACGGGGAATGTTGCGTCGGACGGGTCTTTAGCAGGATTTATAAAGCGCCCGCAAGCTGGTGCAAATCGGCGCAGAAATGGCAAAAAGGCCAGCGACCATCATACCCCAAGGCCCGGCGCCCACAGCGCCAGCACCCCCAGCACCGCAAAAAGCGCTGCCGAAATGCCATGCACCAGCCGGATCGGCACCCGGCGCACCAGCTTGTTGCCCAGCCACACCACGGGCGCATTGGCCAGCAGCATTCCCAGCGTGGTGCCCAGCACCACCCAGACGAACGCCTGGTACTGCGCGGCCAGCATGACCGTGGCGACCTGGGTCTTGTCGCCCATCTCGGCCAGGAAAAACGCCACCGTCGTCGTCAGCAGCACGCCCCAGCCGGGGTGCTCCTGCACGGTTTCACCGTCGAGCTTGTCGGGCACCAGCATCCACAGCGCCATGGCGATGAACGACAGGCCCAGCACCCAGCGCAGCATGTCCGCGCCCAGCCACTGCGTCACCCACATGCCCACGGCACCGGCCAGGGCATGGTTGGCCACCGTCGCCAGGGTGATTCCCGCCACGATCGGCCACGGTTTCTGAAACCGCGCGGCCAGCACCAGGGCCAGCAACTGGGTTTTATCGCCCATCTCGGCCAGCGCCACGACAAAAGTTGAAATCAGTAAAGCATCCATAGCGGGGCGCATTGTGCTTGTGCCAGATCATCCCTACTGGACACGGCCTAAAACAGGTGTTGTATGGAGCATGAATTGTTTTGAAAAACCTGTAAAAGCATTGTGGACATCCCTGATAATGGCCGCGCTCTCAGCGTGCATGGGCACAAGAGCGAGTGCGTTTGCGTCTCTACCGTGTCTGTGTGATTCTGGCCAGGACTCCATCGCGTTTCTTTTTTTCTTTCAGGAGTCCCGTCATGGGCAACAAACTCTACGTAGGCAACCTGCCTTATTCCTTCCGCGACCAAGATCTGGAACAGACCTTTGGTGCTTTCGGTTCGGTGCAAAGCGCCAAAGTCATGATGGAGCGCGACACCGGCCGTTCCAAAGGCTTCGGCTTTGTGGAAATGGGCAGCGATGCCGAAGCCCAGGCTGCCATTGAAGGCACCCACGGCCAGAACTTCGGTGGCCGCGATCTGGTGGTGAACATCGCCCGCCCGATGGAACCCCGTCCCCCCCGTTCCGGCGGCGGCTTCGGCGGTGGCAATGGCGGCGGTTTCAATCGCCGCAACAGCTACTAAGCCATTGCTTTAAATCAAAAAAAGAGCCGAATAGGCTCTTTTTTTATGCCTGGATGCGACATTTTCGGGCAAATCCGGCTTTGCCGCCTGGGCAATTTATGCTTTGATGGCCGCCCAGTCAGCCGCCTCCTCTTTTCTGCGGCAGGCAGTTTTTCAGGAGCGGTTCATGGACAACAAGCTGTACGTGGGCAATCTTCCCTATGCCCTGCGTGACAACGATCTGCAACAGGTTTTCAGCCCCTTCGGCAGCGTCACCAGCGCCAAGGTCATGCTGGAGCGCGATACAGGGCGTTCCAAGGGCTTTGGTTTCGTGGAAATGGGCGACACGGCCCAGGCCCAGGCGGCCATTGCCGCCCTGCACGGGAAGGATCTGGGCGGACGCAGCCTGGTGGTGAACATCGCCCGCCCCATGCAGCCGCGCCCTCCACGCCCGGCCAACAGCAGCCCGCGCAACGGCTTTCGCAGCCCCTACAGCACCGGCCCGCGCCAGCAGCGCACGCTGTGAACGAACTGTAAAACTAACGTTTTCTGGGCTGCACGACGCCGCGCACCTGGCCCTTCAGAATGGCCACCTGGCTGAGGTTGTCGTATTCCAGACTATTGCCCGTAAACCGGTTGCTGCCCCGGGTCAGCACCACCGGCAGGTGCGAGCGCACCCGTTCCTGCTGCGGCCAGGCGTGCAGGAACTGGCCTTGCAGTTGCAGGGCTGGCTTGCCGTCGGGGTAGCTGCGCTCGACTTTGGCATCGCCCCACAACTGCACTTCCGTGCCATCGCCGTTGCTGATGCCGCGCTGGGCAGAGCTGGTGGTCACCACCGCCTGCGCCCCCAGGCTGCGCGTGCGCACCTGGTCGATCTCCAGAATGTCCGCTTTCAGGTAGTGCCGCGCCCGCTGGCCCCACATCTGGCTGGTCAGGCTGCCGTCGGTGGAAAATTGCTGGGTCGAGAAGTCTTCCACCGTGTAATCGAGCTGGTCATCGGACAGCGCGGTCTGCTGCACCGGTTGCGGCCTGGGTGCCGAGCGCACCAGCCACCAGCTGCCCAGGGCCAGCAGCCCCATGAGCAGCACCGGCAGGTACAGGTTCACCCGGTCGGCAAGCGTGGTTTTCATGGCAGATACTGCTCCAGCAGGCGGCGGTACTGGCCGCTGGCCACCAGCAGCAGGTCGCAGAGCTGGCGCACTGCGCCCTGGCCGCCCGCCAGATCGCTGACCCAGTCGGCCAGGGCCAGGTTTTCGGGATGGGCATGGGCCGGGGCGCAGGCCAGGGCGCAGTGGCGCAGCAGGGGCAGGTCGGGCCAGTCGTCGCCCATGGCCGCAGCCTGCGACCATTGCAGGCCCAGGGTGTCCAGAATCTGCTGTGCGGCGGGCAGCTTGTCCTCGGTGCCGAAAATCGCGTGCTGCACGCCCAACTGGCGCAGGCGCAGGCGCAGCGGGGCGCTGTCCCGCCCGGTCACCACGGCGGGAGTGATGCCTGCCTGCTGGAGCAGCTTGATGCCGTGGCCGTCCAGAGTGTGAAAGCGTTTGAGGGTTTCGCCTGTCTCGCTGAAATACAGTCCGCCGTCGGTCAGCACGCCATCGACGTCGAAGAACACCACGCGCACCGGCTGGGCCTTGAGCAACAGGGCGGGCGGAAAGTCGAGCGTGGGGGCGGCAATGGTTGGGGGCATGGCGTACTTCCTCTCAGATCACTTTGGCCAGCATCAGGTCGCGGATGTGGACCAGCCCGACCAGTGCACCGGTGGCATCGACCACGACGACGCTGGTAATGCCGTGCTGCTCCATCATTTGCGCCGCCTGGGTGGCCAGCACGTGGGGGGCAATGGTGCGCGGGTGGGGGTGCATCAAGTCCTGCGCCCTGGCGTGGCGCAAGTCGGCACCCACTTCCAGGCGGCGGCGCAAGTCGCCGTCGGTAAAAATGCCCAGCACCCGGTCATGCGCATCGACGACGATGGCTGCGCCCAGGTTTTTCGCGCTCATTTCGCGCATCAGGGTGAAGAAATCGTCCTGCGCCTGCACCCGGGGCAGCTCCGCGCCGCTGCGCATGACGTCACGCACATGGGTCAACAGCCGCCGGCCCAGCGAGCCGCCGGGGTGGGAGCGGGCGAAGTCCTCGGCCTGGAAGCCCCGGGCATCGAGCAAGGCCGTGGCCAGGGCATCGCCCAGCGCCAGTTGCACCGTGGTGCTGGCCGTGGGGGCGAGGTTGAGCGGGCAGGCTTCGCGCTCCACGCTGGTGTCGAGCACCCAGTCGGCATGTTGCGCCAGGGTCGAGGCGCGGTTGCCGGTCATGGCGGCAATGTGTACGCCCTGGCGCTTCAGCGGGGGCAGCAGGTCGGTGATTTCATGGCTTTCCCCGCTGTTGGACAGGGCCAGTACCAGATCGCTGCCACGCACCATGCCCAGATCGCCATGGCTGGCCTCGGCGGGATGGACAAAAAACGCCGGCGTGCCGGTGGAGGCCAGGGTGGCAGCAATCTTGTGCCCGACATGGCCGCTTTTACCCATGCCCATGACGATCACCCGGCCGCGCAGGGCCAGGATGGCCTGCACCACCGCAACGAAGCTACTGCCCAGCCGCCGGTCGAGGGCCTGCAGCGAGGCAATTTCAATTTGCAGGGTTGCACGGGCCGTTGCCAGGGCCTGGGCGCCGTTCAGTTCGGGAGCGCGGGGAATGCCATCAGTCATAACCGGCAATTTTAGGCGGTGGGCGCGGCGCTACACTCGCAGGCGCCTTTTTGCTTTTGTTCACTCCCAGGCTGTCCCATGTATTCCTCCAGCGTTCACGATTACCTGCGCGACCACATCCGCACCGTTCCCAACTGGCCTGCGCCCGGCGTGCAGTTTCGGGACATCACCCCGCTGTTGCAGGATCCCAAGGTCTTTCGCGTGCTGATCGATGCCTTTGTCCACCGCTATATGGACAAGGATTTGCGCCCGGACGTGGTGGCCGGGCTGGATGCGCGGGGCTTCATCATCGGTTCGGTCATTGCCTACGAACTGGGCGTCGGTTTCGTACCCATCCGCAAGCAAGGCAAGCTGCCGTTCACCACGGTAGAGGAAACCTACGAACTGGAATACGGCAGCGCCACCGTCGAGCTGCATACCGATGCCGTGCAGCCGGGCGACAAGGTGCTGCTGATCGACGACCTGATTGCCACCGGCGGCACCATGATGGCAGGCAAGAAGCTGCTGGAAAAACTCGGCGCCACCGTCATGGAAGGGGCCGCCATCGTCGATCTGCCCGAGCTGGGCGGCTCGCACCTGCTGCGAACCGTGGGCAAGCTGCCCCTGTTTACCCTGGTGGATTTTGCGGGTCACTAGGATAGCCGGACGGCCCCATGCGCCGCATGGCGGCCAGCCGTGCCGTTCTGTTTCCCCCAAGCCTGCCCCACCGTGCCGATGCTGCGTAGCCTGAGATTTATTTTGTTTGCCCCCCTGCTGGTGGCATTGCTGGCAAGCCTGGGCATCGTCTACTGGGCGCACACCAGCACCAGCGACTCCTTTCTGGCCCACCGCCAGATTCTGCTCATCAGCCTGGTGCCGCTGCTGGCCGTCTTTGCGCTGATCTATACCGTGCTGCGCCGCACCAGCCGCGCCCTGCTGGCCATCACCCAGGGCCTGGAGCAATTGGCCAGCCACCCGGACGCCGCGCCGCAACTGCCGCACGTCACGCATCTGAGTCACCATGGCAGCGGTGAAATCCGCACCATGGCCCAGGCGCTGCTGCAATTGAGCCATACCTACGAACGCCAGCGCCAGGCCGAGGAAAAGGCTTTTTCCCTCTCGTTCTACGATCCTTTGACCCAACTGCCCAACCGGCGGATGCTGCGCGAGCGCCTGCGCCAGCTGCCCAGCCACACCCCGGGCGGCCAGGGTGCCCTGCTGATTCTGGACGTGGACGACTTCAAGTCCTTCAACGACCTGCTGGGTCACAGCACCGGGGATTACATATTGCAGGAAATGGCCCAGCGGCTGGCGCAGCACGCGCCGTCGAACTCCCTGGCGGCCCGCACCGGCGGCAACGCCTTCGCCGTGCTGCTGTGGAACCTCAAACGCCCCGAGGCCCAGGTGCTGGCCCTGGCCGAGAAAATCAACGGGGCCATCCAGCAACCCCTGGCCTGGGGCGGCAAGGACTACCGCTTCACCACCAGCCTGGGCATCAGCCTGTTCGACGATCGGCTCGCCAACCTGGACGAGCCGCTGAAAAACGCCGAAGCGGCCATGTACGTCGCCAAAAGCCAGGGCCGGGGAAAAATCCAGTTCTACGACCCCTCCATCCAGGCCCGGCTGCAAGACCAGTTGCAGCTCGAAGAAGACCTGCGCCATGCACTGGAGCGCCAGGAGCTGCACCTGCTCTACCAAGCCCAGGCCCGGGCGGAATCGGGCCGGACGCCACGCATCATCGGTGCCGAAGCCCTGCTGCGCTGGCAGCACCCCACGCGCGGCCTGGTTTCGCCCGCTGTCTTCATTCCCCTGGCCGAGGCCAGCGACCTGATCCTGCCCATCGGCACCTGGGTGCTGCAAACGGCCTGCCGCCAACTGCAAGCCTGGGCCGACGACCCCCGCACCGCAGACCTGACGCTGGCCGTCAATGTCAGCGCCCGGCAGTTCCAGCAGCCCGACTTTGTCGAACAAGTGCGCCAGACGCTGGCGCACACCGGCATCCCTCCCCAGCGGCTCAAACTGGAGCTGACGGAAAGCACCGTGCTGGACAACGTGCAAGACACCATCGCCACCATGCAGGCGCTGCGCACCCTGGGCGTGCGTCTGTCGCTGGACGACTTCGGCACAGGTTACTCATCGCTTCAATATTTGAAGCGTCTACCGCTGGACCAACTTAAGATTGATCAGACATTCATCCGTGAAATCAATACCAGTAGCGCAGATGCAGCTATCGTAAAAACCATTGTGGCCATGGGTCACGCGCTGGACATGCAGGTCATCGCCGAAGGCGTGGAAACCGCCGAACAGCAGCAGGCCCTGCTGACCTACGGCTGCCACTATTTCCAGGGCTATCTATTCAGCCGCCCGGTGCCGGTGGCGGATTTCGAGGCGTTGCTGGCAGTCGTCGATGCCCAGCAGTAAGACGTGGTTTGCAGGAGGACACGCGTAGATCGCAGCCGCGACCTCACGCTGTACGAGTGGTACCTCATTTTCGATGCAGAAGGATCTTTTGAGTCGTATCTTTTTGATTGCAAATAATTTTTTGGGTACTCTTGGCGTGCTTGAACCCAAAGCTGATGTGTGTCTCTTGATGGACGTACATGGCGCTTTTTGGACGATCCGTTCTCTGCCTACGCTGATGATCAGCCATGAACTCGGGCATGAAAGGTTGAAAGTGGTGCCGATCTATTTGGGAACTTGAGCCTTAGCCGACAGAAATGATGGCGTCGAGGTTGTAGAAGTCCACCGCCCGGGACACCTCCCTCGGCCCCTCCTGCTGAACTATCCGGAATTTCCGGATAGTTGCCTCAGGCGCGAGTTCATGGCTGGCAAAGATGTTCTTCAGGTGCTCGCTGACGGTGCGCACGTCCACCCCGAACAACTCGGCCATCAGCTTCTGCGACAGCCACAGGGTTTCGTCCTCATAGCGGGCCTCGATGCTCTGTTCGCCGGCCTGGCCAGTGAAGATCAGAAACTCGGCTGTGCTGTTGCGAATCAGTTTTTTGCTATTCATACCAAGCACCCCTATGCAGTCATCACTTCGACCAAGCGTTCGACAGCGATTCCGCCTGCTTCAGCACCAACTCGATGGCGGCATCCTCACCCACCGGCGGGTACTTCCACTTTTTCAGCGTGCGCCGCACCAGAATCCGCAGCTTGGCACGTACGCTCTCGCGTACTTGCCAATCCACCGTGGTGCTGTTGCGCAGTTTCTCGGTGATCTCGACAGCAATTTTCTTGAGAGTGTCATCACCTAGTTCCCGCACGGCGCTTTCGTTATTGGCCAGCGCATCGTAGAAGGCGATCTCATCCGGGTTCAGCCCCAGCGCGGCTTCGCGCTCCAACGCCGCCTGGAAGTCCTTGGCCATCTGGATCAGTTCTTCGATGACCTGCGCTGTTTCCACAGCCCGGTTGTGGTATCTGCGCAGGGTTTCCAGCAGGCGATCGCCGTACTTTTTCTCCTGCACCACGTTGTTGCGGGCGCGAGCCTTGATCTCGTCGCGCAGCAGCTTTTCCAGCAGCTCCACGGCCAGATTGCGGCTGGGCATGTTGCGTACGTCTTCCAGAAACTCGTCGGACAGCAGACCGATGTTGGGCTTGTCCAAACCAGCCAACGCGAAGATGTCTGCCACGCCGTCAGCGACGATGGCATTGTCCAGAATCTGCTTGAGGGCGCTGTTCCTGTCCGCATCAGAACGCTTGCGGTCCACCGTGGTGAACTTGACGATGGCGGCCTTGACGGCGGCGAAGAAGGCAATCTCCGTGCGCAGGGCGGCAGCTTCATCGAGGGTGCTGCACAGGGAAAACGCCTTGCTCACCGCCAGCATGGCATCAAGGAAGCGCTGCTTGCCGTCCTTCAGCCCCAGGATGTGGTTGGCCACCGGCACCAGCAGTTGCAGTGCATCCGTCTCGAACCCGCCGTAGTTGAAGCCGTGCATCAGCCCGCGCACAATGTCCAGCTTCTCCAGCAGCACCGCCAGGGCCTCGGCGGCGTTGTGCGCCGGGTCGCCCTTGCCCTTGGATTCGGTGTAGGTCTTGAGCGCCGCTTTCAGTTCGTTGGCAATGCCGATGTAATCCACCACCAATCCACCGGGTTTGTTGCGGAACACCCGGTTGACGCGGGCAATGGCCTGCATCAGGTTGTGGCCCTTCATGGGCTTGTCTATATACATGGTGTGGCAGCAGGGGGCGTCGAAGCCGGTCAGCCACATATCGCGCACGATCACCAGCTTCAACGGGTCCGCCGGGTCCTTGAAGCGCTTTTCAAGGCGTTTCTTCACCTGCTGGCTGTACAGGTGCGGTTGCAGCAAGGGCTTGTCTGCTGCCGAGCCGGTCATCACCACCTTGATCGCGCCCTTCTCCGGGTCGGCATCGTGCCAGTCCGGGCGCAGGGCGACGATGACGTTGTAAAGCTCGGCGCAGATGTCTCGGCTCATGCAGACGATCATCGCCTTGCCATCCAAAGTGGCCGTGCGCGTCTCGAAGTGCTGCACCAGATCGGCGGCCACCTGCTCCAGCCGTGGCTGCGCACCCACCAGCTTGGTGAGTGCCGCCCAATCGCTTTTGGTCTTCTCGCGGGCAGTGAGGTCTTCCTCGTCCTCGATGACCTCGTCCACCTGGGCATTGAGCGCGTCGATCTCGGCCTGGTTCACGTCCAGCTTGGCCAGGCGGCTTTCGTAGTAAATCGGCACCGTCGCGCCATCGTCCACCGCGTCCTGAATGTCGTAGATGCTGACGTAGTCGCCGAACACCGCCCGCGTGTCCTTGTCTTCCAAGGCGATGGGCGTGCCGGTGAATCCGATGAAGGTGGCGTTGGCCAGCGCATCGCGCAGGTGCTTGGCGTAGCCGAACACGTATTTGCCGGTCTTGGTATCCAGCCGCCCCTTCATGCCGTACTGGCTGCGGTGCGCCTCGTCGGAAATCACCACGATATTGCTGCGATCCGACAGCAGCGGGTGCTGCTCCTCAGCCTCCAGCAAGGCGAACTTCTGCACCGTGGTGAAGATGATGCCGCCCGCCTCGCGCGAGGCCAGCATCTCGCGCAGCGCTTCGCGGCTGCCCGCCTGCACCGGCGTCTGTTTGAGCAAATCCTCGGCGGCGCAGAAGGTGCCGAACAACTGCCCGTCCAGATCATTGCGGTCGGTCACCACCACCAGCGTGGGGTTCTTCATTTCCGGCTGCTGCAACAGCTTGCCCGCATAGCAGGCCATGGTGATGCTTTTGCCTGACCCCTGCGTGTGCCACACCACACCCGCTTTGCGGCTGCCGGGCTGCACCTCTTTGCCATAGGTGGCACGCGGCTCCTGCACCTCCAGCACGCCCTTGTCCAGATTGCGGGCAGCAATCACCGTGGCCTTGACCGCCTCACGCACCGCATGAAACTGGTGGTAGCCCGCAATCTTCTTGATGATCTGGTCGGCATCCTGCTCGAACAGCACGAAGTGGCGCACATAGTCCAGAAACAGCGCAGGCTCGAAAAAGCCGCGCACCAGCGTCTCCAGCTCGAACTCCAGCCGTGGCCGGTCATCCTCGTTGGCAATCGCCCGCCAGGGCTGCATACGCTCCTGATTGGCCGTGAGCGACCCCAGCCGCGCCGTGAAGCCGTCGCTCACCACCACCGCCACATTGGTGTTGAACAGGTCGCCGATCTCTTCCTTGTAGGTCTGGATCTGGTTGAAGGCATCCCAGATGTCGGTCTGCTCGTTGGCGGGGTTCTTCAGCTCGATCACCGCCAGCGGCAGGCCGTTGACGAAGGCCACCAGATCGGGACGGCGCGGCTGCTTGGTGCCGGTGACAGTGAACTGGCTGACCAGCAGGAAATCGTTGTTGCGCGGCTCGGCGAAGTCGATGAGATTGACCAGATCGCTGCGCTTCTCATCCCCCACGGAAAACTCAACCGGAATGCCGGCCAACAGCAATCGATGCACACGACGGTTGCGTGCGATCAGCAGCGGCTCGCTCACGGTCAGCAACTCGTGCGCGGCCTGCTCCAGCGCGGCGGCGGGAATCTGCGGGTTGATGCGTGCCAGTGCGGCCAGCAGATGTTCGCGCAGTACCACCTGACGGTAGTCGGTACGGGCAGGTTGCCCGCCATCGGGCGCAATCTCCGGGCCGTTTGCGTAGTGCCAGCCCAGTTCGCCGAACCAGCCGATGGTGGCGTCTTCCAGTTGTTGTTCGGTAATCAATCTCCAACCTCCCAGTGGCCGCCCTTGTTGGGGCCGATGCGGCGCAGGCGCTTTTGCGTCTTGAGTTTTGCCATCTGCTTTTCAACCGCCCTGGGCGTGAGTTGCAGGCGGCCAGCCAGTGCAGAAGCGGTCAGCGAAGGCTCCTCGCGCAGCAGATGAAGAATCTTCTCGCCCGTTTCTTCCGAACTTTCTTCCGAACTTCCTTCCGAACTTTCTTCCAAAGTCGGCGTAACCCCCTTCGCCCACGTCATTTCCAGCACCGAATGCTCGTGCGGCTCATACGATTCGCGCAGGCGCAGGCCGTGGCCCAGGTCGCGCCAGCCGTGCACGATGCGGGACATGCCCGAGCCTGCACGCTCGCCCAGGCCGATCATCAGAAACATCTGCTGCATAGTGCGGTTGCGGCAATCGCTCATGCCGCCCTGCATGGCTTGCTGCGCAGGCACGCGCAAGCCGCCGGGGTTGCGCAGCACAAAGCCCGCAGGCTCCTTGACCACCAGCACAGACAAGCGCCCCGTGTAGTCCGCATGCACCAGCGTGTTCACCAACGCCTCGCGCAGCGCCTTGTGCGTGGGCGTATCGTCCTGGCGAACATCGCCCTTGAGCACAAACGGCACCTTGACGTCTGCCGTCAGCTTGACCACGACGCGGCGGTAAAAATCAAACGCATTGCCTGACCATGTGCCGTCCGGCACGATGCGATCGAGCCACTGCACCGTGGCGGCATAGTCTGCCGGGCGTTCCTGGTAGTCCAGAAAGTACAGCGGCATGGCCTCGGTGATCGACAGCCACTGGCCAAACATCAGCAGGCCCGCCAGCGTCAGCCCGGCTTCGCCCGTCTCGCGATGCTGCCGCCAGCCGCCGATCTGCCGCAAAAAGTCCTGATCGGCCAGCGCATTCCACGGATGCGATGGATCGCGGTTGACAAACAGTTGGCGATACGCGCGCAGGCTTTCCGGGTACAGATCATCCAGGCCATAGCCGGGCAGGATGCGGTCATCCCGGCTGTCCTCCACCTGCTCGGCCAGCATGCGCTTGACCTCTTCATCCGGCAAGGGCCGGTCACCCTCATTCAGGCGCCGGTAGGTATTGCCGCCAAACGGATTGGCCGTCAAATACACAGGCCGCTGCTGACGGCGAGCGCGGGGGATTTCCACGACCAGCAAAGTCTTGTCACCCACGCCCCATTCGCGCACCTGAGCATCGCTCAGCAGATTGATGCTGACCTTCTGGCGATTGTTCAAGTTGTTGAAAAGCTCGGTGCGCAGCTTGTCCGGGTTTTCAATGCCCGCCACCTCGAACCGGCCCTTGCGCTCGCGAATGCCCAGAATCACCACGCCGCCATCGGTATTGGCCATCGCGCTGTAGGTGGGCCAGAAATCCTCCGGCAACGCACCTTTGCCATCACGGCCCTGGGCCAGCTTGCATTCCAGCGAGACGGATTCACGCAGCAGGGAAAGGTCTTCGAGCGATGCGATGTCGATCATGCAGTGGCCTCCTCATGACTTGACGTGACGGACAACTCGCCGGAGAGGAGTTTGGGGAGGAGGGCGTCGCGGAGGTCGGCCAGCTCACGACTCTGAAATACGTTCGATCGAATACTCTTCAGTAAAGGCTCCACTGTCTCGTCAAACTGCTTCATGACTGAATTTTCAGGTTTGACGCAAGTCACGGTTTCAAATGTTGCCTGCGTGATGGTATCGAACACAGCACCGTGTGTATTACGCTTGAGCGTTTCAACAGCAAATTTCAAGTTGAAGTAGTTGAAAAAATCGCCAATACCTCCCATACCCACTACGCCGTAGCAGGATTGGTTCATTGCCATCTCTTGTCCAACCATTGCGAGCTTTCCGACGGTGCCACGCGCAGAAATGATCGTTGTTCCTTTGTGTAGCAGCTTTGTTGAACTTTTTTGCAACCCGAGCTCGGTTATTTTCTCATCGGTATCAATAACCCAAACGTCTCCATCATTGGGAACATCTTTAACCGAAAACCAAGGAACAGTACCGCCCCAATAGTTGGACTCTGACCGCTTGGGTGTACCACCTCCAATCAGTCGAATCATTTTTGACAGTGGCGCCGTCTCCCACCCCTTCGGAATCTCCCCCAACTCCGACTCTTGCATTGCATCGGAAAACAGCGCAGCGGTGGCGGCGAGTTGGGCGTGGTGCTCGCGGGGCATCTGGTCGAGTTCGGCGTCGGTCTTGCCGCTGATGGCACGCATGGCGGCACGCAGCGGGTCTTCGCCTTGTTCGATGGCGGCGATCTTGGCCTTGACCGGGTCGAAATCGACGAACCAGGACTTGAAGATGGCTTGCGCCATGGCTTCGAGGGTTTGGTTGATGCGGCGGTTGAACTCGATCTTCGCATCGAGCGAGCCAAGTACTTTCGCAATACTTGTTTCAGCTTGGTCGTGGCGTGGAATCTCGATTTTTTCCAGAATAGGTATGCGAATATTGCTGACCGTTGAGCCCGTTCCCTCATTCCATCGAATCTGGTTCTGAATGAACGGGGACTGAAGCGCATAGAGCAGATAGTCCGCATCTACGTCGGCCTTGGGCCTTAGCAACACTTGCCGTTGTCCGAGGCAGCACGTTAAACCGTCTGGAACTTTGCAGACCTCTCCCATTGGGGCTTCACGAGTAATCACAATGTCGCCGGGCCGAGGAGCCATGCGTCGAATACGCTGTTTGAAGTGCTCCTCATCGGTAAAACTCGGCACCGAAAGATCTAGCCTGCCACCCTTAATGTTCTGGTTCCGTAGTACAACATAGCCAGCATCTGTCCAAGCAGGTGTGGAGTGTGGGCAGTCCACAATGGCCTCACACATCGACACAAGCGATTCAGTTTTTAATCCTTTATTTTTAATCTCCTGCACTACCACTCTATTCCGTTCAATCACCTTCTTGAACGATTCACTGGTACTCGCCCAATCGACAATATCCACCTTCCATGGTAGATCGGATTCGGAGAAATCATCGCTCAGGCTGGCACTCACATCCAGCGAGAGCGGCTTGTCGGTGATGATGGCCAGATCAAGGTCGGAATATTCCTTGGCCGTCCATTTGGCGCGGGAGCCGAACGCCCAGACGGCGTATTGCGGCACGTGCTTTTGCAGGATGTCACGCACGATGCCCCAATGATCGGGGCGGATGTCGATGTTGGGAATGGCGGTTGCTTCACTCACGCGGTGGCTTCCCGCAGTTTATTCAGCAAGTATTCGGCTTCCTCCAGCATGGCGGGAATACCGGCCACCACTTCCAGCGCTACGTCTTCATCGTAGGTGTGGCTGGTTTTGGCGCGCATGTCGCGGTATTTCTTCCAGTCTGGCCAACTTCCCAGCAACAGGCCCCGTTCGTTGCCGCTGCGAATCAAATCCTGAAAGCTCATGTCGTCAAATTCAGCTGGATTGGCCGAGGTCGCTTCCAGAAAACGCTTGAGCATCTTGTGGCTGATTTCGTAGGTGAACTCGAAGCGCTGAATCAGGCCGTCGCGGATCTGGGTGTCGCTGATGTCCTGCTGATAGCGCTCAAGCCCTTCGCGTAAGCGAGTCATCGCTCTTTCCATAGGTGCCAGATCAAGTCGAATATCGCTCATGCCTGCTCTCCCGTTTGTCCAAGGGTGTATCCCAACCCCGCCAAATTCTTCCTGATCTCCGCCTCCAGCTTCGCACTTTCCGCAAACTGCTCCGCCAGTTGCGCCGTCAGCCGCTGCATCTTGTCGGCAAAGGGTTCGCCATCTTCTTCCTGCTCTGCAGCGCCCACATAGCGCCCCGGCGTCAGCACGTGCTCATGTTTGCGCACATCTTCCAGCTTGGCGGAATAGCAAAAGCCTGGAATGTCTTCATAAGCTTCTGGATTCCCGCCTTCGCGGGAATGACGGTCAGTTTGTTGCCAAGCATGAAAGGTGTCGGCGATTTTTTGGATGTCGTCCACTGTGAAGTCACGCAGCACGCGGTCTTTCATGTAGCCCATCTGGCGGGCGTCGATGAACAGGAATTCGCCGCGCCGGTCGCGCTTCTTTTTGTCCAGCGCAAAGCCGTTGCGCTTGTCGCGGGTCAGCAGCCAGATGCAGGCCGGAATCTGGGTGTTGGTGAACAACTGGCCGGGTAGCGCGACCATGCACTCGACGTAGTCGTCTTCGACCAGCCGCTTGCGGATTTCGCCTTCGTTGTTGGTGTTGGAACTCATCGAGCCGTTGGCCAGCAGCAGTGCCATGCTGCCAGTGGGGGCCAGGTGGTGGAGCATGTGCTGCAACCAGGCGAAGTTGGCGTTGCCTTGCGGCGGCGTGCCGGTGATCCAGCGCGGGTCGGCCGCCAGCTTTTCGTTCCACCATTCCTTCATGTTGAAGGGCGGGTTGGCCATGACAAAGTCGGCACGCAGGTCCGGGTGCAGGTCGTTCAGCAGGGTGTCTGCCGGGCCACTGCCAAAGTTGAAGTCGATGCCGCGAATGGCCATGTTCATCGCGGCCAGCCGCCAGGTGGTGGGGTTGCTCTCTTGCCCGTAAACGCTGATGTCGCGCTTGCCGTTTTTGCCGTTGTTGATCTGCCCGGCGTGGCGCTCGACGAATTCCTCGCTTTGCACAAAGAAGCCGCCGGAACCCATGGCTGGATCGTACACACGGCCCTTGAAGGGCTGGAGCATTTCCACGATCAGGGTGACTATTGCTTTGGGCGTGTAGTACTGGCCGCCCTTTTTGCCTTCGGCCAGGGCGAACTGGCCCAGGAAGTATTCGTAGACGTGGCCGAGGATGTCCTTGGATTGCAGGTTGAGCGGCTGGCCTTTGTAGGTTTTGGCGGCAAAGTCGGTATCGGAGAACAAGCCGATCAATTCGCCCAGCTTGCCGGAGTCGATTTGCGTGCGGGCAAAGTCCTTGTTGAGCACGTTTTTCAGGCGGGCGTTTTCGCGTTCGACGGCTTCCATGGCGTTGTCGATCAGCCAGCCGACAGAGCGCATTTTCTCGGGTGCATCCTTGCCGGGTGCGTGCCACGGCAGGGCTTCGCCGGACGGCAGTTGGGCGCAGTCGCGCAGGGTGTGCCAGCGGGCTTCTTGCGGCACCCAGAAGACGTTTTTCTCGGTGTAGTAGTCGCGCTGCTCCAGTTCGTAGGCCAGGTTTTCTTCGTACTCCGGCGTGCCCGCACCGCCGTATTCATCCGGGGCCATGTAGTAGTCATGCTGCGGGTCGGTGAACTGCGCGTGCAATTCACGCTGGCGTTCCTCGAAGGCGTCGGAGACGTATTTGAGAAAAATCAGCCCCAGCACGACGTGCTTGTAAACCGCAGCGTCGAGGTTGGAGCGCAGCTTGTCGGCGGCGGTCCAGAGCTTTTTTTCCAGGTCGTTGAAGAATTGTTGCTCGATGGGTTTCATGTCACTGCCCTGTGTTGGGTCATGTCTGGTTTGTGGTTCGGCGTTCGGCCAGGCGCAGCCGCCTCACTTGCCAATGCAAAAACTGCTGAAGATCACCCCCAGCAAATCGTCCGACGTGAATTCCCCCGTGATCGCGCCCAGGTGGTGCTGGGCCAGGCGCAGTTCCTCGGCCAGCAAATCGAGGGCCGGGTCGGCGGTTTGCAGCAGGGCGTGGGCTTGGCCGAGGTGGCTGCTGGTGGCTTGCAGCGCCTGCACGTGCCGGGCGCGGGCGATGTAGAGGCCTTCGGGGGCGGACTGCCAGCCGGCGATTTCCAGCAGGCGCTGGCGCAGCGCGTCCAGTCCCTGGCCGTGCTTGGCGGACAGGCGCAGGCCGTCGGCGGCAGCGGGCCGGGAGGGCGTATCGGCGCTTGCTATATCTTCCTTGTTCCAGATATGAAGCACGGGAACGGTTTGCGGCAGTTTTTGCGTCAAGACCGTTGCAATGTCAGCGTCGGCAGCTTGGTATTCAGGAGCATCGATGCGCGTCAGGTCGTGCAGGAAGAGCACGGCGTCGGCCTGGGCGATTTCCTCCCAGGCGCGGGCGATGCCGATGCGCTCCACCTCGTCGCTGCTCTCGCGCAGACCGGCGGTGTCGATGACGTGCAGCGGCACGCCGTTGATCTGGATGGTTTCCTGCACCTTGTCGCGCGTGGTGCCGGCGATGGGGGTGACGATGGCCAGCTCCGCCCCGGCCAGGGCGTTCAGGAGCGAGCTTTTGCCGGCGTTGGGCTGCCCGGCGATCACCACCTTGATGCCTTCGCGCAGCAGCGCTCCTTGCTGGGTGCGCAGCAGCACCTGGGCCAGTTGCGCTTGCAGGTTTTCCAGCTGGCCCCAGGCGTCGGCTTTTTGCAGGAAGTCGATTTCCTCCTCGGGGAAGTCCAGCGTGGCCTCGACCAACATGCGCAGGTGGATCAGGGCATCGCGCAGCACCGTGATTTCCTGCGAGAAAGCGCCGGAGAGCGAGCGGCTGGCGCTGCGGGCGGCCACGGCGGTGCTGGCGTCGATCAGGTCGGCAATGGCCTCGGCCTGGGCCAGGTCGATCTTGTCGTTGAAGAAGGCCCGCTGGGTGAATTCGCCCGGTTCGGCCAGGCGCAGGTCCGCCAGGCAGAGGGCATCCCCGTGGGGTTGCCGGGCCACTTCCAGGCAGCGTTGCACGAGCAGCTGCAGCACCACCGGGCCGCCGTGGGCCTGCAGCTCCAGCACGTCCTCGCCGGTGTAGCTGTGCGGGCCGGGGAAGAACAGCGCCAGCCCGTGGTCCAGGGGCTGGCCCTGGGCGTCGTCGAAGGGCAGGTAGGTCGCTTCCCGCGCCCGCAGGTCGCGCCCGAGCAGCTGGCGCACGAACGGCGCCAGTTGCCGGCCCGAGACGCGGACGATGCCCACCGCCCCGCGCCCCGGCGCAGTGGCAATGGCAACTATGGGGTCGTGGCGGCGTGCAAGCATGGGGAAGCCCTTGGAAAGAAGCAATGGAATGGATAGCTGCCGGCCCAGCGCTGGCGGGCGTGGGCAGCCAGGAGCGGCGAGGCTGGATTATCGGCGCAGTGCCTGCGTTTTCAGGGGCGTGGGGCGTGCGTGGCGGCAACGGCCAGGGCGGCTCGGCACTTGCGGGGCAGGCCGCGTGAGCGGCATTTGCACGGGGTGGGCGTCGGGCATGAAAAATTCCCCCTGAAAATTTCAACCTAGACAGCGTAGGGTTGTGAGAAAGTGTTGCGCTGCCCCCTGCCTATACTGGTCAGGGTCGCACAAACGCCTGCTCCTGCTCTTTCCCTGCCTCAAGGACATTTTTATGCTTCGCTGGCTTACCCAATTGCGTCTGGCCCAGAAATTCATTCTTCTCGGCGCCATCACCCTGATCATGATCGCCTTCCCGTCGGCGTTGTACCTGAAAGGCACCATTTCCGACGTGCGCCAGGCGCACCGGCAGGCTGCCGGAGTTCCCGTGCTGATGGCGCTGAACATGGTCATGCAGCACACCCAGGTGCACCGAGGGCTGTCGGCCGGGGTGCTCAGCGGCAACCAGGCCATGGAGCAGCGCCGCACCGGAGCGCGGGAGGCGGTCGGCCAGGCCATTGCCGATACCGCGGCCTTGCTCACGCAAACCGATGCCCCGGCGCAGGAGCAGGAGCGTCTGCGCAAGTGGCAGCAGGATTGGCAGGCGCTGGAGCAGGCGGTGGCCAGCGGCAAGATCGAGACGGCCGACAGCTTTGCCCGCCACACCGCGCTGGTGGCCGACCTGATGCTGATGAACGAGGAATTGCTGGCCACCTACAACCTGCAGTCCAATGCCGATCCGGCGAACATTGCCCTGCTGCAGGCGGCCCTGGTGCAGGCGCCGCTGCTCAGCGAGGGCGTGGGACAGATCCGGGCCATGGGCACGGGCTTTCTGACCCAGGCGTTCCTGAGCGTGGATGACCGGGGGGCGTTTCGTGCCCTCATCAGCCAGACCAGCAACCTGCAAAAACAGGCCGGGCGGTTCATCCAGCGGGCCATGCAGCTCAATCCCGCGTACCAGCAGGTGCTGGGCGAACAGGTGAAACAGGCGACCGTCCTGCTCAACGAAAGTATTGGCTTGGCCCAGAGCGAGGTGCTGGAGATCGATCTGCTGCAATACCCCGCTGCCGAGTATTTCGACAAGCTCACCCAGGCCATCGAGTCGGTGAATGCCGTGCGCATCAGCGGCGCCGAGCGACTGTTCGTGCTGATGGAGGCCGAAGCCACCCGCCAGCGCAACCTGCTCGTCCTGCTGACGGGTGTGCAACTGGCCCTGCTGGCGGCTGCGGTGGGGCTGACCCTGCTGTTCGTGCGCTCGATCACCCGGCCGCTGCACCATGCCGTGGAGCTGGCCCTGGCCGTGGCCGACGGCAATTTGGCCGGGGCCGACGAGCCGACCGGGCGCAACGAGATCGGCGAACTGATCGCCGCACAGCAGCAGATGCGTGCGCACCTGCGCCCCATCGTGCAGCAGGTGCGCCAGGGTTCGGACGCCGTGGCGCTGGCCAGTGCGGAAATCGCCCAGGGCAACCAGGACCTGTCGGGCCGCACGGAAAGCCAGGCCAGCGCCCTGGAGCAGACCGCCGCGTCGATGGAGCAGTTGAGCGCCACCGTGCGCCAGAACGCCGACAGCGCCCAGGAGGCCAGCCGCCTGACGCAATCGGCGCACAACATTGCCAGCCAGGGCGGCGCCATGGTGACGCAGATGGTGCAGACCATGCAGGGCATCCACGACAGCAGCCGCAAGGTCAGCGACATCATCGGCGTGATCGACAGCATCGCCTTCCAGACCAACATCCTGGCGCTGAACGCTGCCGTGGAGGCGGCCCGTGCGGGCGAGCAGGGCCGGGGTTTTGCCGTGGTGGCCAGCGAAGTGCGCAGCCTGGCTGGGCGCAGCGCCGAAGCGGCCAAGGAGATCAAGCGGCTGATCGACGACAGCGTGCAGCGCGTCGGCGCCGGCAACGCGCTGGCGCAGCAAACCGGGGAGACGATGCAGGAAATGGTGGGCGCCATCCAGAAGGTGAACACCATCGTCAGCGCCATCAGCAACGCCAGCCAGGAACAGGCCGACGGGGTCGTTCAGGTCGGCGATGCCATTACCCAGATGGACCAGGTGACCCAGCAAAACGCCGCCCTGGTCGAGGAAATGGCCGCTGCCGCCACCAGCCTGCACAGTCGCAGCCAGGAACTGGTGCAGGCCGTGGCGGTATTCCATCTGAACGAGGAGGGCGCTGCCTCCCTGTCGGCGGGGCGCAACCGCAGCGGGGGGCAGCCGCTTCTCAAATAAGAGCTTTCACCGCTTGATAGGCCTTTATTTCAAGGATAAACAACCATGAAATCAAGGTATATCAAGCGGTAGAAGCTATGAATTAAGTTGATCAGCCTTTGCACCGTCATTCCCGCGCAGGCGGGAATCCAGCAGCGGCCTCGCTTTGACCACTGTCCTGTCCATCGCCAGCGCTGTCACTGGACACCCGCCTGCGCGGGTGTGACGGCGGAGATTGAGCGGAAACAGCTATTCTTTTTTATAAACGCCGCACGTCCACCAGGGCGATGCGGCGTTTGTCCATCTCCAGCACCTGGAAGCGCAGGCCCTCGGCCTCCAGCACCTGCCCCACGGCGGGCAGTTGCTCCAGGTGGTCGAGCAGGAAGCCCGCCAGGGTGCTGTAGTCATCGCTGTGCGCCAGGGTATAGGTTTCGGTGGCCGTCTCCAGGGCGTGCAGGTCGGCCTGGCCGTCGACCACCCAGTGGCCCGGGTCGGCCTGGGGCTGGATGTCGGGGATCTCACCCTCTTCGGGAAACTCGCCCGCGATGGCTTCGAGCAGGTCGATCGGCGTGACCAGCCCCAGGATGGAGCCGAACTCGTCGCTGACCAGGGCGATCTGCGCCCGCGAATGGCGCATCTGCTCGACCAGCTTGATGACGTTCACCGAGGTCGGCACCACCAGCGGCTGGCGCAGGCTGCGCGTCAGGTCTATGGCCCCGGTCGCCAGCACGTCGGCCAGCAGGTCGCGGGCGCGGGCCACGCCGTTCAGCTTGTCCAGCTCGCCGCTGGCCACCGGGAACAGGCCATGGCGGGCCTGGAGCAACTGCTCGCGCAGCGCTTGCGGGCTTTGTCCCAGGTCGATCCACTCGATGTCCGCACGCGGCGTCATCACCGACTGCACGCTGCGCTCGGCCAGCGAGAGCACGCCGCTGACCATGTGGCGCTCCTGCTGGCCAAAGGCTTGCAGCGCTGCCGCCACGTCGGCATCCCCGGCATTGTTTGCCGTGGCCTCCCCGCCCTGGCCATTGGCGCGGCCGCCCAACATGCGCAGGATGGTGTTGGCCGTGCGCTCACGCAAAGGGATGCGGGCCTGATGGCGGCGCAGGTTGCGCAGTGCCAGCTGGTTGAAGAACTCGATCATGATCGAGAAGCCGATCGCCGCGTACAGATAGCCCTTGGGCAGGTGGAAGCCCAGGCCTTCGGCCAGCAGGCTCAGGCCGATCATCAGCAAGAAGCTCAGGCACAGCACCACCACGGTGGGGTGGGCATTGACGAATTGCGTCAGGGGCTTGGAGGCCAGCAGCATCACCCCCATGGCAATCACCACGGCGGCCATCATCACCTCCAGGTGATCGACCATGCCGACGGCGGTAATCACCGAATCGAGCGAGAACACCGCATCCAGCAGCACGATTTGCGTGACCACCACGCCAAAGCTGGAATAGGCCCGGTTGCTTTGGTCGGAGTGCGCAATGCCCTCCAGGCGCTCGTGCAGCTCCGTGGTGGCCTTGAACAGCAGGAACAGCCCGCCGATGAGCAGGATGATGGAGCGGCCCGACAGCTCCACCGGCCCCAGCACCAGCCACGGCGTGGTCAGCGACACCAGCCAGGAGATGCCCGCCAGCAGGCCCAGGCGCATCACCAGCGCCAGGGTCAGGCCCAGCACCCGGGCCTTGTCGCGTTGCTCGGGCGGAAGTTTGTCGGCCAGGATGGCGATGAACACCAGGTTGTCCACGCCCAGGATGATCTCCAGCACGATCAGGGTGAGCAGACCCAGCCAGATCGACGGGTCGGTCAGCCAGGCCAGGCTCAGCGCATCCATGGGCGGTCTCCTGCCTGGGAGCGTGGGACATCAGGGAAAAGAAAGCCGGCGCAAGCAGCCGGAAAGGAGGGAGAAAAATCGACAGACAGCGCACGCGGGCGCAAGGGAGGAGGCTTCATAGTGGGGGCGATCTTACCCAAGAAGAAAAAAATGGAACGTCCGGGACGGCGGCAATCCTGCGTTTGCAGCAGCTAAGCCCGCGCGACACGCTGAAATTGTCCGCCGGGCAGCCGGGCGACCAGCCCTTCCAGTTCCAGCTCCAGCAACTGGGCCTGGAGCTGGGCGGCGCCCCAGCCGGTACGGGCCGTCAAGGCGTCCAGCCCCACCGGGTCGAAGCCCAGGGCGTCCAGCAGCGCAGCGTGCTCCGGGGGGTGGCTGGCCGGGGCCGCTGCGGGCGGTGCCGGTTGCAAGGGCAGCGCGGCAGTGACGCCGGGGGCACCGGCGGCGTTGCGGGTGGGCGCGGCCAGCTCTTCCAGAATGTCCTGCGCCGTCTCGACCAGCTTGGCGCCCTGGCGGATCAGGGCATGGCAGCCCCGGGCCTGCGGCGCATGGATCGAGCCGGGAATGGCAAACACCTCCCGTCCCTGCTCGCAGGCCAGGCGGGCGGTAATCAGCGAGCCGGAGGCCAGCGCCGCCTCCACCACCAGCGTGCCGCCGCACAACCCGGCAATGATGCGGTTGCGCTTGGGGAAGTTGGTCGCCAGCGGCGGGGTGCCCAGGTGAAATTCGCTGAGGATCAGCCCCTGCCGGGCAATGCGCCGGGCCAGCGCCTGGTGCTGGCGCGGGTAGACCTGGTCCAGGCCGGTACCGACCACGGCAACTGTCGCCAGGGGATGGGCAGCTGCCGCCAGCGCCCCGGTGTGCGCGGCGGCATCGATGCCCGCTGCCAGGCCGGAAACCACCGTCCAGCCGTGTTCGGCCAGGGCGTGGGCAAAGGCCTGGGCGTTGCTGCTGCCTTGCGCCGTGGGGTGGCGCGAGCCGACGATGGCCAGGCACTGGCGCATCTCGACCAGGGGGGCCGCACGTTCCAGGATGCCGGGCGGCCCTTCGGCGTACAGCAGCAGCGGCGGGTCGGCCATTTCCAGCAGGCTGGCCGGGTAACGTGGATCGGCCAGGGTGATGATGGCCCGCCCCAGCCCCTCCGGGGCGCCGTGCAGCCAGTCCCAGGTGGCGGTGCAGCGCTGGTCGAAATGGTCCGGCAGCCGGGCCAGCTGGGTTGCCTGGGCCGGGCTGATGCAGCTTTCCCAGGCAGCCTGAGGGGCGGCAAAAATCTGCTGTGGCTCGCCGAATCGGGCCAGCAGGCGCCGGGCGCTGGCGTTGCCGATGCGCGGCGTCAAAAGCAGGCGCAGCCAGGCAGCCAGTTCCTGTCGATCCCAAGCGGATAAGCCCTGCGTGGCCATGGGGGGGCAGAAAGGGCTTATTGGGGATTGGTCAGCTTGTCGCCCACGAGAACCCCCCGGCGGATGTCCATGACCAGCACGTAGGACACCCGCTCGAACACGCGGAACACCATGCCGGTGCCGTTGGCCTGGTCGGGCAGTTGCACCGTCTCCTTGCGGCTACCGGTCTTGTCGACCATCTGCCGGCCTGACGAAATCAGCGACAGCACCATGCCGGGCTCCATGCCATCGGCTTCGCCCTTGTTGATGCTGATGACCTGGTTTTCCGTGCCGTAGCGCATGGCGTTGCTGGTGTACAGGCTGGCCACCCGGGCATCGACCGCATCCTGCGGCGCGTGGGGTACGAAGCTGCGGTACTGGCGGGCCGGTTCGGGCAGCAGACGGTCGCCGGCCCGCATTTCCTCCTTGATTTGCGCAACGTGCAAGGTGGCCGGAACGGGGGCCTGGAGTGCGTCGGCGGCAGCGGGCTCAGCCGCTGCACCGTCGGGCAGGCTTGCTGCGACCTCGGGGGCCAGCAGCTCGACCTTACCCAGGTATTGCGCCTCGTAGCCCAGCACCTCCTGGGTGAGCGGGTCCTTCAGCGGCCTGGCGTCGCGAAAGACGCGGTACAGGCGTTCGTCGCCCTCCCCCACAAACGGGGCGCCTGCGGGGCCACGGGCGTAGACCTCATCGCCGGGGCTCATCAGCAGGCGCTCGTCCGACGCGGCAATCAGGCGCGGCGCTTGCTGCAGGGTCAGCTCCTGCACTACCAGCGGCTCGGCCAGGAAGGGTTCGATCAGGTGCATCTGCAGCGTGGGCAGGGCCAGGTCGCGCAGGCTTTCGGAGCGCACACGCGGCGAGAGCTTGACCGTTTCATTGCCGCTGCGGCTGGTGGTCAGGCGGGCATAGCCGTTGCTGCGCTCCAGGTACAGGGTCTGGCCCGGGTAGATCAGGTGGGGGTTGGCAATGGCCTGCAGGTTCATGCCCCACAGTTCGGGCCAGCGCCAGGGCTGGCGCAGGAACAGGCCGGAAATGCGCCACAGGGTATCGCCCTTGCGCACGGTGTAGCGCTCCGGGGCGTTGGCGGCCAGGGCCGACAGCGGCACTCCGTGCTGGGCCACCTGCTGCGCCGTGGCCTGCTGGCCCGGTGTCACCGGGTAGGTCTGCGCCAGGGCAGGACCGGCGCTCAAAGCAGCGCCCAGGGACAGTGCGCAGGTGGTGGCAAGGGCTTTCATCGTGTTCTTTCCTTGGCAGCGCCGCAGAGAAGCGGCGAAGAGAAATCGGCTCGGCATAGCCTTTGATTCTGTGGGCAAGGCCCGGATTGGGCAACGATTATCCGGGCCGTGTTCTGCACCTTGTGGTCAAAATGGCCAAAATAACGACAGTATTTGTTTGAAACTGTTATGGCCCTGCTTCCCATTCTTTGCTACCCCGACCCGCGTCTGCACAAAATTGCTCAACCGGTGGCCCAGGTCGATGACCGCATCCGCACGCAAATTGCCGATATGTTCGAGACCATGTACGACGCCCGTGGCATCGGGCTGGCGGCCACCCAGGTCGATTTTCACGAGCGCCTGATCGTCATCGACGTCTCGCAGGAGCGCGACCAGCCGCTGGTGCTCATCAACCCCGAAATCGTCTGGGCCAGCGAGGCCATGCAGCTCAACGAGGAAGGCTGTCTGTCCGTGCCCGGCATTTACGACGGGGTGGAGCGCCACAGCGCCGTCAAGGTGCGGGCGCTGGACGAGAACGGCGTCAGCCGCGAGATCGACGCCGAGGAGCTGCTGGCCATCTGCATCCAGCACGAGATGGACCACCTCATGGGCAAGGTGTTCGTCGAATACCTCTCGCCGCTGAAACGCACCCGCATCAAGACCAAGTTGCTCAAGCAGCAAAAGGAAGCGGCCAGGGCATGAGGGTCGCTTTTGCCGGCACGCCGGAATTTGCCAGCGCGGCGCTGCAGCGCATCGTCGAAGCGGGGTTTGCCGTACCCCTGGTGCTGACCCAGCCCGATCGCCCCGCCGGGCGCGGAATGCAGTTGCAGGCCTCGGCGGTCAAGCAATGCGCCCTGGTTCACGGCATTCCCGTGGCGCAGCCGTGCAGCCTGCGCCTGGACGGCAAGTACCCGGAAGATGCCCAGGCGGCCCAGGCCGCATTGCAGGCCGCCCGGCCCGACGTGCTGGTGGTGGCCGCCTACGGCCTGCTGCTGCCGCAGTGGGTGCTGGATCTGCCGCGCCTGGGCTGCCTGAACATCCACGCCAGCCTGCTGCCGCGCTGGCGCGGGGCCGCGCCCATCCACCGCGCCATCGAGGCCGGGGATACGCACACCGGCGTGACCATCATGCAGATGGACGCGGGCCTGGATACGGGCGCAATGTGCCTGGTGCAAAGCCTGGCGATTGCCCCGGATGACACCACCGCCAGCCTGCACGACAAACTGGCGGCCCTGGGCGCGGACCTGATCGTGCAGGCCCTCACGCAGGCACGCGCTGCGCCCTTGCCGCAAACGCCCCAGCCCGCCGAGGGCGTCACCTACGCGCACAAGATCGCCAAGGAGGAGGCCTGGCTGGACTGGACGCACGGCGCCGCTGCGCTGGAGCGCAAGATCCGCGCCTTCACCCCCTTCCCCGGGGGGGCGGCCCAACTGGGCAGCGATACCCTGAAAATCTGGCAGGCGCAGGCAGAAGACCAGTCCCACGACGCCCTTCCCGGTGAAGTTCTGGCCGCTGATGCGCAGGGCGTGGCCGTGGCCTGCGGCAGCGGCGTTCTGCGCCTGACGCAATTGCAACGCGCTGGCGGCAAGCGCCTGGCCGCTGCCGATTTCCTGCGCGGCTTTGCGCTGCCGGTGGGCAGCGTGTTGCACCGCCCGCAGTAGGCCCGCGCAGGCCACCGCAGGCACGATCGCCACCGCCTTCGCTTCCCGCACGCAACTTTCGGATTTTTATGACTGCTCTGGTTCAACGCGCCCGTGCCCTGGCGCACGACCCGGCCTTTGCCGCCGGGGTGCGCGACATGCTGGCGACGGTGCCCGGCCTGGGTGCCTGGGGGCTGGTCACGGGCGTGGCCATGGTCAAGGCCGGGCTGCCCCTGCCGCTGGCGCTGTTCATGTCGCTGACGGTCTATGCCGGTACGGCCCAACTGTCCGTGCTGCCGCTGATGGCCGCTGGCGCACCGCTGTGGATGGTGTGGTTTACCGCCTTGTGCGTGAACCTGCGCTTTGTCGTGCTCAGTACCTTGTGGCGCAGCTATTTCGACCACCTGAGCCTGCGCCACCGCCTGGCGCTGGGCTATCTGAGCGGCGACATCCTGTTCGTGCTGTTCACCCAGCGCTACCCCGCAGCGGGCAAGCAGGCCGAGCAGTTGCCCTACTTCTGGGGCGGGGCGGTCACCGGCTGGCTGGGCTGGCAGATTCCCTCCATCGCCGGGATTTTCCTGGCCAACGTGATTCCGCTGGAATGGGGCCTGGGCTTTGCCGGGGTGCTGGCCATTCTGGGCGTGCTCTACGCCATGCTCAAGGGCACGGCGACCTGGGTGGCGGCGGCCGTTTCCGCCGCCGCCGCCGTGGCGGCATTCGGGCTGCCGCTGCGCCTCAATACCCTGGTGGCGATCGCCACGGCCGTGGTGGCCGGTCTGGTCATGGAAACGGTGCAAAAAAAGGGAGTCCGCCGTGGACGCTGAAATGTACGGGCTGTGGAGCTGGCTGGCCACTGTCGGACTGGCGCTGATCACGCTGCTGACCCGCGCCTTTTTCCTGATCCCCAAGGAGCCGCTGCCCATGCCCCAGTGGCTCAGTCGCGGCCTGCAATACGCGCCCCTGGCGGCGCTGACCGCCGTGGTCGCGCCCGAGATTTTCATGGCCGACGGGCAACTGCTCACCACCTGGCAGGACGCCCGGCTGCCCGCCGTGGCCTGTGCCACGCTGTATTTCGCCCTGCGCCGGGACATCCTGGGCACCATTGCCGTCGGGATGCTGGTCTACCTGCCGCTGCACATCGGCTGGGGATGGTAAAAATAAGATAGCTGCTTCCGCTTTTTATATATGTATTTAATGGATAAAAATATCTGAAATCTACTGAATATCAGCGGTAATAGCTATTTATTTTATTCAGCACGCCCGGCCTGCCGTACGGGCGTTTTGTGGTCAAATACGCCGCTTCAAAGGGGAGTAGCTCCCTGCCGGGGTCTGCGGCCCGGGCAGTCGGACAGGTCGTCAGCACGAAGCATCCGCTTCCGGCCTGCCCGGCAGTGCAGCGCACTGCGAGCAAGACCTTTGGGCGACTGCCATCCATGGTCCCCAAGGAGTTTTCCCCCTGCCCGGCTGCATGTCCGGCGCTTCCAGCCTCCCTCGGTACCGTGCCAGTGGTTGCCCACCCGCTTTCGCATCGGTATTGCTGCATTGGAGTTTTCAATGGATTTGGACTTTCTCACCCACGCCCCGTTCTGGATTGCCCTGGGGCAGATCATCATCATCGACATCCTGCTCGGCGGCGACAACGCCGTCGTCATCGCCCTGGCCTGCCGCAAGCTGCCCCCGGCACAGCGGGCCAAGGGCATCGTGTACGGCACCGCCGGGGCCATTCTGCTGCGGGTGGTGCTGATCATGTTTGCCATGACGCTGCTGCAGGTGCCCTTCCTGAAAGTGGTCGGGGCGGTGCTGCTGGTCTGGATCGGCATCAAGCTGCTGGCCCCGGATGAAGACGGGCACGAAAACATCGCCGGCAGCGACCGGCTGCTGGCGGCCATCAAGACCATCATCGTGGCCGACCTGGTGATGAGCGTGGACAACGTGATTGCCATCGCCGGCGCGGCGCAGACCTCGCACCAGGACCACCAGGTGCTGCTGGTCACGCTGGGGCTGCTGATCTCGATCCCCATCATCGTCTGGGGTTCGCAACTGGTCATCCGGCTGATGGAACGCTTCCCTTCGGTCATCCTGGCCGGAGGGATGCTCCTGGGCTGGATTGCCGGCGGCATGTTGGTGACAGACCCCGCCTTCGTAAATCCCGCACAATGGCTGTGGCTGCCCAAGCTGGGCACGCTGGACGCAAAAGGGCAGGCCGTGCTGTCCCCCGCCGTGTACTGGAGTGCCCACCTGGGCGGTGCATTGCTGGTGCTGGTGGCCGGCAAGTGGCTGGCGACCCGCAAGGCGGCCCGGCCCGTCCCGTAACCCACAGGAGGAAACACTATGACCCGATTACTCGTGCAATGGCTGCTCAACGCCGGGGCGCTGCTGCTGGTGGCCAATGTCTACAGCGGGGTGCAGGTGCACAGCCTGGCTGCGGCGCTGTGGGCGGCCATCATTCTGGGGCTGCTCAATACGGTCGTGCGCCCGGTGCTGGTGGTGCTGACGCTGCCGGTGACGCTGGTGACGCTGGGGCTGTTCCTGCTCGTCGTGAATGGTCTGGTGTTCTGGCTGGCCTCGGGGCTGCTGGGCGGGCTGCAGGTCAACGGTTTCTGGGCTGCCGTGTGGGGGGCGCTGCTGTATTCGGTGCTGGGGCTGGTGATCGACTCACTGCTTGCGCGACTGTTCCCGCAGTAACTCGGTCACGGCCCGCAGGCGCGTGTCGATGATCGAGGCCTCGATGTGGTCCTGGCTGCCGCTGCGCCGGGCCAGGTCTTGCGCGGCCTTCAAGCGGTCTTGTGCCGCGCTGAAATCCCGGATCGCCACCTGTGCCTCGGCCTGCGCCCGCAGCGCCCGCAGCGGCTGTTTCTGCGCCTGCCACGCCTGCGCCAGCAACTGCCAGGCGTGGGCATCTTCGGGGTGCAGCGCCACCCAGGTCTGCAGACTGTCGCTGACCGGCGCGGGGCGCTGCAGCGCCAGCAGCGCCTGGGCCTTGAGCAGCACGGCCGGACGCAGCTTGGGGGCCTGGCTGCGTTCGACACTATCCAGGGCCTGCTGGGGCTGTTCGGCAGCCAGGGCCAGTTCGGCCCCCAGCCAGGCGCTTTGGCGCCGGGCAGCGGCATCGCTGGCAGGCACCAGGGCATCGAGCTGACGCCACAGCGCCAGCGCCCCGGCGTTGTCCCGCAATTGCTGGCTGGCCAGGGCGGCGGCGTACAGGATGGCCGCCTGCTGCACAGCGGGCTGCTGGGCAAAGTCCCCCTGCTGGGGACGCTGTACCCATTGGCGCAGACGATCGACGCCGGGCTGGCTCAACACCCGGGCGCGGGCGGCCATCATCGCGTCTTCCCACTGCGTTTGCAGCGGCGCGGCACTGCCGTGGGGCACGCGGGACTGCATGTCGGCGATACGTTCGCTGGTCAGCGGGTGGCTGCGCAGGTAGGGCCAGCTACCGTTGTCGTTCAGGCGACTGGCCTGCTGCAACTTGTCGAACATGCTGGCCGCGCCCTGGGGGTTGAAGCCTGCGGGGGCAAGCAGGTTGAAGCCTACGCGGTCGGCCTCGCGCTCCATGTCGCGCGAAAAGCTCAACTGGTTCTGCACGGCGGCGGCCTGCCCGCCGATGATCAGCGCCTGCGCCGCATCCGGGCTGGACGAAGCGGCCAGCGCCCCCAGCACCAGGCTGCCGATCAGCAGGGGCATGTTCTTCTTGTCCTCGGTAAACATGCGGGCGATGTGGCGCTGGGTGACGTGGCTCAATTCGTGCGCCAGCACCGTGGCCAGCTCATCGCGGCTGGTCACGGCACCGATCAGACCGGTGTGTACGCCCAGATAGCCCCCGGGCAGTGCGAAAGCGTTGATCGTGCGGTCACGCCCCAGCAGCACCTGCCAGGCGTAGCGCTGGTACAGCTCCTCGCTCAGGTCGCCGCGTTGCAGGGCCGCCTGCACCAAAGGCTGCCAGATCTGCATGACGTAGGCGTGCAGCGGCGCATCGTCCAGGTAGTCCGGATCGCGGTACAGGCTGGTGATGATGCTGTCGCCCAGCTCGCGCTCCTGGCTGATCGTCAGCTCGGCACCATCGCCCAGATGCGGCAATTGCACCTGGGCGCTGGCAGGAGCATTTGCCAACGCCCCCGCCAAACACAGGGTGGAGAGCAAAGTACGGACGCAGCGGTGCGGGAACCAAGGGGCAGGCATGATGGGCAAATCCTTTCGGTGGATGCTTATGATGCCCGGTTTTGCCACTGGTTCATTCCTGGAGCGTTGCCCATGCCCGCGACACCTTCTTCCCCCGTCTCTCCCCTCACCCATTTCGACGCCCAGGGCCAGGCCCATATGGTGGACGTGGGTGCCAAGGCCGCCACCGAACGCACCGCTATTGCCCAGGGCCGAATCACCATGCAACCGGCCACCCTGGCGCTGGTGCACAGCGGCAGCGCCAAAAAGGGCGACGTGCTGGGCGTGGCCCGCATTGCCGCCATCATGGCCGCGAAAAAAACCAGTGATCTCATCCCCCTGTGCCACCCCCTGGCGCTGACCCGCGTGGCGGTGGACTTCGCCCTGCAGCCCGACGAGAACGCCATCACCTGCACCGCCACCGTGCAGACCGTGGGACAAACCGGTGTGGAAATGGAAGCACTCACCGCTGTCCAGGTGGGCTTGTTGACCATTTATGACATGTGCAAGGCCGCCGACAAAACCATGGTGATGGAAAGCATCCGCGTGCTGGAAAAGCATGGGGGGAAATCTGGCAGCTGGGTGGCGGCATGACACGCTGGGGTTGCGCAAGACTGCTTGAAAAATCGCGGTTGTAGCAGAACGTATACGTAGTTTTAACGACAGTTGAGTACAGGACAAAGCACGCACAATCGCCCCTCTTGCTTTAAGTAATGAGGAAATGAATTGAGTACCTTGGCGATTGTTGTTTCACTGCTGTTGTTGATGTTTCTGGCCTACCGGGGCTATACCGTGCTGCTCCTGGCCCCGCTGATGGCGGCTTTGGCGGTGCTGTTGTCCGGGGATGTGGCGGTGCTGCTGCCCATTTACACCGAGACGTTCATGCGGGCCCTGGGCAATTACGTCCTGGCCTTTTTCCCGGTATTTCTTTTGGGCGCGTTGTTTGGCCAGCTGATGGCCGATTCGGGCGCAGCCACGGCCATTGCCAAGTGGATCGAGCGCACTCTGGGGGCCAGGCACGCCGTCCTGACGGTGGTGCTGGCCTGCGCCATCCTGACCTATGGCGGGGTATCGCTGTTTGTCGTGGCGTTTGCGATTTACCCCATTGCCAAATCGCTGTTTCAGGATGCCGACATTCCCAAGCGCCTGATCGCTCCGGCCATTGCCTTGGGGTCGTTCACCTTCACCATGACGGCCATGCCCGGCACCCCGGCGATCCAGAACGCCATTCCCATCAAGTTCTACGGCACCAACACCTTTGCCGCACCGGGACTGGGTCTGATCGGTTCGGCCATCATTTTTGCGCTGGGGATGCTCTGGCTGCGCTCGCGTGAACGTGCTGCCCGCGCCCAGGGCGAAGGCTATGGCGTCCATGCCGACAACCTTGAAGCCAAGGGCCAGGTGGGCGAGGCCGATATGGCGGGCGATGCCCAGCGCACCATGCCGCTGCTGCTGGCGTTGCTGCCGCTGGTGCTGGTGATCGGCATCAACGCCCTGTTCACCTACGGCATCTTCCCGGCCATGCACTGGGACTTCCTGGCCGAGCGTTTCGCCGCCATGGACGCCAGCAAGCAAACCGGCATGTGGGCGCTGATCATTGCCCTGACGCTGTCGTGCATCACGTTGGTACTGCTGGGCCTGGGGCGCTGGGCGAACCTGCAGCAAACCATCAACAAGGGCGTGCTGGGCTCCATGCTGCCGATTTTCAATACCGCTTCGGAAGTCGGCTACGGCGCAGTGATTGCCAGCCTGGCGGGCTTTGCCATCATCCGCGATGCGGTGCTGAACGTTTCCAGCAATCCGCTGATTTCCGAAGCCGTGGCGATGAACGTGCTGGCGGGGATTACCGGCTCGTCCTCGGGCGGCTTGTCGATCGCCCTGCAAACCCTGGGCGCGGACTACCTGAAGATGGCCGTGGAAGCTGGCATCAGCCCCGATCTGCTGCACCGCGTGGCCGTGATGTCCGCCGGGGTGTTCGACACCCTGCCGCACTGCGGTGCCATCATCACCCTGCTTTCGATCTGTGGCCTGACGCACCGCCAGTCCTACCTGAACATCGCTGTGATGACCATCATCGCGCCGCTGCTGGCTTTGACCGCCGTGATCGCCTTGGGTACGGTATTCGGCTCGTTCTGAACCGCCACTGCCCCTTTCTCATGCCGCCTGATGGTTTCATTGCCCAGGCGGCTTTTTGCGGGGCGGCAACTTTATTTGTGCCAAAAACAGAAACAATGAAACCCGATTCTGGGGCTTCTCTGCTGCGATAGTCTTTTTTAGACTGACGTTATTGCCATTTATGCACAAATGTGCTGGAGAACACCATGATCGAACACCGCCCCCTGGAAAGCCTGGGTGCCGCCCACCACGGCTGGCTGGATGCGAAGCACCATTTTTCCTTTGCCGAGTATTACGACCCCGAGCGGTTGCACTGGGGGATGCTGCGGGTCTGGAACGACGACACCATCGCTCCGGGCACCGGGTTTCCCCCGCACCCCCATGCCGATATGGAAATCATCACCTACGTGCGCGAAGGGGCGATCACCCACCGTGACAGTCTGGGCAACGAGGGCCGCACCGTCGCCGGGGATGTCCAGGTGATGAGTGCGGGCACCGGTATCCGCCATTCCGAATACAACCTGGAAGCGGAGTCCACCCGCATCTTCCAGATATGGATCCTGCCCACCCGCAACGGCGAGCGGCCTGCCTGGGGCACCAAGCCCTTCCCCCGGGGGGATCGCGCAGGCCGCTTCGTCACCCTGGCCAGCGGGATGGAAGGCGATGCCGATGCCCTGCCGATCCGCACCGATGCCCGCGTCCTGGGCGCCACGGTGCGGGCGGGGGAAACGGTGGAGTACCGGTTCTCCGATGCCAATCGTTATGGCTATCTGGTGCTGGCCAAGGGACAGGCCGAGGTCAATGGCGTGCCCCTGAACGCCCGCGACGGCGCCGCCATCCATGGCGAGCCAACGCTTGCCATCACCGCCAGCGAAGATGCCGAGCTGGTGCTGGTCGATACTGCCGGGTAGGCCTGCAACCCATTCGGGATGGGTACGCCGACGCACTGCTACCAGTCGGCTATCGCCCTTGCCACCCTGTCGGCAGGCAAAAACTCTTGCTCCAGCCGCCCACATTCCAGTTCGCGCAGGTACGCATCCAGCGCAGCTTCTTCAGGCCGTAAATCTGGCAGCGCCTGGGCATGGACAGGTTCTGCCACTGCCCGGTCGGCGTGCGCGTCGAAGGTGCTTTTGTCCATCAGCAGCGGGTGCAGTTGCGGCAGATGGGAACGTGCCAAGGCCAGCATCCGCAGGCCCCAGGTGTCCAGATCGCCCCAGTAGGCGACATGGCGCTGTTGTAGCCAGGGCGCAGCCAGCCAGGAGAGATGAAGCCCGGCGCCAAGGATGGCGATGGTGCCCGCCAGCGGCTGGGGCAACTGGTGCAGGCAGCGTTCGTTTTCGATGAGCAGAATGCGGCTGTCGGGCAGGGGTGTAGCCATCAATTCGCTGGCCGGGACGCGCTGGCGGGCGAAGGGCAGCAGACCGGGGGCCAGCGGAGCGATCAGCAGCCAGTGGTCTTCTTCGGCCCATGCGCCCAGAAATCCGGTCAAGCCCTGGCGGCTGGCCTCGCCATCGAAACGCTCGTCCAGCAGCGTGGTGAGGAGACCAGCGTGGCGCTCGAAGAATTTACTGTCGTTGCCTTGCATGGCCAGCGCACGCAGCGGCTTGTCCTGGGCGCAGCCCGGCTCCAGCTGCAGGGCGATGCCGGCGGCGGCGATGACAGCATCCGCAGGGGTTTCGCGCCACTGTGCCAGGCGGCGCACCAGCAGGCGCTGGAATCCGCCACGCTCCACCGCCGCGATGAGGGTGCCGAGGCGGGCGTAGTCGGCCTTGATCTGCGCGTGGCCCGGTGTCTTGAAGTGACCGATGGCGGCGAGGTAGTGGGAGGGCTTGTCCAGCCGCCAGTGCGTGGGGACAGCGATGGTGTCGCTGCTGCCACGATAGCGCCTGTCCTGCCATTGCACGCGGCCCAGGTTGTGCTGCTCCACTTCGCGCCATTGCTGCAAATGCTGGCGCAGCGCGGTTGCGTTGTTGATAAAGACTTGTGTGGCGGGCTGGCCTATGGGCAGCATCAGCGGCCAGGCGGCGGGGCCGCCCAGCAGTTGGCGTTCGCGCCAGTCGGCGCTATGCCATTGCTGGGCCAGTTTGGCGGCCAGTGCCTGGGGGGATTTCATAGCGCTTTTCCAGACCTCCGGATTTCATTCGTCTGTCTGTTTTTAGGACAGGCTCTGCATGGCCTTGCAGCGTGGGTAGTCCGAACATCCCCAGAATGGGTGCCCCGCATGGCTGCCCCGTTGTGCCGTGTGCAGCACCATGGCGTGGCCACACCGGGGGCAGGTGCGACTGGTTTGTGACGCCGCCTTCGTTTGGAGGTTTTCCACATGCTGTCGATGTGTTGCCTGCGTAGGTGCCAGACGGCCTGACTGGATGTGAAAAATGGCACGCTGCACCTGCGCATCGCTGAGTACAGGTTCCGTGAAGGACTGGATGTAGCGGAGGTACCCGCCGCCCTGGGTCACATTGGCCGGCATAGGTGATTTGAACGTGCTGTCTCCGGCAAAGACGATGACCGAATGGATGGTTTCGGGCGGCACATCAAGCGCGGCCTCCAGTGTTTTGACGTGTTTGTAATTCTGGCGCAGAGGGTTCTGGAACTTGAAGGAGTTCTTGAATACCTTCTGCGTCCACTGTGCCTGATGTTCGCCGCCAAAAATCCAGCCTTTCATATTCTTCGTTTCCACGACGAAGATGCCGAACCGGGATACGAAGATATGGTCGATCTGCGTTGTGCCATCAGGGGTCGGGAGGGTGACATTGTGAATGGGGTGGTAGATGTCAGCGGGAAGGCGGATGTGTGCCCCGAATTTGACCAGTGACTCGCCGAGCCAGCCCTTGAACCAAGCCGTCTTGAGAACTGCGATGATGAGGAGGAAAGGGATGATCCACCACAGTTTGAAAATGGATTGGAAGATGGGTGAGTAATCGATCATGGCCCTTCCCGTGTGCTGGTTTATTTGATCTGCAAATCTTCAGGCCAGATGAAATAGGGGCCGAATTTCTTGCTGAATTTGAACTCTCCGCCAGCATCACGTCCCTTGGCGGTCAGGCTTGGCTTGTCCTCTTTCATTTCCAGCAGGCCGATGCCGACCAGACGTTCGATGAGCTGGGCGGTCTTGAGCCCATGCTTGGCAGCCAGTTTGGAGGAGGTCAGCTTGCTGCCGGATTCTTCTTCTGTGGAATCCTCTGCATCCTTGGATGGGATCCGCTCCAGGGAGATCCGCACTTCGTCGCTGATGCGGATAATGTGCTGAACCTCTTCATAGGCGTCACGATAGAGATCGGCATCCTCGGAGCGGCTGAACAGCACCCCCATTTCGTTGTTGTTGACTTGGCTGAACTCATAGAGGTTGAGGCTGGTGACGATGCAGGACTCCTCATTCAAGTAGCACTTGGCATGGAGATGTTTGCAGAAGCTGGTGCGCACATAAGACAAGCCATTCAGCCAGGTAATTTCTTCCGGCTGAAGTCCGCTCTTGCCATAGATGACCCTTACGTCGATCTTGAGTCGGTTTTTGTCCGCAATGAGATCCTTGATTCGATCATTGAGCTTGAGGAATGGGCTGATCAGAATCACTCGTTCCTTGGCACCTTTTATGAGTTCTTCCAGGTGGTAATTGATTGCGCTGGTGTTGAGAAATTTAGCCATGGCGAATTGTGTTCGATTCTGGTGCGGTAAGACCGATGGGGGCTACATGACGGAAGAAGGCCGGGCGCCTGCATTGCGGAAGGCGTCGATTTCTTCCCAGCGCAGCGATGTCAGCGTGGCCTGCGGCCCGCGTCGGTGGACGATGACGGCGCTGCGCGTGTGGTTGCGCAGCAGGCGCACTTCCTTGTTGGGGGTGACGAACAGCGCGTGCAGACCGAATTCGCGCAGCGCCTGGATGATGCGGGCAGCCACGGCCTGCGAGCTTTTGGAGAAGGCCTCGTCCAGCACGATGGTGCCGAACACCGGGCGGCTGCGGCCATCAGGGCACAGTGCGTAACTGAGCGAGGCGGTGAGCACATAGCTGGCGATGATCTCCTTCTCACCGCCGCTGCCGCCTTGCGAGCCGGTGCGCCGCTCCAGCATCTGGCCGCTGGCGCGGTCTTGTACCAGTACGGCAAATTGCAGCCGGTAGCGTGCATCCAGCAGCGCCTGCGCGGCTTTGCTGCGGCGGTTGCTGGCGTGGGTTTGCAGCATTTCAACGATGGCCCGCAGTGCCCGGTAGTGGCTGTGGCCGCCGTCGTCACGCAGGCGTTCGGTGCGCAGCAGCGCCTGGGCTTGGTGCAGGTCTTGCAGGCTTTGGTGGATGACGGGGCGCGGCTCCAGTTGCAGATAGCGGCCCGGCTGGAAATCCACGCGCCGCAGCGTGGCGTTGAGCTGGGCGATGCGCTCCTCGATGTCCGCCACCTGCGCGGCGATGCCGCTGAGCAGGGTGTCCACGCCCTGCTGCGAGGTGTCGTTCAGGTATTCCTGAAAGCGCTGGCGTTTTTGCGGCAGGGCTTCCTCTTCCAGCGTTTGCAGGCGCTCCAGGTAGTGGGGCAGCGCATCGACTTCCTGCCCGTGCTCGGCCAGTGCGCCCCGGTCTTGCGCCTTGGCCTTGCCCATCTGGCGCACGATTTCCTGATGCAGCGTGGCGAGTTTCTTGCTGGCATCGGCGGTTTTGGACTGGAGAGCGGCGCTGGCATCACGCTCCTGCGCTTCGAGGTTGTCGCCATCGAGCGTGGGCAGGCGTCGGCCCAGGTGGGCCGATAGCTGCGTGGTGAAATCCTCAGCCATTGCATCGACGGCTGGTGCGCCATCGGTGCGTGCCTGAAAAGCGGCCTGCTTTTTGTGCGCCGCCTGCAACAAGGTTTCATCCTGCGTCTGCGCGATTTGCAGCGCACGCTGCTGCGCTTCGACGGTACGGGTCTGTGTCTGCGCACCCTCCCAGCGCTGCTTGGCCTGTGCGGTGTCCGATTGCGGGTTGAGCAGCGCCTGCAATTGCGCCTTTTTGTGTTGCAACTGCGTTTCGGCAGCGGCGGTGTCCAGGTCTTCCTGGCGCAGCGCTTGCAGGGCGACCCACAGGGTGCGCTGCTCTCGGGCTTGGCGCTGGGTGTTTAAAATTTCAATCTTTTTGGCCTCCATCCTTTGCCAGTTCTGTGCTGAAAGCTCTTTTTGTCGTAGCAATTGTGCCAGCCGGTCGCGGTTGTCGAAGCCCGTCATCCAGTCTTGGTCAAGGCGCTTTTGATCCTGCTTGTCAAAGTGCTGGCCCTTGCCGGACATCAGTCCCTGCACCGTCATGGCGTGCGGCGTGCGTTGCAGGGTTTGCACATCATCGACGCAATGGCGATCCAGCTCGGCCAGCAACTGGCGCAGTGCGTGCTGGTGCGCATGGGGTTTGAGGGTGAGCTTGCAGGCAAAGCCATCGGCCATGAAAGTTTTTGGGGTGGCAGCGATGACCGTGGGGGTTTGCGGCACCTCCAGCAGCCGCACGTGCAGCCGGTTGTGGCGCTGGTTGACCCAGTGCAGCGCAGTGCGCATGGCGGCGGGCGGCACCAGGATGCGCAGCCGGTGGCTGCCCAGAGCACGCTCGATCGCGCCGCGCCAGTGCTGCTGGTTTTTTTGTACCTCGACCAGTTCGGCGACAAAGGGCAGGTCGTCCTGCGGCAAATCCAGATGTTCGGCCAGATCGGCGCGAAAGCGCTGGAATTCCACTGGCAGGTTGGAGCCGGGGCGCTGGCGCACGGCCTCGTATTCGGCCTGGGTTTCTTTCAGGTGGTTGCGGGCGTTGCCGGCCTCGGTGATGGCTTCTTCGGCAGCGGTTTGCAGTTGGGCCTGCTCGGTGTCGAGTTGGGCAATGGCGCTGGCCGCATGGGCCTGGTGTGCTGGCAGGGTGTTGGCATCGGCCATGTCTCCCAGCTCCAGGTTGCGGGCCAGCCGTTGGTATTCGGCCAGGTGGGTTTGTTTGCGTTGGAGTTCGGCGTGGGCGTTGCGGATGACCTCGCGCAGCGTTTCGATACCTGTGCCGCCGGCTTGCAGGTAGATGCCGTGCAAGTCCTGCTCGTGCCGTCGTGCCGCATCCACGCGGCTTGCGGCGGCTTGCAACTCCGGTTCGCGCTGGGCGATCTGCGCCTGCAATTGCGCTGCGTGCCGGCCCCACCAGTGCAGGCCTTGCGCGGCGAACCAGCGCGGCAGTTGCTGCTGCAAGCCCTGCAAATGCGCCAGTTGCTGCGTTTGCTGCTGTTCGCGCGTGGCCAGATCGCGCAGTGGCAGCAGGGTGACGAACTGCGCATTCGCCAGTTCCAGATCCGCATGGATGGAGGCCAGCTCGGCAAAGCCGTCCACCACCTTTTGCGCATCGTCGAAGGCGGCATGGTCGTCCAGCACCAGTTCGCGGAAGATTTCGTCGATGCTGTTGAGCTGTTTCAAGCCTGCCGCCCGGTTGAGCAGCGTAAAAGCGTTGGAGCCGACCTCGAAAAAGCTGTGCAGCCTGGCCAGGTACGGCGCTTTGCTGCTGAACATCTGCAAGCCCTCGCTGTCCTTGACCAGCCGGGTCAGCGCCCGCGCACCGCCGCTGTGCTGCTCTTCCAGCCACAGATCCAGGCTGTGGCCCTGGCCCTGCGCGAAGAACCAGCGCTTTTGCATGTCGCCCGCCGACTGGCTGCTGCCGTCGAACCACAGCAGCGCCCCCAGCCAGACCGATTCGTCGCTTTTCGATTCGCTGCTTTTTTCGCGGTCTTCCTCACCGTCATCTGCGGCACCGCCTGCCGCGCTGCTGCGCACCAGCCGCGCGGCAATGCCCGTGGCGCAGCGCCCGGGGCGGGCAATGTGGTCGCCGCTGTCGTTGCCCTGGCCGCTGGCGCCGCGTACGTAGCTGACCAGGTCACGGTCGCTCTCGTGCCCGCCTGTCGATGCCAGGTTGTAGCGCGGGCTGGCGCACAGCAGCGTCATCAGCGCATCCACCAGGGTGGTCTTGCCGCTGCCCGTGGGGCCGATGATGGCGCTGTTGCCTGCATCGATGCCCACCTGGTGACGCCCGGCAAACGCCCCCCAGTTGTACAGGTGCAGCTCGTGCAGGATGTAGGGGGCGTCGGCACTCATGCGTTGTCCTCGGTGCGGGTTGCGGCAACTTCGCGCAGACGCAGCAGCAGCGTCTGCAAATTCTCGGGGTTGAGCAGATGCACGATCATCGGGCGGATGGTGATGCAGTCCTGCGCATCGATTTCGGACACCATGCCGTGCGTGCGCAGGTGCTCCAGCAACTGGTTCAGGCGCTTGCGCTCCTGCATGTCGCTGCCGGTGCTGCCCAGGTAGGTTTCGAGCTGCGGCAGCAGGCTGTCCACCGCCACGCGCACCACGGCGCCGGTGCCGCTTTCCTGCTCGCGCTGCAAGAACTCGCGCCGCAGAATCGCCAGCAGCAGCGATTGTTCCAGCGTCAGGCGCTGGCGGCGCATCAGCGGGTGTGTCCAGTCGTCCTGCTCGCTCTCGTCGGCATCGTCATTTTCATAACCGGGTGCCACGGCCAGAAAGGCCAGGCCGCGCACGTCATCGACCACGGCGTGCAAGTCCAGCGGCTCCAGCAACGTATTGAGCTGGGCCGTCTGCGCGGCGATCAGGCGAAACCATTGCGGCTTGGCCGCCGCTTCAAGCCAACCATTGGATAGTAAAAACTGAAGCGCTTTGCGCAAGTTATTTGGTGTTTTTGATATGTTTTCTATCTGATATTGATTGATATCACGCGGAACAAGCTCATCTTTTTGATATTTTTCCGGGGTAACCCCTTCCGCCTGCGCCGCAATGCGGTCAAAAATGTCCGGTTCCTGGTTCATCACAGCTCCCACTCCACCTGCGCCAGTTGCTTGCCGTCCAGCGCCACGCGCGGCACGGTAAAGCGCCAGTGCTGCGGGCCGTCCTGCGTGTCGATCTGCTCCTTGCCGTCCTGTAATTCCAGGCCTGCCTCGCGGGCCATTTCCAGCCACAGCGCCAGGGTTTCCAGGTCATGCTCGCCCGGTGGCAGCGCGGTGGCCAGCTCCGCCAGGGTCATGGCTTGGCCGTTTTGCGTCAGCACGCGCAAGGTATCGTGCAGCAGCGCCTCGCGATCCAGACCCTCGAACGCTTGCCAGAACTCGCCCTCCATCTGGCCCAGGTCGGCGTATTCGGTGGTCAGCAGCAGCGCGGCCTGTTCGCCGCCGTCCAGCGATTTGACGCGCAGGCGTTCCACCAGCGGCACGCTGCCCAACGCCACGCCCAGCGGGGGCAAGGGCGCAGGCTGGCGGCGCACGGCTTGGCGCTGCCAGTCGACATTCAAGGCCTGCTCCAGCACCTCGTTGAGCAACTGGCCCACGCGCTGGTTTTCGGCGGCCTGGCCGGTTTTCATGAACTGGCTGACCTCGCGTTCGCTGCGGGCACGCACGGCCTGCACCACTTTTGCCTCTTTGATGAGCTGCTGCACCAGCAGGTGCAAGGCGCTGCGCTGCAAGCCGTCCAGCGCCTTGTCCGTGGCCGGGTGTGCCAGGATCTGCCGGATGCGCTGGCGCATCTCGGTGAGCTGCGTCTGCTGTGCCAGTTGCTGGTGGAAACTGTCGAACACGCGCCCCTCCTGCGTATTGAGCAGGCTGGCATGGCCGTCAAGCAGCTGGTCCATCACCGCGCCGCGATGGTGGCGGGCGCTGATGATGGCCTCGCGCAGCGTGCGATCGGCGCTGCGCCACGAATCCTCGACGCGGCGAAAGTCCGCCCGCAGGCTGGTCGCCAGCGCATACACCTCGCGGATGCCTTCCACTGCCTGCTCGGATGTCAGCGCCATGATGCGGCCCGCCTGTACGTCATCGAGCTGCTGCTGCAAATCGGCAATGCGCCGCTCCAGGTGCGCCGTGCGGCTGGCCGGGTCGGGGTCGAGCGCAGCGGCCAGGTTGTCGATTTCGCGCTGCACCACGGCCAGGCGCGAGGCGGTGGAGGTCATCATCCGCCCGTCCAGTTGCGTAATGAAGCGCAGCGCCGTCTTGAGCGCATCGGTCTCGAACACACGGCCCTCGCGCTCCACCACCAGGCCGCGCCGTATCCACTCGCGCACATCACGCCGCGCCTGGTTCAGCGTATCGGCGGCGTCGATTTCGTAAGCCACATCGTTGGCGTGCGCTGCCAACATGTCCGCCAGCGCTTGCACCGCAGCATCAAACGGCACGCCTTCGCGCTGGTGCTCGAACAACGCATCCAGGCAACTGAGTGCCAGCGGCGCCCGCCGCGACGCCAGCAGCAGCCACGCCGGGTGCTGCTGGCGAGCGGCAATGTATTTCTGCGTGCGTTGCTGGCTGAGGGTGGGCATGGGTTCAAGGTATTTTTTGCTGCTGCATTATCAGTGCAGGCATAAACCCAATGGCCTTCGCTATATGTTGAGCCTGGGCAGCGATTGGACGATACGCACCGTCTCCAGGCTCACGGTGATGACCCGCAGGAACAGCTCCAGCGGGTACTTCGGGTTGCCCATGGTCTCGATGGCCCAGTCGTTGGCGTCGTTGACGATGCCACTGACGTCGGTGGAATGGTAGGTGGTGTAGACCACGCTCATGTGCTGAGCCTCATGCCGTTGCCGCATGGCGCGGGTCAGGCTGGTGGGGTGGGTAGTGGTGGGAAAGCGCAGTTCGTGGGCGAAGGTTTGAACGCTGTCGTCGTCGGCTTTGCGCTTCTTGCCCACGCCGCTGTCGGAGCAGACGGCGATCGAAGCCGATCAGGGAGCCGTCAAGGCAGCTGTCAGGTTGGTGAGCACTAGTGGACAGACCACCAAAATTACGTAGGCACGCTGCCATTCAACTTGGACAGCGGAAAACGCCCCAAAGCAGACATTCCGTCAAGCTCCACAAGGCAAAGGAAAACATTGCTCATTTTCCAAACACTGTAATAATATACAGTATTAATTTAAGAATGAAAGGTGAGCCATGTTGAAAGGTAGTTGCTGCTGCGGAGAGGTGAAGTTTGAGGTCATCGGCCTGCCAACCATGATGGGCACATGCCATTGCATACGTTGCAGAAAGATAGGGGCCAGCACCTTCGTATTCGTCAAGCGTGATGTTCCACTTTGAGTATCGGCTTGAAAGCTACGTGCCTGCGGTCCAGCGCAAGTACGGCTATTTCTGTCTGCCCATCCTGTGGCAAGGCGAATTTGTGGGGCGCATGGACTGCAAGGCAGACCGCGGTGCCGCGTGCTTTCATGTGCACAACCAACATCTAGAACAGGGGTGGGTGCCTGACGCCACTTTTCATCAGGGGATGCAGAACGCCATTGGCGAACTGGCGCGATTTTGTGGCTGCACTGAAGTGCAATAGACAATTTCGTACTTCAAGTCTTGTTGCTGAAAGACTACCCCGATTCGCGTCTTCAGTATCTCCATAGCTTTCCCCAGCGTCAAGGCTTTCCCCCACTCCTACCTCTTTGATTTCACTGGTTTATGACCGCGTGAGGGCATACCTGTGGTGCGACTTGGATGTGCCATTCAGCCCCGCCACCGAGCTGCATCTGATGAAGGAGGAAAACCATGCATGGTTTTGCCTTTCGCAAGCACACGGTTTTTGAGTGGCAGGGTGCAGTGTTGGACATGGCGGCGGAGGGCGTGCCATACCAAGAAGAGCAGGCCAATTTTTTGTCTGCTAGCTGACGTTGCTTCGGAAGTGCTGCAAAGTCGGCGGAACTAGTCGCGAGTAAAGTTGCTTATGGTTGGTATGGAGGCCCGTAGATTTCTTTTGTTCCATGGAAGCGCGCCTTCAAAAAACGGACGTCACGCATCATGCAGCGCCGTTCTGCTGGTTGTCTACGACCTCCGTAACTAGACGCAAAAAACAGCGGTCCATCGATTGACGATTCAATTTGAATCATCTACGATTCACTACAACACCCAGCATGAATCAAAGTGAATCAATATGGCAAGCCGCATCGTTCCAACCCTGCAGGAGATTCTCTATCGCCTTTCCAGCGCAGCGACCAACGCGTCTTTAAAGGCACCTGTATCCGAGAATCCAGGACGCTTTCCCGTGGTGGTTCGCCCGGAGACTCGCGCATTTCTCGAAGCGCAAGCTGAGTATCTGGGAGGATCTATTGCGGGGGTTGCAGGTGCCATATTGGATGGCGTCGCCATGGCCACTCAAGGCAAGGACGGCGCAGTGTCCTCACTCAGAGGGGTGTCCGAGCGCTTTGGCATTCTGTTGAAAGAACATGATCTGTCAGCACCAGCGGCTGCTGAGGCACTGTCAGATCTTGGCTTTTCTCTCGCAGATTTCGCTTCACAAGAAGCCCTCCAGCTCAAGCTAACGTCTCCCACAATCCGGGATGTGGCGGCCCGCTTTCACATTAGCTATAGCTGGCTAGCTGGCAAAACAGATGAGATCTTCAGATCCGAACCAGGCACTTGGTACAAAGCCATGACTGAGGCTGCCGACCAGCTTGTATCTGCAAAACGGAGTTCAATGCGGACCGAGCTCTCGATCTGCATCCCTGAACATGCGGATCTCAGCGTCACAGATGACACCCAGGCAGAGGAAAAGCTTCCGCATTTCATCCCTGTGCTTATCCGGACACAGCAGCTGCCTGGCCAGGAAGTTCTGGAAACCTATGAGGTTTGGGAAGAAGGCCGATGGTCTTACTGGCGCTGCAGGGAGCACATCAAACTCGTGATCTATTTTGCGCAGCGTCTTGGCACTTATGTCACAGGCAGAACGCTCACTCAGAACGAGTATGGCCTGCTATCCGGAGGGCAAGTACTACCCGCCACGATCTTGCGACGCAATGGTCGTGTGACTTGGCATCCAGCCGACTACGTGACACCCAACTCTCCGGTCTCAAAAGAGGCTGGAGAGTGGTCTTCCATTACTTCCAATGGGGACTACAAGGCGGATTTCTCCCACTTCAATCAACTACTCACCCAAGGTGCTTCAACATGAAAATTTTCTAGAAGCTGACCTCGCGAAAGGATGCGGTGCTGTCCGTTGGGAGGGCGTCACGGCCAAGTACTTGCATGAACGACTGCCTCTGAATGCTGCGGCAAGCTCATTAGTGCGATAGTTCATCTTAGAAAGGAAGAAAAAACTTGCGAATAACAGCAACGCATATCGAAGTATGGGCGGACACGCGAGATGCGCAGGCACAGCTTCCACTGTTAGAACCTGTTCAAAGTCTCCCCGAGGATGTGAGAAGCTCGGGGCGTGAGAAAGAACTATCCGAGCGACATCAGTCGCGAACAATTCGAGACCATCAAGCCACTCTTGGAGAGCGCACGCAGGAAGACTGCGCCGCGCAG
>CABIIJ010000066.1 GCA_902175065.1 uncultured Comamonas sp. | reverse complement strand
GCTGTCTTGGCGGGGCAACCCTTCGGGCAAGGCAGCAAAAAACCGCACTCGTCGTTGCGTACCTTGACCAGGCCACCAGCCTGGCCTGCGGCACGCGCCTGGATTGCGGCTTTTTGCTGCCTTGCGGGCACCATGAAAAGAGCGTGAACAGGTTCTAAGCCGCCTTCGGGCGGCTTTGTCATTTTTACCTGCCTGGAGGTGCCCCGATGCTTTCCGCCCAACTGGACATGGCCCAGCCCCTGGAGGGGCCGCACGGCCGATTGCGCCGGCGGTTCCGGGGCGCACCGGCCCGGGTGCTGGCAGCGCACAGCGCCGGGGAACTGGCCGCCGTACTGGCCGCGGTAGAAGCCGCAGCCCGCAGCGGCGCGTGGTGCGTGGGCGGCTTGCAGTACGAGGCGGCCAGTGCCTTGCAGCCCGGCCTGGTCACCCATGCCGCTACCGGCCCGCTGGCGTGGTTTGCGGTGTATGCGCCGTCCGCTGCCGATGCGCCCGATGAAGCCCCTGGCCTTTGGGCGCAGTCCCTGGAATGGCAGCCGGGCATGGACGAGGCTGTCTTTGCCGAGGTGCTGGCGCAGATTCACGCCGACATTGCTGCCGGGCGCTATTACCAGCTCAACCTGACCCGGCAGCACCACGGCCACAGCGCCGCGCCGATCGACCGCGCTGCGCTGTTCGCCGCCTTGCAGCGGGCGCAGCCCGAAGGCTATGGTGTTTACCTCGACCAGGGGGCGGAGGCACTGCTCTCCGTCTCGCCCGAGCTGTTTTTCGACTGGCACCAGTTGGCCAGCGGCAGCGGCGACATCCTGACCCGCCCCATGAAGGGCACGGCCCCGCGCGGCAGCACGCCGCAGCAGGATGCCGCCCAGGCCGAATACCTGCGCAGCAGTGCCAAGGAGCGGGCGGAGAACGTGATGATCGTCGATCTGCTGCGCAACGACCTGGGGCGCATCGCTGAAATCGGCAGCGTCACCGTGCCCCAGCTTTTTAGCTTGCAGGCGCTGCCCAGCGTGTGGCAGATGACGTCGGACGTGCGGGCGCGGCTGCCCCAAGGCACCGATTTGTTCACCATTTTTCAGGCGCTGTTTCCCTGTGGCTCGATCACCGGCGCCCCCAAGCGCAGCAGCATGGCGGCGATTGCCCGGCTGGAGGGCGAGCCGCGCGGCTGGTACTGCGGTGCCCTGGGCGTGGTGCGCAGCGATGGCGCCGGCGGCGTGCGGGCTACGTTCAACGTGCCCATCCGCACCCTGGTGGTGCAGGGCGCCAGCCAGGTGCGCTGCGGCATCGGCAGCGGCATCACCGCCGATGCCCACGCGGCGGGCGAGTGGCGCGAGTGGGCAGCCAAGCGGGCTTTCTTCGAGCGCGTGAGCCAGCCCTTCGACATTCTGGAAACCCTGGCCCTGGCCGATGGCGAACTGCGCCACGGCGCCTTGCACCTGGAACGCATGGCCCAGGCGGCGCAGCACTTTGCCATCCCCTGGAATGCCGATGCGGCCCAGGCCGCGCTGCACGCCCTGGCCCGGCAGCATCCCCGGGGGCTGTGGCGCGTGCGCCTGCTGCTGCACGCCGATGGCCGGTTCACGGCACAGGCCTTTGCCTGCCCGCCGTCGCCCGGGCAGGTGCTGTTGCAATGGGCTGCGGCCCCGCTGGCGCAGGCGCACAGCGAATTCGTGCGCTTCAAAACCACGCGCCGCGCCCATTACGACGCGCTGGCCCCTACGGCTGGCAGCGACGTTTTTGACAGCCTGCTGTTCAACGCAGCGGGCGAGGTCACCGAATGCACGCGCGGCAACATTGCGGCCCTGCTGGATGATGGCCGCTGGGTCACCCCGGCGCTGGCCTGCGGCCTGCTGCCCGGCATTGGCCGTGCGGTGGCTTTGCAGCAAGGGCGGGTGGTGGAAGGGGTGATCCGCCTGGAGGATGCGCCCAGGGTGCAGGCCTGGGCTTTCATGAACAGCCTGCGCGGCTGGATACCGGCGCAGGTGGTGGGGAGTTAAAACTCCAGGTTGTCGATAAGCCGCGTGCTGCCCAGCCGTGCTGCGCCCAGGGCGACCAGCGGGGTGCTGCCCAGTTGCGCTGGCGCGGGGCTTTGCAGGTTGTCGCGCAGGCGCACGGTGAGGTAGTCGGTCTGCCAGCCCTGGCCGTTCAGGGCGGCGCTGGCCTGGGCTTCGAGCTGTTCCAGCGGCATCTGGCTTTGGCGGGCGGCCTGCGCCAGGGCTTGCAGGGCGCGGGAGAGGGCCTGGGCCTGCTCCAGCTCCCGGGTGCTCAGGTAGCCGTTGCGCGAACTCAGGGCCAGACCGCCGTCGGCGCGGGCGATTTCGGCGCCGACGATGGCGATGGGCAGCGCCAGTTGCTGCACCATGCGCTCGATCACCAGGCGCTGCTGGTAGTCCTTTTTGCCAAACACGGCGGTGCCGCCGCCGGTGCTGCCGAAGACGGCGTTGAAGAGTTTCAGCACCACGGTGCAGACGCCGGTGAAGAAGCCGGGGCGGAAGTGCCCTTCCAGGATGTCGGCCAGTGCCGGGTCGGGCTGCACCTTGAAGGTTTGCGGCTGGGGGTAGAGATCGCTTTCCCGGGGCGCGAAGACGATGTCGCAGCCCTCGGCCTCCAGCTTGGCGCAGTCGGCCTGGAGGGTGCGCGGGTAGCTGTCGAAGTCCTCGTTGGGCAGGAATTGCAGGCGGTTGACGAAGATGCTGGCCACCAGCACATCGCCCAGTGGCCTGGCCTGGCGCACCAGGGACATGTGCCCCGCGTGCAGATTGCCCATGGTGGGCACGAAAGCCGGACGGCCACGCCCGGCCAGGGCGCTGCGCAGATCGGCGATGGTGTGAACGACTTGCATGGAGTTCATGAAATAAGGAGCTGCTTCCACTGATGAATCAACGATTTCAAGGATGAAAGATGTCAGGAATGTTTGTTTATCAGTGGAACAAGCTATTGAAATAGTGAATGTCTACCAGGCGTGCAGCGCGTTGTCGGGGAAGCTGCCGTCCTTGACGGCACGCACGTAGGCGGCCATGGCTTCCCTGATGCTGCCGGTGTCCTGCATGAAGTTGCGCACGAACTTGGGCATCTTGCCCAGGTTCATGCCCAGCATGTCGTGCAGCACCAGCACCTGCCCGGCGGTGCCGTTGCCCGCGCCGATGCCGATGGTGTGGCAGTGCGGCAGCGCCTGCGTCAGGCTGGCGGACAGGGCGGCGGGCACCATCTCCAGCACCAGCATGGCCGCGCCCGCATCCTGCAGCTCCAGGGCGTGGCGGCGCAGCTGGGCGGCACCTTCATCGTCACGGCCCTGCACGCGGTAGCCGCCCAGGGCGTGGACGGTCTGCGGCGTCAGGCCCAGGTGGGCGCAGACGGGAATGCCGCGCTCGACCAGGAAACGCACGATGGGGGCCGTCCAGCCGCCGCCTTCGAGCTTGACCATATGCGCCCCGGCCTGCATCAGCGCCGTGGCGCTGCGCATGGCCTGTTCGGACGATTCCTGGTAGCTGCCATAGGGCAGGTCGGCCACCACCCAGGCCGTGCCCTGGGCGCGGCGCAGGCCCCGGGTCACGCTGGCGGTGTGGTAGGCCATCGTCTCCAGGCTCACGCCCACGGTGCTGGGCAGCCCCTGGCAGACCATGCCCAGGGAGTCGCCGACCAGAATGGTTTCCACCCCGGCGGCATCGGCCACGGCGGCAAAGGTGGCGTCGTAGGCGGTGAGCATGGTGATTTTTTCCCCGGCAGAGCGCATCTGCGCCAGGCGCGGCAGGCTGATGGGCTTGCGCTGGGGCAGGGGCGAGGCGGGCGGAATGGTGCCGTAGGGCGTGCCGGGGGCGGTGCTGTCAGCAGTCATTGACGGGTCTCCTGGGGGGCGAAAACAAAAGCCGCGAGTCTATGCCCATGTGCTGCCAGGCGCCAGGGACAAGTGCCAGGGACGGCCCGCACCGGGGGCGGCAGGCGTGCGCGGCGGATCGGGCCGGATTTCCAGCCGGGTTCAAGTTGGGTTCAGCCCTGGTGCTTGTAGTAGCAGGGGCGGCTCATTTCCGCCACGTCCACGCTCAGTTGCACGTGCAGGCCGGGGCGCAGCGGCACCTGCTCGCGCAGAGCCGTGCCCAGCGCCTGGGCCAGTTCCTGGCGCGTGGCCTCGCTGCGGCCCTCCAGCAGTTGCAGCAGCACGTGGACAAAGGCCCGGTCTTGCGGCTGGGTGCCGATGCGAAACGATGCGATGCGGTGGATGCGGGTCTTGACCTCCGAATCGTGCAATACGCTGGGGTGGCTGCATACCACCTGGTTCAAGGCTGTCATCAGCGCCTGCTCGTCCAGGTCGGGCAGGTTGGCGGTGTATTCGATATGCAGATGGGGCATGGATAACGGGCGGATAACGGGCCGGCGAGAAAAACTTCGCAGTGTAGCGCCAGGGTACGGCAGGGTTTGGCTGCCGTCTGCCGCAAGGGAAGTCGGTTGCCGCTATGCTTGGCGCCCTCAAAGACTTGGGTTTCCCCTGTATGACTTCTGACAACATTGCTGCCCAGGCGCGAGAAGACGTGCGCCGCGCCTTGGCCGAAGACGTGGGTACTGGCGACCTGACCGCCGCCCTGGTGCCGGCCCGCCAGCGCGTGCAGGCCCGTATCCTGGCGCGGGAAGCGGCCGTGATTTGCGGCGCTCCCTGGGCCGAGGCGGCGCTGCGTGCGCTGGACCCCGGCGTGCAACTGACCTGGCTGGTGGGCGAGGGCCAGCGCTGCGCCCCCGATCAGGTGGTGCTGGAGATGCAGGGCGATGCCCGCGCCCTGCTGTCGGCCGAGCGCACGGCGCTCAACTTCCTGCAACTGCTCTCGGGCGTGGCGACCAAAACGGCGCAATATGTCGAGGCGGTGGCTGGCACCGGTGCCGCGATCGTCGATACGCGCAAGACCATTCCCGGCCTGCGCATTGCCCAGAAGTACGCGGTGCAAGTCGGCGGCGGGGTGAACCACCGCATCGGCCTGTACGACGCGGTGCTGATCAAGGAAAACCACATTGCCGCTGCGGGCGGCATCGCCCCCGTGCTGCGCGAAGCGGAGAAAGTGGCCGCGCAGGCCAGCTTCATCGAAATCGAAGTGGAAACCCTGGCACAACTGCAAGAGGCGCTGGACGCCGGGGCCAGGATGGTGCTGCTGGACAATATGCCGCTGGCTGACTTGCGCCGGGCCGTGGCCATCAACGCCGGGCGGGCGGTGCTGGAAATCTCTGGCGGCGTCACCCTGGAAGGCCTACGCGCCCTGGCCGAGACCGGGGTCGACCGCATTTCGATCGGGGTCCTGACCAAGGACGTCAGGGCCACCGACTTTTCCATGCGTGTGCAGGAGCTGTCATGAACCAAACGGTCAATCTCATCGATGTTGAATACGAGCAGCCGCAGGAAGGTGCTGTCTGCTCCACCAAATACGCCTGGGCGCGGGTGCCGCCCGAGCTGACCGAGGCCGAGCGCGGGGCGCTGAAAGACAAGATCCGCCGCCTGCTCAAGGAGAAGAACGCCGTCATGGTGTCGCACTACTACGTGCATCCCGACTTGCAGGATCTGGCCGAGGAAACCGGCGGCATCGTCAGCGATTCGCTGGAAATGGCCCGCTTTGGCCGCGACCACGCCGCGCAGACGCTGATCGTCAGCGGCGTGCGTTTCATGGGCGAGACGGCCAAGATCCTCTCGCCTGAAAAGACCGTGCTCATGCCCGACCTGGACGCCACCTGTTCGCTCGACCTGGGCTGCCCGGCGGACGAGTTCAGCGCCTTCTGCGACCAGCACCCGGACCGCACCGTGGTGGTCTACGCCAACACCAGCGCCGCCGTCAAGGCGCGTTCGGACTGGCTGGTGACCTCCAGCTGCGCCCTGGACATCGTCAGCGCCCTCAAGGCCAAGGGGCACAAGATCCTGTGGGCGCCCGACCGCCACCTGGGCGGCTACATCCAGCAGCAGACCGGGGCCGACATGCTGTTCTGGAACGGCGCCTGCATCGTCCACGACGAATTCAAGGCGCTGGAGCTGGAACAGTTGAAAGAGGAACACCCCGGCGCAAAAATCCTCGTCCACCCGGAAAGCCCGGCCGAAGTCGTCGCCCTGGCCGATGCCGTGGGTTCGACCAGCGCCATCTTGAAAGCCGCGCAGGAGCTGGATGCGACCGAGTTCATCGTCGCCACCGACAAGGGCATGATGCACAAGCTGCGCACCCTGAACCCCGGCAAAACTTTCTACGAAGCGCCCACTGCCGGCAACAGCGCCACCTGCAAAAGTTGCGCCCACTGCCCCTGGATGGCCATGAACGGCCTGGCCGGCGTGGCCCATGTGCTGGAGACAGGGGCCAATGCCGTGCATGTGGACCCTGCCATCATCCCCCGCGCCCGCCAGCCGATCGACCGGATGCTGGCTTTTACCGCTGCGCTGAAAAACGGCCAGAACGCCGGGGCGCTGGTGCCGCACCTGGGCGCGGCCTGACCGGGGGGGAGATTCCCCCGCCCTCATGTCAGCTCCGGAGAACTCCCCCAAGGCAAGGCCCGTGCGCCTTGCCTTTTTCATGTGCGCAGCACCCGCCCGCGCGAGATGGGCGGGTCGGCACGCACCCGGATGTGCCGGGCATCTTCGGGCACCAGGGGAGGGACAAGCAGCTCCTGCACCGAAACCTCCAGCCCCTGTGCCAGTGCGTGCAGCACGGTCAGCGTCGGGTTGGCCTGGCCGGATTCCACTCGGCTCAGGTAGGTGCGGAAAAGCTGGCAGCGGTCGGCCAGCTCTTCCTGGGTGATTTTGTTGCGGGCACGCAATTCTTTGACACGCAAGCCAAGCTGAACACGGGGGTCGGAAGCGGAAATAGACATCCGGACCACCTTTTTCTACGTACACTATTTCATACACACATTAATTCGTACATTCAGTGACCTGCTGATACACAACAACTCCATCGGCCATGGCGGGGCGGCTATTTCATCACTTCTTCCGCAGCCTTGCCGCTTTTCCGTGGATATGAAAACGCAACCCTCTTTCTCCAAGCGCCAGCATTTTTTGTGCCTCGGGGCGGCGGATACGCAAACCCTGGCCAGGCTCTCTGTGCTTCTGGATGCGGATCTGCCGGGTCTTGTCGATGGTTTCTATGACCACCTGATGCAGTACCCGGAGATGCAGGCCCTGTTGCCCGATGCGCAGACGCTGGAGCGGCACAAGCACATGCAGGTGGCGTATCTGCGGCAACTGATGGCGGGCCACTACGACGACGCCTATGGCCAGGATCGGGAACGTGTCGGCCTGGTCCATGCCGGTGCAGGGCTGCCGCCGGGATGGTATCTGGGGGCGTACAGCCAGTACCTGTGTGCGCTCTTGCCCCGTATTGCCCAGCTCCCGCAATGGTCGCCCCAGGAGCGGGCGGCGGCCCTGCAGGCCGTGACCAAGGTGGTTTTTCTGGACATGGGGCTGGCCATCGACACCTACATCACGCTGCACGAACAGCGGGTGGCCCGGCTGCATGACTACGGTGCCGTCTTCACCCATCTGCCCTATGGCACGCTGGTGCTGACGGCACAGATGGAGGTGGTCTTTGCCAACCGGGCCTTTGCACAGCTGCTGCAGTGTCCGGCGGCGCAATTGGCGGGCACTCCCTTGCAGCAGTGGCTGCAGCTCGATGGCCTGGACTGCTTGGTGCAGCGTGCCCTGGCGCACGAGCAGGTGCATGATGTTCTGGACGTGCGCCTGCTGGGGTCGGAACGCATCGTTCCCGTGGCGGTCACGGCGCACACCATGCCGCCCTTGCGGCCCGATGCCGATGCCCAGGTTCTGCTGACGGTGGTGGACGTTACCGAGCGCCACCACGCCGAGCAGCGCATCCGCAGCCTGGCGCAGTTCGATGCGCTGACCGGGCTGGCCAATCGCCAGCACGGCCTGGCCTTGCTCGACGGCCTGCTGCAACAGGCCCGGGGCACGGGGCAGCAGGTGGCGCTGCTGTTCATCGATCTGGATCGGTTCAAGGAAATCAACGACACCCTCGGGCACAGCATGGGCGACCGCGTGCTGCAGGCCATTGCCGGGCAGGCCCAGCAATTGTTGCAGCCCGGGGATGTGCTGGCGCGTCTGGGCGGCGACGAGTTCATGCTGGCCCGCCTGCTGCCGCTGGAGGAGCGGGGCGGACTGGCACTGGTGGCGCAGGTCGATACGGTGCTGCAAAGCCCGGTGCAGGTCGAGGGTCGGGCCTACGGCATCAGCGCCAGCGTCGGCGTCGCCCTGTACCCGGACCATGCCGACAGCGTGAGCAGCCTGCTGCATTGCGCCGATCTGGCGATGTACCGGGCCAAGGTGCAAAGCGGCAGTTATCTGATCTACGAGGCCGGGATGCGCCAGCAGCAGTCGCGCAGCATTGCGCTGGCCCAGCGCCTGAAACAGGCCCTGGCCGATGGCCAGCTGGAGCTGCACTACCAGCCCAAGGTGGACACCGTGACCGGCAAGCTGCATGGTGTCGAGGCCCTGGCCCGCTGGCACGATCCGCAGTGGGGCTGGGTCAGCCCGGCAGAGTTCATCCCCGTGGCCGAGGAGCGCGGCCTGATCGGTGCCCTGGATGCCTGGGCGCTGGAAACCGCCGCCCGCCAGTGGCGCCAGTGGCAGGACGACGGCTGGGCCCAGGTGCCGCCGATTGCCATCAACGTCTCGGCGGTGGAGATCTCCATGGTCGAAGGGTTTGCCGAGCACGCCCTGGCCCTGGTGCAGCGCCACCGGGTGCCGCCCCAGGCGATCGAGCTGGAAATCACCGAAACGGCCCTGATGCGCAATGCCGAGAAGGCCATCCAGACCACCCGGCAACTGGTGGCGATGGGCTTTTCGCTGGCGATCGACGACTTCGGCACTGGCTACTCCTCGCTGGCACGGCTGCACCGGCTGTCGCTGGCGCGGCTGAAGATCGACATGACCTTCATCCGCACCATGCTGGACGATGCGGGGAGCATGGCCATCGTCACCGCCGTCATCGGCATGGCCCGCGCCCTGCAATTGCGCACCGTGGCCGAGGGGGTGGAGACGGCCGCCCAACTCGATACTCTGCGCCGCCTTCAGTGCGATGAGATTCAAGGGTATTTCTTCAGCAAGCCGCTGCCTGCGCGGGAACTGGAACAGCGCTGGTTGTGTGCTGTCGATGCGGTGGAATAATGCCGGTTGCTCATTAATAAGATAGCTGTTTGCGCAGATATTCAAAAGAATTCAGGTATTAAATTATCTGAATTCCTTTGTTTTTGTGCGCAAGCAGCTATTTGTTTTTATTCTCTGACGATTACAGCATCTGCGTAGGCACCTTGTGGCGCAGCTCCACCTGCTGGTTCTTCTCGTTGACGAACACCAGTTGCGGCTGGTGGCTGGCCACCTTCTCTTCGGCCACCTGGGCGAAGCTGGCGATGATGAGCAGATCGCCCGTACAGGCGCGGCGGGCGGCCGAGCCGTTTACCGAGATCATGCCGCTGCCGCGCTCGCCCTTGATGGCGTAGGTGACGAAGCGCTCGCCGTTATCGACGTTCCAGATGTGGATCTGTTCGTTCTCCATGATGTTGGCCGCATCCATCAGGTCTTCGTCGATGGCGCAGGAGCCTTCGTAGTGCAGCTCGCAATGGGTGGTTTTCACGCGGTGGATCTTGGATTTGAGCAGGGTGCGGTACATGGCGTCTCTCGTAAAAAACGCGAAGTCTATGCAGGTTTTCACGAATTTGTCACACACGGTTCGTGTAATGGCGACAGCCTCCGGGCTATTGCATGAATAGCATTTCATTGAACCCATTACCGTAGTGAAGACTGTATGAAAACCAAACTTCTTGCCCTTGCTGCCCTCACGGCCACCGGTGGCGCTTTGGCCCAAAGCTCCAGCGTCACCCTTTTCGGGGTGGTGGACGCCTCCGTCGCCCATGTGTCCACCAAGGATGGCTCCGTCACCGGCATGGCCAATGGCGGCAACTCCAGCAGCCGACTGGGCTTTCGCGGTGTGGAAGACCTGGGCAATGGCCTGAAAGCCAGTTTCTGGCTGGAAGGCGGCATCAACGTCGATGACGGTGGCGCAGGCTTCAAATTCGACCGCCGTTCCACCCTCGGCCTGCTGGGCAATTTTGGCGAAGTGCGCCTGGGCCGCGACAAGACGCCGACCTACCAGAACCTGGAAACTTTCCACGCCTTTGGCGATTCGGGCATGGGGGCCATCAACGGCCATAACCTGATCAGCAGCGGTGCAGCCGGCACGCTGGAAGGCAGCAACCCCAAGCGGGCCTCGAACAGCATCAGCTACCTGCTGCCCAAGATGAACGGCGTGTACGGCCAGGCCAGCTATGCCTTCGGCGAGAAGGCCAAGGGCAACAGCAACAGCCTGTCCAGCAGCATGGGCCTGCGCCTGGGCTATGCCAACGGGCCGCTGAACGTGGCGCTGGGCTACGGCCTGGTCAAGGGCGGTACGGCGGCCAACACTGTCAATTACAAAAACTTCAACCTGGGCGCGTCCTACAACTTCGGCGTGCTCACGCCCATGGTGCTGCTGGCCTCGGAACGCGGCAACGACCAGCGCGTGGATTTGTACAGCGTAGGGGTGAAAGCCCCGGTCGGCCCGGGCGAGCTGCGGGCCGCCGTCTCCTGGTACAAAGACAAAAAACGCAATGAGCGCGACTCGGTACGCTTGGCCCTGGGCTACGGCTACAAACTGTCCAAACGCACCGAGTTGTACGCCACCGTGGCGCACATGAGCAACGACGACAACGCCAACCGCAAGCTGGGCACCTCGCTGGCGCACACCGTGGCGGCCGGCAAGAATGCGACCGGCTACGAACTGGGCCTGCGCCACAACTTCTAAGCTGTGCAGGGCGGCGCTCAATGCCGCAACACTTTGCTTCCTTTTGACAGAGGAGACGGCTGCGAAAAATTTTCGCAGCCGTTTTTTTGTAGTTGCTTCAGCCAGCGCTTAAATCGAGGACTGATTCACCCGCCGGGATAGCTCGGCCGCCGTTTCTTTGCGCTCACTGTAGCGGTCCAGCAAATACGCCGAAACATCCCGCGTCAGCAGCGTGAATTTCACCAATTCTTCCAGCACATCCACGATACGGTCGTAATAGCTGGAAGGCTTCATGCGGTTGTCATCGCCAAACTCCATGAATGCCTTGGCCACGGAAGACTGGTTGGGAATGGTCAGCATGCGCATCCAGCGGCCCAGGATGCGCATTTGATTGACGGCATTAAAGGATTGCGACCCGCCGCAAACCTGCATGACCGCCAACGTTTTGCCCTGCGTGGGGCGAATCGCCCCCTCGGACAGCGGTAGCCAGTCAATTTGCGTTTTCATCACCCCTGTCATGGCGCCGTGGCGCTCGGGGGAGCACCACACCATGCCTTCACTCCAATGTGTCAGCGCACGCAGCTCCTGCACCTTGGGGTGGTGCACAGATGCGTCATCGACCAAAGGCAGCCCCGTGGGGTTGAAGACCTGCACCTCGGCCCCGAGCGCTTGCAGCAGCCGCGCCGACTCCTCCACCACCAGCCGGCTGAAGGAGCGCTCGCGCAAAGAGCCATACAGCAAAAGGATGCGCGGTGCATGGGTGCTGCGCAGCGGGGCCTTTAACGCCGCTGCATCCATCGCCCGAAACGACCCGGTTGCAAGTGCCGGAAGCTCCTGCTCGGCCACGGTGCTGGGCGGCCTTTGGACCAGCGCTCCATCTTCTTTGATGAACTGGCCAATCCGGGCATTGGGCAAGATTTCCAGCACCACCTCCGAAGGACGGCACAAGCGCACGCCCAGGGGCGTTACCACAATGGGGCGGTTGATCAGGACAGGGTGCTGCTCTACAAAATCGAACAACTGCTCATCCGTCCACTGGGCATTGCCCAAATCAAGTTCGGCATAGGGTGTGCCTTTTTGGCGCAATACATCGCGCACGCCCAGCCCCATGCCCTGCAGCAGCGCCTGCAACTCGGCGCGGTTGGGCGGTGTTTGCAGGTATTCGACGATATGGGGCTGCACCCCGCTTTGGCGAATCATGGCCAAGGTATTGCGCGAGGTTGCACAGCCGGGGTTGTGATAGATGGTGACGCAGGACATAGGTTATTTTTCCGTGGGCCGCCAGGCATTGACCATGGCCACCAAAGAGAGCATGACGGGCACTTCCACCAGCACACCGACCACGGTGGCCAGTGCAGCGCCGGAGTTCAGGCCAAACAACGAGATGGCGACGGCAACGGCCAGCTCAAAAAAGTTGGAGGTGCCAATCAGGCATGCCGGGCCCGCCACGTTGTGCGGCAACTGCATGCGCCGCGCCAGCCACCACCCCAGCAAAAAGATGCCGTAGGTTTGCAACATCAAAGGAATAGCAATGAGCCCAATCACCAATGGCTTATCAATGATGGTTTTTGCTTGAAAGCCGAATAACAGCACGACAGTAGCTATCAAACCCAGGATTGACCACGGCTTGAGTGCGGCAACAAAGCGGCTGACGGCTTGCGCAGACCGGCGCTGCAGCCCACTGCGCGTCAACACCCCGGCAACCAAAGGCAGCACGACATACAGCACCGTGGCGAGCACCAGCGTTTCCCACGGCACGGCCACATCTGTCACCCCCAGCAAGAAAGCGGCAATCGGGGCAAAGGCGACCACCATCACCAAATCGTTGATGGAGACCTGCACCAAGGTGTAGTTGGCATCCCCTTTCACCAGCTGGCTCCAGACAAACACCATGGCGGTGCAGGGGGCCACGCCCAGCAAAATCATGCCGGCGATGTATTCACTGGCCGAAGCCGGATCGACCCACGGCGCAAAAAGGTGCTCAAAGAAAAGGACCGCCAGCGCGGCCATGGTGAAGGGCTTGATCAGCCAGTTGATGGCCAGTGTCAGCACCAGCCCCTGCGGCTTCTTGCGCACTTCTTTGACCGCAGCCCAGTCAATCTGAATCATCATGGGATAAATCATGACCCAGATGAAAATGGCCACCACCAGGTTGACCTGCGCATACTCCATCGCGGCAACCCACGCAAAAGCGGACGGAACCAGCAGCCCCAGGGCCACGCCCGCAGCAATGCCCAAGGCAACCCACACCGTGAGGAAACGTTCAAACACACCCATGTTTAGCTTTCCAGCGTTGAAATGTTGGTAGATGCGGGGCAGCAGACAGCACCTGCTTGGCCACAATCGACGCCTGTGCAGCAGTTCTCGGTCAGATAGCCAACAAGCGCATTCATCTCGTCGTATGCAGCGCGATAAACCAAGTTGCGACTCACACGCTCTTGGCTCACCAGGCCTGCATGCACCAGCTCTTTGAGGTGAAAGGACAGCGCCGTGCTGGCCACGCCCAGCTGCTCGGCCAGCACCGAAGGGGTCTGCCCCTGTGCGCCCGCAACGATCAGCGAGCGGAAAACGCGCAAACGCACAGAATGCGCCAGCGCCGCCAAGGCTTTGACAACTTGTTCTTCATTCATTATTCAATGATAGTTGAAATATTGAATGAATTTCCAAACTCACCTTCCTCCATGGGTCAAGCTGGAGGTGTTTTGATGCGCAGTGCAGCGCCTGCAACAGGCTACTTCACCATCGGCACCAAAATCGTCGACGCCGCAGGCGCGGCCAGTTCGGGCCAGTCGCGGCTGAAGTGCAGGCCACGGCTTTCGTGGCGCATCTGGGCGCTGCGGATGATCAGTTCGGCCACCTGCACCAGGTTGCGCAGCTCCAGCAGGTCGCGCGTGACGTGGAAGTGGGCGTAGAACTCGTCGATCTCGCTTTGCAGCAGGGCGATGCGGTGGGCGGCACGCTCCAGCCGTTTGTTGGTGCGGACGATGCCCACGTAGTCCCACATGAAGCGGCGCAGCTCGTCCCAGTTGTGCGAGATGACCACGACCTCGTCGGCGTCGGTGACGCGGCTGTCGTCCCACGTGGGCAGTTCCGGGCGCTCGGCGGCCGGGGCGCTCTGGATGTGCTTGGCGGCGGCGCGGGCAAACACCATGCATTCGAGCAGTGAATTGCTGGCCAGCCGGTTGGCCCCGTGCAGGCCGGTGCACGCCGTCTCGCCAATGGCGTACAGCCCGGCAATGTCGGTGCGCCCGCCCAGGTCCGTCAGCACGCCGCCGCAGGTGTAGTGGGCGGCGGGCACGACGGGAATGGGTTCCCGGGTGATGTCGATGCCCAGTTCGGCGCACCGCGCCAGGATGTTGGGGAAGTGCTCCTGCAGGAACTGCGGGCTTTGGTGCGAGATGTCCAGGTGGACGCAATCGAGGCCGTGCTTCTTCATCTCGAAGTCGATGGCGCGGGCCACGATGTCGCGCGGGGCCAGTTCCTCGCGCTCGTCGTGCTGGGGCATGAAGCGCGTGCCGCCTGCGCTGGGCGGCAGTTTCAGCTGCCCGCCCTCGCCGCGCACGGCTTCGCTGATGAGGAAGGATTTCTCGTTCGGGTGGTACAGGCAGGTGGGGTGGAACTGGATGAACTCCAGGTTCGCCACCCGGCAGCCGGCCCGCCACGCGGCGGCAATGCCGTCGCCGGTGGCCGTGTCGGGGTTGGTGGTGTAGAGGTAGACCTTGCCTGCGCCGCCCGTGGCCAGGATGGTGTGCGGGGCGCGGAAGGTGATGACCTCGTCGGTCGCCTCGTCCAGCGCGTACAGGCCCAGGCAGCGCTGCGGGCCGGGCAAGCCCAGCTTGCGGCTGGTGATCAGGTCCACCAGCGTGTGCTGCTCCAGCAGGGTGATGTTGGGCGTCTGGCGCACATGGGCGATCAAGGTCTGCTGCACGGCGGCCCCCGTGGCATCGGTGGCATGGACGATGCGCCGGGCGCTGTGCCCGCCTTCGCGCGTCAGGTGCAGGTGGCCGTCCTCTTCGGAAAACGGGACGCCCAGCTTGCGCAGCCAGTGGATCGTATCCGGCGCGTTTTCCACCACGTAGCGGGTGGAGGCCATGTCGCACAGCCCGGCCCCGGCGACCAGCGTGTCCTGCACGTGGGCGTCGAAGCTGTCGCCCTCGGCCAGCACGGCGGCGATGCCGCCCTGCGCCTGGCCGCTGGAGCCGGCCTGCAGTTCGCGCTTGGTGATGACGGCCACGCGGTGCGTGGGCGCCAGTTGCAGGGCGGCGGTCAGGCCGGCCAGGCCGCTGCCGACGATCAAAACATCAAAATCCTGGGGGGTGGTGTGTGTCATGGCACTCTCTTGAGAAGTCTCTCGCCATGGCCCGCACGGGTCTGGCGGGGTGGGGCGTCAGACCGGGCTGATGGGCAGGTAGGTCAGGCGCAGGTAAATGGGGGCAAAGGCTTCGGCCTGGGTGATCTCCAGCAGGCTTTCCTTGGCCAGTTCCAGCAGGGCGATGAAGGTGACCACCAGCACCGCCGGGCCTTCCTGCGGGGCAAACACGGCCTCGAACGGCACGAAGCGCCGGCCTTGCAATTGCTTGAGCACGCGGCTCATGTATTCGCGCACGGACAGCGCCTCGCGCGAGATGTGGTGGTGCTGCACCAGCCTGGCGCGGCGCACGATGTCGCGCCAGGCGGCCTGCAGCTCGGCCACGTCCACGTCGGGAAAGCGCGGCGCCAGGCTTTGCTCGATAAAGACCTGCGCCTGGACGAAGTCGCGCCCGTGCTGGGGCAGGTCGTTCAGCTGCTGGGCGGCGAGTTTCATCTTCTCGTACTCCAGCAGGCGGCGCACCAGCTCGGCACGGGGGTCGGCGGCTTCTTCCTCGCCCTCCTTGACCTTGGGCGGCAGCAACATGCGCGATTTGATCTCGATCAGCATGGCGGCCATCAGCAGGTACTCGGCGGCCAGTTCCAGGTTGCGGCTGCGGATTTCCTCCACATAGCCCAGGTACTGGTCGGTGACCTGCACCAGCGGGATGTCGAGGATGTTGAAGTTCTGCTTGCGGATCAGGTACAGCAGCAAGTCCAGCGGGCCTTCAAAGGCTTCCAGGAAGACCTCCAGCGCATCGGGCGGGATGTACAGGTCGTGCGGAATCTTGAACAGCGGCTGGCCGTACAGACGCGCCAACGCCACCTGGTCGGTCAGCGCAGGTGGCGTCGGTTCGGTCAGGGGGGCGGTATCGGCCGCCACGGGGCGGGCGGCTTCCAGCACGGGCGGCATGGCAGGCGTGGGGCCGGGCCGTGGGCCGGTTTACATCGGGCTGGTGCGTTTACCAGCCGGGGTGTAGGAGTAGTACACGTAAGCCTTTTGCGCCACTTTGCCCGCGCGGTAGTCTTGCCAGACTTCGGCATCGACATCCTTGTCCCACAGCAGGCCACGGCCTTGCTGCTGCTGGGCATCGAGCTGGGGCTTGTCCTGCTTCAGCTGGCGGATGAAGTCGGTGGTGTCCGAGGTGTAGTGGGGGCGGGCAAAAAATGACATGGCAATCGCGCGGGCGCAGGGTGGCACAAAAGGCCGGATTTTACGGCGCAATTTTGCGTTTCAACGCCTGCGCCATGGCGGGCGGCAGCTTGGGCAGGGTTTTGAGCAGCCAGGGCAGCGCCTTGCGCCTGGCCCCGGCCAGCGCCTCGGGCACCAGCGCCTCGATCAGATGCGGCCCCGGCTGGGCCAGGGCGTATTCCAGCGCGGTGCAGAAATCCTCGGCGGTCTGCGCCCGCACGGCATGGACGCCCATGCCCTGGGCAAGCTGGGCAAAGTTCAGCGGCGGCCCGCCCAGGTCGAGCTGGGCCTTGGCCTTGGGGCCGGCGCTGGCCGCGCCGACGCGGTCCAGCTCGACGTTCAGCACCGAATAGCTGGCGTTGTTGAAGACGATGGCCGTGACGTCGAGCTGCTCGCGTGCCATGCTCCACAGCGCCTGCAGGGTGTACATGGCGGTGCCGTCGCCCACCAGCGCAATCACGGGGCGCTCGGGGCAGGCCATGGCCGCGCCCACGGCGTTGGGCAGGCCCTGGCCGATGGCGCCGCCGGTCAGCGTGAGCAGGTCGTGGCGCGGGCAGCCAGCGGTCATCACGCCCAGCATCAGGCCGCTGGTGATGGCCTCGTCGATCAGGATGGCGTTCTCGGGCAGCAGGTGGCCCACGGCCTTGCAGACCTTGGGGGCGGTGAGTTTGCCCCGGGGGCGATCAGGGCGCTGCGGCGCTTGCAGATGCGGCGTGGCCGTGTCGGCGCCGAGCAGCGTGGCCAGTTGTTCCAGGCTGACCGCCGCATCCTGCGCCGGGGTGGCCAGCGTATGCACCTGGCAGCCGGGCGGCACCAGGTTGCTGGCCTTGCCGGGGTAGGCGAAGAAGGAGACGGGCGACTTGGCATCGACCAGCACCAGGTGCCGCAGCGGGGCCAGTTGCACCCCGGCCATTTCCGCCAGGTAGGCGATGCGCTCCACAGGCGGCAGGCCCGCGCCGCGCTCCATGCGGGTGGGAAAGACTTCGGCCAGCAGTTGCACGCCGGTGTGCGCAGCAATACGGGCAGCGGCCTGCAAGCCGCGCTCGCGCAGTGCCTGGGGGCCGAGCAGCAGGGCGGTTTTCTCGCCGCTCTGGATGTGCTGGGCGATGGTGTGCAGCGTGGCCGCATCGGCAGGCAGCGGCTGGGGCGGCGGCGGGGGGGAGCAGGGTGCAGCGCCTTCGCCCCAGGAAACATCGGCCGGCAGGATGAGGGTGGCGACCTGCCCCGGCAGGCCCCGGGCGGCGGCAATGGCGTCGGCTGCATCCTGCGCCAGCCGGGCGGTGGATTGGGCGGTGCGCACGAAGCCGGGCGAGACGTTGCGGGCCACGGTCTCGATATCGCTTTGCAGTTGCGCGTCGTACGGCGTGTGGGTGGTGGCGTGGTCGCCGACGATGTTCACCACCGGCACCTTGCCCTTGCGGGCGTTGTGCAGGTTGGCCAGCCCGTTGCCCAGGCCGCAGCCCAGGTGCAGCAGCGTGGCGGCGGGCTTGTCGGCCATGCGGGCGTAGCCGTCGGCCGCGCCGGTGGCCACGCCCTCGAACAGCGCCAGCACGGCGCGGATGCGCGGCTCGGCATCCAGCGCGGCGACGAAGTGCATCTCGCTGGTGCCGGGGTTGGTGAAGCAGACCTCGATGCCGGCATCGGCCAGGGTGTGGATCAGGGCATGGGCACCGTTCATGGCGCAGTCTCCTTATCGATTTACTGATAGCTGATTCCGATTTATGGATAAGCGTTTCAGGCCTTTTTTATTGAAATTCAGCGGTTGCGCCAGAACATGAAGTCCAGCAGCCGGTAGGCCCGCTGGCCGTAGGGCGGCATCAGGAAATCCACCGTGCGCCAGCGGCTTTGCCGGAACACCGGGCGCAGCTTGGAGAAGGTCAGAAACCCCTCGTAGCCGTGGTAGTGCCCCATGCCGCTGTGGCCCACGCCGCCAAAGGGCAGGTCGTGCAGGCCGGTGTGGATCAGGCTGTCGTTGATGCTGACGCCGCCCGAGAGGGTCTGCGCGAGGTAAAAGTCCTGCAGCGCCTTGTCGTGGCTGTAGAGGTAGAGGGCCAGCGGGTGGTGGCGGGCGTTGATGTAGTCGCGCACCTCCTCCCGGCTGCGGTAGCCGAGGATGGGCAGGATGGGGCCGAAGATTTCGCGCTGCAGGACCTGCATCTGATCCGTGACGTTCAACAGCAGCATGGGCGGCATGATGCGCCGCGCCGCATCGCCCGGCTGGCCCGGCAGCAGCGGCACGGCGCGGGCGCCCTGGGCGATGGCATCCTGCAGCACGGCCTGCAGGCGGTCGTACTGGCGCTGGTCGATGATGGCGGTGTAGTCGCCGCCGAGCAGGTCGGGGAAGCGCCGGGCGGCAATGCGCTGGGCGTGCGCGACGAAGGCTTCCTCGCTGCCGGCGGGCAGCAGCAGGTAGTCCACATTGGTGCAGATCTGCCCGGCGTTGAGCAGCTTGACCCACAGGATGCGCTCGGCGGCCTTGTCCAGCGGAAAGTCCGGCGCAACGATGGCGGGGGACTTGCCGCCCAGCTCCAGCGTCACCGGCGTCAGGTTGGCGGCGCAGTTGGCCATCACCGCCTTGCCGGTCTGCGGCGAGCCGGTGAAGAACAGGTGGTCGAACGGCAGCTGGGTGAACAGCGGCCCCAGGCTTTGTCCCGGCCCGGCGTCGTCGTCGGCAAAAAAGCACAGCTTGTCGGCAGGGAAGTAGGCGGGGCTGATTTTTTGCAGCAGCCGCGCCAGGTGGCCGGAGTTTTCCGACATCTTCACCATGGCCCGGTTGCCGGCGGCAAAGGCGCAGATCAGCGGCTGGAAGGCCATGGCGATCGGGAAATTCCACGGCACCACGATGCCCACCACGCCCAGCGGCTGCGGGAAGGTAAAGGCCCGCGCCAGCGGGTACTGCGTGGGGTCGAGGCGGCGCTTTTGCGGCCGCATCCAGCGTTTGAGGTGGCGCACGGCGGCCAGCGCCGCTTCCTGGCCTTGCAGCAGCTCGGTCAGCAGGGTCTCGAAGCGGCTGCGGCAGCCGTAGTCCTGGTCGATGGCCTCCACGATGGCCTCGCGGTGCTCCAGCAGCAGGCGGTGCAACTGGCGCAGGTCGGCCCGGCGCTCCTGCACGCCGGGGTTGCGCTGGCGCTGGAAAGCGGCCCGCTGTGCGGCAAAAACCTCGCGCAAACG
>CABIIJ010000065.1 GCA_902175065.1 uncultured Comamonas sp. | reverse complement strand
TCGCCCTGGTGGGGCGGCGAGGATTTGCAACGCAGCAGATGTTGTCTTGGCGGGGCAACCCTTCGGGCAAGGCAGCAAAAAACCGCACTCGTCGTTGCGTACCTTGACCAGGCCACCAGCCTGGCCTGCGGCACGCGCCTGGATTGCGGCTTTTTGCTGCCTTGCGGGAACCATGAAAAGAGCGTGAACAGGTTCTAAGGGTAAGGGATGGGCCGCTTAACTGCGATGCTTGCCCAGGTAACGATAAACAAAACCCGGAAAGGCCAGCGTCAAAAACAAGGCCCCGGTGACGGCGTAGAACTCCCAGCCTTGCGGGTAAATCTGCCCGGCGCGGCGCTCCAGCGCCAGGGCCATGCCGCCGACGATGAAATACAGCAGCAGCAGCTCCCCCAGCCGCGCCCACAAGGGCTTGGCCCCGTGCCGGGGGCGCGGGCCGGCCAGCAGCCAGCGTTCGTTCAAGAAAGGAATATTGGCCGCCAGAAAGGCGGCCAGGATCACCAGCCAGACGGAAGCGGTTTGACTCACTGCCCGGTCCCGCCTCAGGAAGTCAGCGCCCGCACGATGGCGTCGGCACACAGGCCCATCAGGCCACCGGGGAAGATCCCCAGCGCCAGCACCAGCAGGCCGTTGAAGGACAGCACCGAGCGCACGTCCATCGGCGCCATGATGTCGCCGGCGGTCAAGGGCTTGTCGAAGTACATGACCTTGACCACGCGCAGGTAGTAGAAGGCACCGATCAGCGACATCACCACCGCAAACACGGCCAGGGCGATGTTGAAGGTCTGGCCCGTGGCCACCAGCGCTTCCAGCACCGACAGCTTGGCGTAGAAGCCCACCAGCGGCGGGATACCGGCCAGCGAGAACATGCAGATCGTCATGATCGCGGCGTACAGCGGGCTGCGCTGGTTCAGGCCGGCCAGATCGGCGATTTCCTCGCTCTCGAAGCCTTCGCGGGCCAGCAGGACGATGATGCCGAAGGCCGGCAGGGCGGTCAGCACGTAGGTCACCACATAGAACATGGCGGCGCTGTAGGCCGTCTGGGCCGTGCCGGTATCGACCTCGCCATCGACCACGCCGGACATCAGACCCAGCAGCAGGAAGCCCATGTGCGAAATGGTGGAGTAGGCCAGCATCCGCTTCAGGTTGGTCTGCACCACACCGACCAGGTTGCCAATCAGCAGCGAGGCAATCGCCATGAAGGCCAGCATCTGCTGCCAGTCTGCGGCCAGGGGCAGCAGGCCATCGACCAGCAGGCGCATCACCACGGCAAACGCGGCCAGCTTGGGGGCACTGCCGATGATCAGGGTGATCGAGGTCGGGGCGCCGTGGTAGACGTCGGGAATCCACATGTGGAAGGGCACCGCGCCCAGCTTGAAGGCCAGACCGGCCACCAGGAACACCAGGCCGAACACCAGGATTTGCGGCTTGGTTTCGCCCGCGTCGATGACCTTGAAGATTTCGCCGATGTCCAGCGTGCCGGTGGCGCCGTAGATCATGGACATGCCGTAGAGCAGGAAGCCGCTGGCCATCGCGCCCAGCACGAAGTATTTCATGGCGGCTTCGACGGAAGCCTCGTGGTCGCGGCGCAGGGCCACCATGGCGTAGCTGGACAGGGTCAGCAGCTCCAGGCCGAGGTACAGCACCAGCAGGTGGTTGCTGCCGATCATGATGAAAATGCCCAGCAGCGAGAAGATCGCCAGGGAGAACAGCTCCCCGCCGCGCAACATGCCACGGTCGGCGGAATACGGGCGGGCATAGACCAGGGCCACCATCATGGACAGGGTGGCAAAGCACTTGAGCCAGTTGCCCATGGCGTCGGAGACGACCATGTTGCTCCAGCCATACACCGTGTTGCCGCTGGAGGCGTACATGGCCTGCATGATGGCCACCACGGCCAGGGTCAGCATGGTCAGCACATAGGTGCCGGTACGGCGTGCGCTGCTGACGCCCAGATCGGCCAGGGCAATCACACAGCCCATGACCATCAACACGATCTCGGGGTAGATGGCAAGCCAGCTGATGTTGTCAATCATTTGGAATCTCTCTGTTCAGTCTGGTCTTTAAGGAAGCTTGGACTGGGCCACGTGCTGCAGCAACTGCTGCACCGAGGGGTCAATCACATCGGTAAAGGGCTTGGGATAAATCCCCATGAACAGCACTGCAACCGCCAACACACTGAGCACCAGGAACTCGCGGCCATTGATGTCCTGCATGTGCTTCACATGGTCGTTGGTCACTTCGCCCAGGTACACGCGCTTGTACATCCACAGGGAGTAGGCCGCGCCCCAGATCACGGCCGAAGCGGCCAGCACGCCAATCCAGAAGTCGAACTTCACGGCAGCGAGAATGACCATCCACTCGCCCACGAACCCGGCGGTGGCCGGCAAGCCGCAGTTGGCCATGAAGAACAGCAGCGCAAAGGCGGAGAACCTGGGCATGACGTTGACCACGCCGCCGTAGTCGGCAATCTCGCGCGAATGCACGCGGTCATAGAGCACGCCGATGCACAGGAACATGGCGCCCGAGACAAAACCGTGGGCAATCATCTGGGCAATGCCGCCGGAAACGCCGATGTCGTTGAACACGAAGAAGCCCAGGGTGACAAAGCCCATGTGTGCCACCGACGAATAGGCGACCAGCTTTTTCATGTCCTTCTGCACCAGGGCCACCACGCCGACGTAGATCACGGCGATCAGCGACAGGGTGATGATCAGCCAGGCCCATTCACGCGCGGCGTCCGGGGCGATCGGCATGGAGAAACGCAGGAAGCCATAGGCGCCCAGCTTCAGCATGATGGCGGCCAGCACGGCGGAGCCGCCGGTAGGCGCCTCGACGTGCACGTCCGGCAGCCAGGTGTGCACCGGGAACATGGGCACCTTGACGGCAAACGCCGCCAGGAAGGCAAAGAACACCAGGGTCTGCGGCAGATGCCCCAGCGGCAGCTTGTGCCAGGTCAGGATGTCGAAGCTGCCGCCCGCTGCGTTGTACAGGTAGATGATGGCGACCAAGGTCAGCAGCGAACCCAGCAGGGTGTACAGGAAGAACTTGAACGCCGCGTAGATGCGGTTCGGCCCGCCCCAGATACCGATGATCAGGTACATGGGGATCAGCGTGGCTTCGAAGAAGACGTAGAACAGCAGGCCGTCCAGCGCCGAGAACACCCCGACCATCAGCCCGGACAGGATCAGGAAGGCACCCATGTACTGGTTGACGCGCTCGGTAATGCTGGCCCACGAGGAGATCACCACGATCACGGTGATGAATGCGGTCAGCGGCACGAACCAGAACGACAGCCCGTCCAGGCCCAGGTGGTAGTGGATGCTGAAGCGCTCGATCCACAAGGCTTTTTCCACGAACTGCATTTGTGCAGAGCTGGTGTCGAACCCGGTGATGAGGGGAATGGTCACGACCAGCCCCAGCACGGCACCCATCAAGGCCAGCCAGCGCACGGCGCCGGTCTGGCTGTCACGTCCCAACGTCAATAGCAGTACGCCAAAGGCGATCGGGATCCAAATGGCAAGACTCAACAAACCCATTTTTCTTCTTCCCTTACTTGTTGAGCCACACGAAGTAGGTCATGAGCAGGAACACGCCCAAGATCATGACCAACGCGTAGTGGTAGATATATCCAGACTGGAACCAGCGCACCACGGAAGCCAGCTTGCCCACCAGCTTCCAGGAGCCATTGACCACGGCACCGTCGATCAGTGCCTGGTCGCCGACCCGCCAGAACACGGTACCGAAGGCACGGGCACCACGGGCAAAGATGTTTTCGTACACCCAGTCCACGCCGTACTTGCCTTCCAGCACCTGGTACAGGCCGATCTTCTGCGAAGCCGCCTTGATGGCAGCCGGAATTTCCGGCTTGACCATGTAGAACACGTAGGACACCACGACCCCGGCCAGAGCCAGCCAGAACGGCGGCGCGGTGAAACCGTGCAGCGCCATCGGCACCCAGTCGTGGATGACCTCGGCCAGCTCGGCCATGGCCGGATGCTTGCTGCCGTCCACAAAGATGACGCCGTTGAAGAAGTCGCCAAACAGCATGGGCATCAGGGCAATGGCGCCGATCACGACGGAGGGAATCGCCAGCAGCACCAGGGGCAACGTCACCACCCACGGCGATTCGTGCGGCTTGGCATCGTGGCCATGGTGGTGGTCGTCATGCCCGTGACCATGGTGCGCATCCGGATTCTGGTCGTAACGCTCCTTGCCGTGGAACACGATCCAGTACAGGCGGAACGAATAGAAAGCGGTGATGAACACCCCGGCCAGCACGGCAAAGTAGGCAAACCCGGCACCCGGCAGGGTCGAAGCGTGCACGGCTTCGATGATCGCGTCCTTGGAATAGAAACCGGAGAAGAACGGCGTGCCGATCAGCGCCAGATTGCCCAGCAGGAAGGTGATCCAGGTAATGGGCATGTACTTGCGCACCCCGCCCATCCAGCGGATGTCCTGGTTGTGGTGCATCCCGATGATCACCGAACCGGCCCCCAGGAACAGCAGCGCCTTGAAGAAGGCGTGCGTCATCAGGTGGAACACGGCCACGGAATAGGCCGATGCCCCCAGGGCGACCGTCATGTAGCCCAGTTGCGAGAGCGTGGAGTAGGCAATCACGCGCTTGATGTCGTTCTGGATGATGCCCAGGATGCCCATGAACAGTGCCGTGATCGCACCGATCACCAGGATGAAGCTCAGGGCTGTATCCGACAGCTCGTACAGGGGCGACATGCGCGACACCATGAAGATACCGGCCGTCACCATGGTGGCGGCGTGGATCAGCGCGGAGATCGGGGTCGGGCCTTCCATGGAATCGGGCAGCCAGGCGTGCAGCGGAAACTGCGCCGACTTGCCCATGGCGCCGATGAACAGGCAGATGCCGGTGACCGACAACAGCAGCCAGCCTGTGCCGGGCAGGATGGTGGCTTGCAGCTCGGGCAGCTTGGCAAAAATCTCGCCGTAGTTGAACGAACCGGTGTAGGCATAGATCAGGCCGATGCCGATGATGAAGCCGAAGTCACCGACGCGGTTGACCAGGAAGGCTTTCATGTTGGCAAAGATGGCCGAAGGTTTCTTGAAATAAAACCCGATCAGCAGGTAGGACACCAGGCCCACCGCTTCCCAACCGAAGAACAGTTGCAGCAGGTTGTTGCTCATCACCAGCATCAGCATGGAGAAGGTGAACAACGAGATGTAGGAGAAGAAACGGTTGTAGCCGTCGTCGTCTGCCATGTAGCCGATGGTGTAGATGTGCACCATCAGCGACACGAAGGTCACGACGCACATCATCATGGCGGTGATGGAATCGATCAGGAAACCGATTTCCATCTTCACGCCGCCGATCACCATCCATTCGTAAATGGTGGCATCAAAGCGTGCCCCGCCATTGACCACGGCCTGGAAAACCAGCGCCGAGAGAACGAACGACAGCAAGACGCCCAGGATGGTGAGCGTATGGCTCACCCCCCGGCCAAACTTGTTGCCACCGAAGGCAGTACCAAAAATACCTGCCAGGACAGACCCCGCCAGCGGCGCCAAGGGTACCGCCAGCAGCATCGATGCAGAAAGTGTTGAACTCATGCTTCAGGACCTTGCATAAATACCGGTGACTCAACCCTTGAGGATGTTGAGATCTTCCGCATTAATGTTGGATTTGTTACGGAAGAGCAGAACCAGAATGGCCAGGCCAATCGCGGCTTCTGCAGCGGCCACCGTCAGGATGAAGAACACGAACAATTGGCCGTGCATATCTCCCAGGTAATAGGAGAAGGCGACAAAGTTCATGTTCACCGACAGCAGCATCATCTCGATGGCCATCAACAGCACGATCAGGTTCTTGCGGTTCAAGAAAATCCCGATGACCGAGATCGCAAAGAGCATGGCGCCCAGTGTCAAGAAATGCCCAAGCGTGAGCGTCATTTCGTCTCCTCCCCCTGTGTTTCTGCAGCGGCCACCTGGGTGGCCGGCATGCTCACCAGGGTCAGGCGATCCTGGGCACGCGCATTGATCTGGCCGGAAATATCGGGTGTCTTGGCGTCCTTGCGCTTGCGCAGCGTCAAGGCGATCGCGGCAATCATGGCCACCAGCAGGATGACGGCCGCCACTTCGATCGGGAACAGGTAGTCCGTATACATCAACCGGCCCAGTGCCTGGGTGTTGGAGTACGGCAGCACCTGGCCCTGGGCATTGAGCAATTCCGCCGCCGGCTTGGCTTCGTCCAGCGTGCCGAAGCCCCCCATCAGCACCACGGCCATCTCCAGGGCCACCAAGGCCCCGACGGCAGCCGCCACCGGCAGGTGCTTCCAGAAGCCTTCACGCATCCGATCGATACGGATGTCGAGCATCATCACGACGAAGAGGAACAGCACCATGACTGCCCCCATGTACACCACGACCAGCATGATGCCGAGGAACTCGGCCTTCAGCAGCAGCCAGATGGCCGCCGCCTGGGAAAAGCCCAGAATCAGGTGCAGCACGGCATGAACCGGGTTGCGTGCAGTGATCACACGCAGGGCCGAATACAGCAGTACGGCAGAGAAGAAATAAAAGAAACCAGTTTTGGCGTCCATGATTCGCGTCTTTCTGTGGATCAGGAGCCGCTTCAGCGGTACTTGGCATCGGCTGCCTTGGCAGCAGCGATGTCGGCTTCATAGCGATCACCCACGGCCAGCAACATGTCCTTGGTGTAGTACAGGTCGCCACGTTTTTCGCCGTGGTATTCAAAAATCTGCGTCTCGACGATGGAGTCGGTCGGGCAGCTTTCCTCGCAGAAGCCGCAGAAAATGCACTTGGTCAGGTCGATGTCGTAGCGCGTCGTGCGGCGGGTGCCGTCTTCGCGCTGGTGCGACTCGATGGTGATGGCCATTGCCGGGCAAATGGCCTCGCACAGTTTGCAGGCAATGCAGCGCTCTTCACCGTTTTCATAACGGCGCAGGGCGTGCAGGCCACGAAAACGCGGCGACAGTGGTGTTTTTTCTTCCGGGTAGAGGATCGTGACGCGGGGCGCGAAGGCGTAGCGTCCGGTCAGTGCCATTCCCTTGAAGAGTTCCACCAGCATGAAACTCTTGAAGAAATCTTTGAGAGAGAAAGGTGCAGCAGTAACAGCAGCCATGGATGTGTCCCCGCTTATTTCCAGATATTCCAGGGCGAGTGCAGCCATGCACCCACGATGACCAGCCACACCAGGGTGACCGGGATGAAGATCTTCCAGCCCAGACGCATGATCTGGTCATAGCGGTAGCGCGGGAAGGTGGCGCGAATCCAGATGAACAGGCTGACGACAGCCGCCGTTTTCAGGCCCAGCCAGATCCAGCCGGGGATGAAGGACAGCGCCGCCACCGGGGGCAGCCAGCCGCCCAGGAACATGATCGCCGCCAGGATCGACACCAGCCACATCGCGGCGTACTCCGCCAGGAAGAACACGGCAAAGCCCATGCCCGAGTATTCGACCATGTGGCCAGCCACGATCTCGGCCTCGCCCTCCACCACGTCGAACGGGTGGCGGTTGGTTTCTGCCACGGCAGAAATCATGTAGACGAAGAAAATCGGCAGCAACGGCAGCCAGTTCCAGGACAGCAGACCCAGGCCCATGTCGGCGAACATCCCCTGCCCCTGGCTCAGGACGATCTGCGTCAGGTTCATGCTGCGCGTCACCATGATGACGATCAGGAAGCAAAAACCCATGGCAATTTCATAGCTGACCATTTGTGCCGAAGCCCGCAAGGCACCCAGGAAGGCGTATTTCGAGTTGGACGCCCAGCCGGCGATGATCACGCCATAGACCTCGATCGAGGTAATGGCCATCACCAGCAAGATACCGGCATTGACATTCGCCAGCGCCAGATCGGGGGCAAACGGCACCACGACCCAGGCGGCCAGGGCCGGCATGATGGCCATCACCGGGCCGACATAGAACAGGCCCTTGGCAGCCGCCGTGGGCATGATCAATTCCTTGGTCAGGAGCTTCAAGCCGTCGGCGATGGGCTGCAACAGCCCCCACGGCCCCACGCGGTTCGGACCCGGACGCACCTGCATCCAGCCGAGCAGCTTGCGCTCCCACAGGGTGAGGTAGGCCACGGCCAGCATCAAAGGGGCCACGATCGCCACGATTCCGAGCAAGGCCCATACGACGGGCCAAGCCATTTCTGTCCACCAAGGCGCGGCAACCAGGCCCGCGCCAGCAGTCTTGAGCGCATCGATCATGCTTGGGCACCTCCCTCACGTGCCGAGCGTGCATCGGCGGTCAATTGCAGCGACGTTGCGCGGCGCACGATTCCATCGAGTTGATAAATGCTAGCTACCACCGGTTCAGCAGCCTCGTTTTCAGGCACTTTTGCCGTAACTTTGGTGGTATTGCTGCGCAAGGCGCTAGGAAGTTCTTGGGTTTCCGCACCGATCGCCGCCACCAGCACGTCTTGCGACGATTCGTAGTCAAAGCCCGGCAGCTCCAGCAGGTTGGCCAGCACGCGCAGCACTTTCCAGGCCGGACGGGTTTCCCCCAAGGGCCTGACCACGGCGTGGAAGCCTTGCACCCGGCCTTCGGCATTCACGAAGGTGCCGGAGGTTTCGGTAAACGGTGCCACCGGCAGCAGCACATCGCTGATGTCCATGTTGGCTTTGAAAGGACTCAGGGTGATGACCATATCGGCCTGTTCCAGCCCCTTCGCGCCCGCTGCGGCATCGAATGCCGGTTCGGCATGCAGCAAGACCGCAGCCTTGATGCCGCCGGTGAGCATTTCGCTGGCATTTTTGCCGTCCCGTTGCGGCTGGGCCTGCACCCACTGGGCGCCGACGGTGTTGGCCGCTTCGGTCAGGTAGCCGACGGTCGCGCCGGTCTGCTCGCCAATCCACTGGGCCAGCGCCAGCAGTTCGGCGGCATGGCCATGGTGGGCTGCGGCATTGCCCAGCAGGACGGCCTTGCGTTCCCCGGCAAGCAGCGCCGCCGCAATGGCTTGCGCCTCGGCATTGGCAGCACCGGCCACCGGAGCCTGCACCCCTTTGGCCTTGGCCACCGCAGCAGCCACATCGGCCAGGGCCTGGGCCCAGTCCTTGGCAGCGACGACCGAAGCCGTCACCGGCATGGCCCAGTCATGGACCTGGGCGTTGATGCCAAACACCTTGCAACCACGCTTGGCCGCCTGGCGCACCCGGTGGGCAAACAGGGGATGATCCTTGCGCAGGTTGGAGCCGACCACCAGCACCGACTGCAGTTCTTGCAGGGCAGCAATCGGCATACCGAGCCAGCGCACGCCTTCGGCGGCATTGAATTGGGCGTTGCGCAGCCGGTAATCGATGTTGTCGCTACCCAGCCCGCGTAGCAATTGTGCGGCCAGATACAGCTCTTCCAGCGTGCTGTGGGGGCTGACCAAAGCGCCAATACCGGCCGGGCCGTACTGGTCCTTGACCTGGTTCAGGCCCTTGACCACGTAATTGAGCGCGGTGGGCCAATCCACTTCCTGCCACTGGCCGCCTTGCTTGATCATGGGGCGAGTCAGCCGTTCTTCGCCATTGAGCGCTTCGTAGGAGAAACGATCGCGGTCGGCAATCCAGCATTCGTTGACGGCCTCGTTCTCCATGGGCACCACGCGCATGACCTGGTGGTTCTTCACCTGAACGATCAGGTTGGCACCGGTCGAATCGTGCGGCGACACCGATTTGCGGCGCGACAGCTCCCAGGTACGGGCGTTGTAGCGGAACGGCTTGCTGGTCAGGGCGCCAACCGGGCAAATGTCGATGACGTTGCCGGACAGCTCCGAATCCAGGGTATCGCCCTGCACCGTGGTGATCTCCGAATACTCGCCACGATTGACCATGCCCAGCTCCATCACCCCGCCGATTTCCTCGCCGAAGCGAACGCAGCGGGTGCAGTGGATGCAGCGGGTCATTTCCCTGGTGGAAACCAGCGGGCCGATGTCCTTGGGCTCGACCACGCGCTTTTCTTCGCCAAAACGCGAGGTGCCAGCCCCATAGCCCACGGCCAGATCCTGCAACTGGCACTCCCCGCCCTGATCACAAATGGGGCAATCCAGGGGGTGGTTGATGAGCAGGAATTCCATGACCGATTTCTGCGCATCCAGAGCCTTCTTGCTCTTGGTGCGCACGATCATGCCCTGGGTCACCGGCGTGGCACAGGCAGGCAAAGCCTTGGGGGCTTTTTCCACCTCGACCAGGCACATGCGGCAGTTGGCCGCGATCGACAGTTTCTTGTGGTAGCAGAAGTGAGGAATGTAGACCCCGGCTTTTTCCGCAGCATGCATGACCATGCTGCCGGGGGCGACCTCGACCTTTTTACCGTCTAGTTCAATTTCAACCATATAACTCTCGCTCAGGCCGCCTTGGCAGCCGTTTGGGCAGCAGCAATCTTGGCTTCAAATTCGTGGCGGTAATGCTTGATCATCGCCCGCACCGGCATCGCGGCGGCATCGCCCAGTGCACAGATCGTGCGGCCCATGATGTTGAAGGCCACATCGTCGAGCAAGGCGATATCCTCGGGGCGGCCCTGGCCGTGGTTGATGCGCTTGACCACACGCCACAGCCAGCCCGTCCCTTCGCGGCACGGCGTGCACTGCCCGCAGGATTCGTGCTGGTAGAAGTACGACAGACGCTCCAGGCATTCCACCATGTCGCGGGAATCGTCCATCACGATCACGGCCCCCGAACCCAGCATGGAGCCGGCCTTGGCGATCGAGTCGTAATCCATGGTGCATTCCATCATCACGTCGCCCGGAATCACCGGCGAGGAAGACCCCCCGGGAATCACCGCCTTGAGCTTGCGTCCGGTGCGCACGCCACCCGCCAGCTCCAGGAGCTTGGAAAACGGCGTACCCATCGGAATTTCATAGTTGCCGGGCAGATTGACGTCGCCGCTGACGGAGAAAATCTTCGTACCGCCATTGTTGGGCTTGCCGCACTCCAGGTACGCCTGCCCGCCGTTGCGCAGAATCCACGGCACAGCCGCAAAGGTTTCCGTGTTGTTGATCGTCGTGGGCTTGCCATACAAGCCGAAGCTGGCCGGGAAAGGCGGCTTGAAGCGCGGCTGGCCCTTTTTGCCTTCCAGCGATTCCAGCAAGGCCGTTTCCTCGCCGCAGATATAGGCGCCAAAACCGTGATGGGCAAACAGCTCGAAGCTGAAATCGGTGCCCATGATGTTCTTGCCCAGGTAGCCTGCGGCCCGTGCCTCGTCCAGGGCGGCTTCAAAGCGCTCGTAGGCCTGGAAAATCTCGCCGTGAATGTAGTTGTAGCCCGCACACGCGCCCATGGCAAAACCGGCGATGATCATGCCTTCGATCACCGTATGGGGGTTGTGCATCAGGATCTCGCGATCCTTGCAGGTGCCCGGCTCCCCTTCGTCGGAGTTGCACACCACGTACTTTTCGCCCGGGAACTGGCGGGGCATGAAGCTCCACTTCAGGCCCGTCGGAAAGCCTGCGCCGCCACGGCCACGCAGGGAAGATTCCTTCAGGGTGGCGATGACCTCGTCCTGGGTCAGACCGGCACCGCCGTCCTTGCCCAGCAATTTTTTCAGCGCCTGGTAGCCACCACGCGCTTCGTAGTCCTGGATCGACCAGTTGTTGCCATTGATTCCGGCATAGATTTGCGGATCGATATGGCGGTCATGGAAGCACGTTTCCTGGCCCGATGCGGCGAACTTGGCCAGCACCGCTTGGGCAGCAGCATTCATCGTCATGCCTGGCCCTCCGCAGCACGCAGGCCGTCCACCAGCTCGTCGAGCTTCCGGTCGTCCATGAAACTGCACATATTGCGGTCATTGACCAGCATCACCGGCGCATCGGCGCAGGAGCCGAGGCATTCGCACTGTTGCAGGGTGAACATGCCATCGGCCGTGGTTTCGCCCACTTTGATGCCCAGTTTTTCTTCCAGGTGGCGCAACGCCTCGTAGCCGTTGCGCAACAGACAGGGCAGATTGGTGCAGACCGCCACCTTGAACTTGCCCACCGGATGCTGGTTGTACATGTTGTAGAAGGTGGTGACTTCGTGCACGGCAATTTCCGGCATATCCAGGTAGGCGGCGATTTCCGCCTCGCTTTCCTGGCTGATCCAGCCTTGCTCCTGCTGCACGATGGACAAGCACGCCATCACGGCAGAGCGCTGCTGCCCTTGCGGATACTTGGCCACTTCACGCGCAAAACGCGCCTTGGTTGCTTCCGTAATCATCGATCAATCTCTCCGAACACGATGTCCATGGTGCCGATCATGGCGACAGCGTCGGCAATCATGTGACCACGGGTCAGCTCGTCATAAGCGGACAGGTGGGCAAAGCCCGGCGCACGAATCTTCAGACGATAGGGCTTGTTGGCACCGTCGCTGACCATGTAGATACCAAACTCCCCTTTCGGGTGTTCCACGGCGGCGTAGGCTTCGCCTTCGGGAACACGGAAGCCTTCGCTGAACAGCTTGAAGTGGTGAATGAGGTCTTCCATGCCCTCCTTCATGCTCTCCCGCTTGGGCGGGGCGACTTTCAGGTTTTCCGTGATCACCGGGCCAGGGTTGGCTTTGAGCCAGGCAATGCACTGCTGCATGATCCGCACGGACTGGCGCATTTCCGCCACGCGCACCAGGTAACGGTCGTAGCAGTCGCCTTCCTTGCCAACCGGGATGTCGAAATCCATCTGGTCGTAGACCTCGTAGGGCTGCTTCTTGCGCAAGTCCCAGGCAATTCCCGAGCCGCGCAACATCACGCCGCTGAAGCCCAGGTTCAACGCCCGCTCGGGCGTGACGACGCCAATGCCGACGGTGCGCTGCTTCCAGATACGGTTTTCCGTCAGCAGGGCTTCATATTCATCCACACGTTTGGGGAAACGCTGGCAGAAGTCCTCGATGAAATCCAGCAGCGTGCCCTGGCGATTGCGGTTCAGGCCCTCGATCGCCTTGGCGTTGCGCAGCTTGCTGGGTTTGAACTGCGCCATGGTCTCCGGCAGGTCACGATAGACACCGCCGGGACGGAAATAAGCGGCGTGCATACGGGCGCCAGAGACGGCCTCGTACATATCGAACAGCTCTTCACGCTCGCGGAAGGTGTACATCAGCACGGTGGAGGCGCCCAAGTCCATCCCGTTGGAACCCAGCCACATCAGGTGGTTGAGCACGCGGGTGATCTCGGAGAACAGCACGCGAATGTACTGCGCCCGCACCGGCACCTGGATGTCGAGCAGTTTCTCCACGGCCATGCAGTAGGCATGTTCGTTGCACATCATGGACACGTAGTCCAGACGGTCCATATAGGGCAGGGACTGGACGTAGGTTTTGTACTCCGCCAGCTTTTCCGTGCCACGGTGCAGCAAGCCGACATGCGGATCGGCACGCTGCACCACCTCGCCATCCAACTCCAGCACCAAACGCAGCACACCGTGTGCTGCCGGGTGCTGGGGCCCGAAGTTCAGGGAATAGTTCTTGATTTCAGCCATGATTCTTTCGCCCGCCAACGCATTGCGCATTGATCAGTGCAGCCCTCCGTAGTTGTCTTCACGGATGATGCGAGGCGTGATCTCGCGCGGCTCAATCGTGACGGGTTGGTAGATCACCCGGCGCTGCTCGGCGTCGTAGGCCATTTCCACATGGCCGGACAGCGGGAAGTCCTTGCGGAAGGGGTGACCGATGAAGCCATAGTCGGTCAGAATGCGGCGTAAGTCGGCATGCCCTTCAAACAGGATGCCGTACAGGTCGAAGGCTTCGCGCTCAAACCAGTTGGCGCCGTTCCAGATGCCGGTGACCGAAGGGATCACCGGGAAGTCGTCCTCGGAGCAGAAAGTGCGCACACGCACACGCTGGTTCAGGCTGATCGAGAGCAGGTGCGACACCACGGCATAGCGCAGGCCCTCCGTACCGATTTCCTTGTAAGCGGAGTAATCCACGCCGCACAGATCCATCAACTGCTCGAACTGGCAGCCGGGGGCAGTGTGCAATTTCTGCATCGCCGCCAGATAGTTGGCCGCCACGACCTCGACGGTCACTTCGCCGTGCTGGAGCGTGACGCTGCGGGCCAGATCGCCCAAGGTTTTCGCTACTGTTGCACGCAGGGCCTCAGGAGCAATGGCAATTGCTGACATACGTTCTCCTCAGACCCGGGCGATGGTGTTGGTGCGGCGGATTTTTTGCTGCAACTGAATGATGCCGTAGATCAGAGCCTCGGCCGTCGGCGGACAGCCCGGCACGTAGACATCGACCGGGACGATGCGATCGCAGCCACGCACCACGGAATAGCTGTAGTGGTAATAGCCGCCGCCATTGGCACAGGACCCCATGGACAGCACCCAGCGCGGCTCGGCCATCTGGTCATAGACCTTGCGCAGAGCGGGTGCCATCTTGTTGCACAGCGTGCCCGCCACGATCATCAAGTCCGACTGGCGCGGCGAGGCACGAAACACCTCGGCGCCGAAACGCGCCAGGTCATAACGCGCTGCAGCGGCGTGCATCATTTCCACCGCACAACAGGCCAGACCAAAAGTAACGGGCCAGATCGACCCGGTCTTGGCCCAGTTCACCACCGCGTCGTAGCTGGTGGTGACAAAGCCTTCCTTCATCACGCCTTCAATCATTGCTTTTCCTTCTTCCGGCAGCCTGCGTGGCAGCCCAGCGACTTATTCCCAGTCCAGGGCACCTTTTTTCCATTCGTAGACAAAGCCCACGACCAGAACCGCCAGGAAAATCAGCACCGCCACAAAACCTGTGACTCCGACATCGTCCAATGCCACAGCCCAGGGCATCAGGAAAGCCAGTTCCAAGTCGAACAGGATGAACAGGATGGCCACGAGGTAGTAGCGCACGTCGAATTTCATGCGTGCATCCTCGAAAGCCTCAAAACCACACTCGTATGCGGAGTTCTTGGCGGCATCCGGGCGATTGGGCCCGAGGATGTAGCCCAGGACCAGCGGGCCGATACCCACCAGAGAGCCTACCAAGATAAAAATAAGGACGGGAAGATATTGATCGAGATTCATGACAGGTCGCGTTTCCCGCTTGCATTGACCTGCCCTCGACCATGGCCTGATACATGGGCAGGCTGTTATGTTGATGGTGCCGTCGGCGAGAATCGAACTCGCACAGCTTTCGCCACTACCCCCTCAAGATAGCGTGTCTACCAATTCCACCACGACGGCTTTGTCTCTGGAATTTCGGGATGACCTGTTACCTATCGATACCAGGTTCATCCCGAAAAACCTAAGCATTCTAGCTTGAAAAATTCCCCTTTTCGAGGAACCTTTCCAAGTTTGTCCCTTTTCGGCTACTTGTTGGCCGGGATCAGATCGGCCCCCTGGGCCGGCTCGCTGGGCACCGGGGCCGGTGCCACGACAGGCGTATTTTCAAGCACGCTGCCGACACTGGTCGGACGGGCATTGCCCAGGTAGGCCAGCGCCAGGGTGGCGACAAAAAACACGGTGGCCATGGCTGCCGTGAAGCGCGACAGGAAGTTGGCGCTGCCGCTGGCACCGAACAGGCTGCCCGAGGCGCCGCCGCCGAAGGCCGCCCCCATGTCCGCCCCCTTGCCATGCTGAACCAAAATCAAACCAATCATGCCCAAGGCCGCCAGAATCTGGACCGCCAGAATGATGCCTGCAAAACCCTGCATAGCGACTCCTTAAGAAAAATACCTGCCGTGCGGTGGCGTTTACGCCGCTGCGGCAATGATGTGTAGAAAATCTGCGGCTTTCAGCGCCGCGCCGCCGATCAGGCCGCCGTCGATGTCCGGCTGGGCCAGAAGCTGGGCGGCGTTGGCCGCGTTCATGCTGCCGCCGTACAGCAGCGGCACTTGCGCGGCAGCGCTGTCGGCCTGGACGAGCTGCGCCCGCAGGGCGGCATGTACCGCCTGCGCCTGTTCGGGCGTGGCGGTTTTGCCGGTGCCGATGGCCCAGACCGGTTCGTAGGCGACGACCAGACGCGTCACGTCCTGGCCCACGGCATCGAGCACGGCAGCCAGCTGGCGCTGCACCACGGCTTCGGTTTCGCCCGCTTCGCGCTGCGCCAGGGTTTCGCCCAGGCAGACGATGGGGGTGATGCCCGCAGCCAGTGCCGCCTGCGCCTTGGCAGCAACGGCGGCATCGGTCTCGCCATGGTACTGGCGGCGCTCGGAGTGCCCGACCAGGGCATAGCGCACGCCGAAATCGCCCAGCATCTGTGCCGAGACTTCACCGGTAAAGGCCCCGCTGGCGTGCCGGGAAACGTCCTGCGCCCCCAGGGCAATGGCCGAACCGGCCGTGAGCTGCTGCACCTGCGCCAGATACGGCGCGGGCACGGCAACGGCCACCTTGCACGCGGGCGCCTGCGCGGCCAGACCGGCCAGGATGTCGGCCAGCAAAGCTTGATTGGCAGCCAGGCTGCCGTTCATCTTCCAGTTACCGGCTATCAATTTTTGTAGCATTTTCCGCTTACTCCAAAACAAAAACTGAATGAAAGCAACTGCAATCGCTTCAATTATCAGCGGTTGCAGCTCTTTTTATGCAAGCAATCAACCTTGTTCGGATTGGCCGGGCTGCTCGGCACGCGGTTCGCGTTGCTCGCGGGGTTCACGCGGTTCGCGGTACTCGCGGTTTTCACGCGGCTGGCGCGGGGCACGTTCGCGGTACTCGCGCGGTTCACGCGGCTCGCGCTCGGGCATCCCGGCAGGGCGCTCGATCAGCGCTTTCATGGACAGCTTGATGCGGCCCTTGTCGTCGGCTTCCAGCGCCTTGACCTTGACGATCTGGCCTTCCTGCAGGTAGTCGGTGACTTTTTCCACGCGCTCGTGGGCAATCTGGCTGATGTGCAGCAGGCCGTCCTTGCCGGGCAGCACGTTGACCAGGGCGCCGAAGTCCAGGATCTTGACGATCGGGCCTTCGTAGACCTTGCCGATTTCCACTTCGGCGGTGATTTCCTCGATGCGGCGCTTGGCTTCGTCGGCCTTGGCGGCTTCGGTGGCGGCGATGGTGATGGTGCCGTCTTCCTCGATGTTGATCTGGCAACCGGTTTCGTCGGTCAGCGCACGGATGGTGGCGCCGCCCTTGCCGATCACGTCGCGGATCTTCTCGGGGTTGATCTTCATGGTGAACAGCTTGGGCGCGAAGCTGGAGATCTCGGCCTTGGCCTCGCCCATGGCTTCCTGCATCTTGCCCAGGATGTGCATCCGCGCTTCCTTGGCCTGGGCCAGGGCGACTTGCATGATCTCTTTGGTGATGCCTTGAATTTTGATGTCCATCTGCAGCGCGGTGATACCAGCGGTCGTACCGGCCACCTTGAAGTCCATGTCACCCAGGTGATCTTCATCGCCCAGGATGTCGGTCAGCACGGCAAACTTGTTGTCTTCCTTGATCAGGCCCATGGCGATACCGGCCACGTGCGCCTTCATGGGCACGCCCGCGTCCATCATCGACAGGCAGCCGCCGCACACCGAAGCCATCGAAGACGAACCGTTCGATTCGGTGATTTCCGACACCACGCGGATGGTGTAAGGGAATTCTTCCTTGCTGGGCAGGCAGGCCACCAGGGCGCGCTTGGCCAGGCGGCCATGGCCGACTTCGCGGCGCTTGGTCGAGCCCATGCGACCGACTTCGCCAGTAGCAAAGGGAGGCATGTTGTAGTGGAACAGGAAGCGGTCTTCAAACTCGCCCGCCAGCGCGTCGATGCGCTGCGCGTCGCGCTCGGTGCCCAGGGTGGAAATCACCAGCGCCTGGGTCTCGCCGCGCGTAAACAACGCCGAGCCGTGGGTGCGCGGCAGCACGCTGCTGCGGATTTCGATAGGACGCACGGTGCGCGTGTCGCGGCCGTCGATGCGCGGCTCGCCGGCCAGGATCTGGCTGCGCACGATACGCGCCTCGATGTCGAACAGCATGTTGTCCACCTTGACGGCGTCGAACTCGACACCCTGCTCGGCCAGACCGGCCTTGACGGCGGCATAGGCCTCGCGGCAGGCCTGGGTGCGCAGTTGCTTGTTGCGGTTCTGGTAGGCGGCACGCAGTTTTTCCTCGCCCAGCGCGGTCACTTTGGCGATCAGGGCTTCATCCTTGGCTTCGGGCTGCCAGTCCCACACGGGCTTGCCGGCATCGCGCACCAGTTCGTGGATGGCGTTGATGGCGATCTGGCCCTGCTCGTGGCCGTAGACCACGGCGCCCAGCATCACGTCTTCGGGCAGCTGCAGGGCTTCGGACTCGACCATCAGCACGGCGGCTTCGGTACCGGCGACGACCAGATCCATCTGGCTGCTCTTGCGAGCAGTCTGGCCGGGGTTGAGCACGTATTCGCCGTTGATGTAGCCGACGCGGGCCGCGCCGATGGGGCCGTTGAAGGGAATGCCGGACACCGACAGGGCGGCGGACACGGCGATCATGGCAGCGATGTCAGCGTCCACCTCAGGGTTCAGCGAGATGGTGTGGATGACCACGTGCACCTCGTTGTAGAAGCCTTCGGGGAACAGCGGGCGGATGGGGCGGTCGATCAGGCGGCTGGTGAGCGTCTCCAGCTCGGAGGGCTTGGCTTCGCGCTTGAAGAAGCTGCCGGGGATCTTGCCGGCGGCATAGGTCTTCTCGATGTAGTCCACGGTCAGCGGGAAGAAGTCCTGGCCGGGCTTGGCGTTCTTGGAGGCGACGACGGTGGCCAGCACCACGGTGTCGTCGATGTTCACCAGCACGGCGCCGCTGGCCTGGCGGGCGATTTCGCCGGTTTCCATGGTGACGGTGTGCTGCCCCCACTGGAAGGTTTTGGTGACTTTGTTGAACATGGTCATTGCGATATTCCTTTAAAAATAGCTGCTACCGCATAGGCAGCAAGGTTTTCAGGGCTTTACAGATCGCGATGCCATTCCAGATCAGCGCTTGCAGCTATGGATTTGCAAGTACCGACGTGGAATGACACAGCTTCGCTCTGCAATCCCCACAAAACAAGAAACAAAAACGCCTGCGCCGACCTTGGCCAGCGCAGGCATTCCTAGCGGATCGAGTGCGCAGGCACTGTGCTTACTTGCGCAGGCCCAGCTTGGCGATCAGGGCCACGTAACGGTCAGCGTCCTTGGCCTTGAGGTAGTCCAGCAGCTTGCGGCGACGGCTCACCATGCGCAGCAGGCCACGGCGGCCGTGGTGGTCCTTGGCGTGCTGTTTGAAGTGGGGGGTCAGTTCGTTGATACGGGCGGTCAGCAGTGCGACTTGCACTTCCGGGCTGCCGGTATCGTTTTCCGAGCGGGCATTGGCTTTGACAACTTCAGCCTTCACAGAGGCAGCGATCATGGTATTTCCTTAGATGAATGGGTGCGGCGCACCCTAATGACTTGCGCCCGGACTGGAAAGGCCCCGGCGTGCGTTCTGCACCATGCAAAACCCGGCAATTCTAGCACTTGCGCCCAATTTCCCCAAAGGGGTTGCACCTTCACAAGGGCATTCCTAGGGAACCCTAGGGGTTCCCACCGTTGCTTACAACCCGTTACCCCTGCTATAAAACCCGCCTTACTCTGGCATACCCGCCGGGCACGCAGGTGCTTACCCGCACCGACGACTCTCCCCCCACAAGGAGGCTTTCCCCCATGAAAATCGCCACCCGCCTGACCCTGGGCTTTGCGCTCATCAGCCTACTGATCTGCCTGCAAGGGGCCATGGCCCTGTATAAAAGCGCCGCCATCGGCAACGGCTTCAACCAGATCAGCGAGCAGGACATGCCCAATGTCTCCATGCTCAACGAAGTCGACGAGAACCGCCACATCATCGCCGAGGCCCTGCGCGATCTGCTGATCGTCAAGGGGCTGGAAGAGTACGACGCGCTCAAGCAGCAGATCTACACCTCGCGCAAACGCATCGGCGAAGTGGTGCAGCAGCTGCAAACCCGCATCACCGATGCGGAAGGCCAGGCACTGCTGCAGGACGTGCTGGCCCAGCGCCAGCAGTACGTGCAGGCCCAGGAACACCTCATCGGCCTGATGGACAAGGGCAACCAGGGCAGCGCCCGCAATTACCTGATGGACGAGGTGGGCGGCATCCTGCACGGCTACGGCAGCGCCATCGCCACGCTCAAAACCCTGCAAAGCCAGCGCCTGAACGCCTCCGTCACCCAGGCCCATGCCGACATCGCGGCCATCCAGAGCGGCGTCTGGCTGAGCATCGGGCTGGCCCTGGTCGCCGCCCTGCTGCTGGCCCGCTCCACCGTGCTGGCCATCACCAGGCCGCTGCAGGAGGTGGTCGGCCTGTCCCGTGCCGTGGCGGCGGGGCAACTGCGCGAGCGCCCCCCTGTCGCGGGCACGAATGAAACCGCCTTGCTGCTGCAAGCGCAGCAGGAAATGGTCGGCGGGTTGCGCCAGGTCGTCGCGCAGGTGCGCAACGGCTCGGAAAGCGTGGCCGGGGCCAGCGCGGAAATCGCCCAGGCGAACCTGGACTTGAGTGGCCGCACCGAGCAGCAGGCCAGCGCCTTGCAGCAGACTGCCGCCTCGATGGAGCAACTGAGCAGCACCGTGCGCCACAACGCCGACAACGCGCTGCAGGCCAATCAGCTCGCGCAATCCGCCTCGCAAGTGGCCGAGCGCGGCGGCGAGGTGGTGCAGGAAGTGGTCGGCACCATGCAGGAGATTGCCACCAGTTCCGAGCGCATGGCCAACATCATCGGCGTGATCGACGGCATCGCCTTCCAGACCAACATCCTGGCGCTGAACGCCGCTGTGGAAGCAGCCCGTGCGGGCGAGCAGGGCCGGGGCTTTGCCGTCGTTGCCAGCGAGGTGCGCAGCCTGGCCGGGCGCAGCGCCGAGGCGGCCAAGGAGATCAAGCAGCTGATCGACAACAGCGTGCAGCGCGTGCAGACCGGCACCGCCCAGGCCGGCCGCGCCGGGGCCACCATGCAGGAGGTGGTCGAAGCCATTCGCCGCGTCACCACGCTGATGGGGGAAATCAGCACCGCCACCCGCCAGCAGAGCCAGGGCGTGACCGAGGTCGGTGCGGCCATCAGCCAGATGGACCAGATGACCCAGCAGAACGCCGCCCTGGTCGAGGAAATGGCCGCCGCCGCCAGCAGCCTGCAAAGCCAGGCGCAGGCGCTGGTGCAATCCGTCAGCATCTTCGACCTGGGGCAAGGGCACGGCGCGACACTGCCCGAAGCTGCGCCAGCGATGCGTTTGCAACTGGCCTGAGCGGCGGGTTTGCCGCTGAAAGATCAGAAAACTTTAAAAAAATAGCTGCTTGCGCTGAAAAATAAAAGATTTCAGTTAGATAACTATCTGAAATAAGCTATTTAACAGCGCAAGCAGCTATTTTTATTGAATCACTTTATGTGCGCTGCCATGCCGCTGCAAAAAAGCCATCGACCTGATGGGTATGCGGCCACAGGCGCACGTATTGCGTGCCGGTGCTGCCGCCTGCGCACAGGCTGGCGGCATTGTCGACTTTCAGTTGCGCCAGGGTGTCGCCCGCGTCCAGCGGCGCGAAGTCGGGGTGGGCCTGCTGGAAGGCTTCGGCAATGCGCTCGTTTTCTTCGGGCAGCATGGAGCAGGTGGCGTAGACCAGACGGCCACCGCTTTTCACCAGGCGGGCAGCGCTGTCCAGAATGGCGGTCTGCTTGGCGGTGAGTTCGGCGACGGACTGCGGGCTTTGCCGCCATTTCAGATCGGGGTTGCGGCGCAGGGTGCCCAGGCCGGAGCAGGGGGCATCGACCAGCACGCGGTCGATCTTGCCGGCCAGGCGCTTGACGCGCTCGTCGCGCTCGTGCGCCAGGGCGGCGGGGTGGACGTTGGACAGGCCGGAACGCGCCAGCCGGGGCTTGAGGGCTTCGAGGCGGTGGGCCGAGACGTCGAACGCATACAAGCGGCCCGTATTGCGCATCTGTGCCCCGATGGCCAGGGTCTTGCCGCCCGCGCCGGCGCAAAAATCCACCACCATTTCACCGCGCTTGGCATCCAGCAGCAGGGCCAGCAGCTGCGAGCCTTCGTCCTGCACTTCGATGCGGCCTTGCTGGAAGGCATCCAGCTTGGTCAGCACCGGTTTGTCGTCCACGCGCAGGCCCCAGGGGGAATACGGCGTGATGGTGGCGGCGATGCCGGCGACGGCCAGCTCCTTCTGCACGGCCTCGCGCTTGGCGTTCAGGGTATTGACGCGCAAATCCAGCGGCGCGGATGCGAGCAGGCTGGCGGCCAGCGCGTCGAACTGTTCGCCCACCTGGGCTTGCAGCGCCTCGGCCAGCCACTGGGGCAGGTTGTGGCGGTGCTGGGGCAGCAGGTCGGCGGTCTGCACGGCATCGCACTCTTGCAGCCAGGTTTTTTCTGCCGGGTGCAGGGCTGCTTGCAGCAGGGTGCGCGGCCCGGCAAAGCCCAGGATCGCCAGCCGGCGTTCCCGCGCCCCGCTGCCGCTGCGGGCCAGGGCTTCAAAGCGCAGCTTGTGGCGCAGCACGGTGTAGGCGGTTTCGGCCAGCGTGGCGCGTTCGCGCGGGCCGAGGTTGCGGTGCTGGCGGAAGAAGCGCGAGACGACGCTGTCCGCCGGGTGTTGCAGCAGCATGACTTGCTGCACCAGTTCGGCGCAGGCATCCAGAAGGGCTTTGGGGTGCATATCGTTTTTTCAGTGTTTTTGGCCTGAAACGCTTTTGTATAAAGCGCTATCAGCTCTTGTTTTTAATAAAGTTGAACACCGCACGCGGGTAGATGACGTGTTCCTGCGTCAGCACGCGGGCGGCCAGGGTGTCGGCGGTGTCATCGGGCAGCACGGGCACCACGGCCTGTTCCAGGATGGGGCCGTCGTCCAGTTCCTGCGTGACGATGTGGACGGTGCAGCCGGCAAACTTGCAGCCCGCATCAATGGCGCGTTGGTGGGTGTGCAGGCCGGTGAAGGCGGGCAGCAGCGAGGGGTGGATGTTCAGCAGCCGCCCGGCAAAGTGGGCGACGAAGCCGGGCGTGAGGATGCGCATGAAACCGGCCAGCACCACCAGGGCGGGCTGGTACTGGTCGATCAACTGCGCCAGGGCGGCATCGAAATCCTCGCGGCTGGCAAAGGCCTTGTGGTCGAGCACGGCGGTGGCGATGCCGTTGTCCCGGGCAAATTGCAGCCCTTTGGCATCGGCCCTGTTGCTGATCACGGCAGCAATGCGGGCGCCATGCCGGCCAGCCCAATCGCCCTGCTGGGCAGCACGCACAATAGCGGCCATGTTCGAGCCGCTGCCTGAGATGAGAATCACGATGTTTTTCATAGAGGGCGCGATTATCCCTGCCCCATCCCGTTTCGCCACCTGCCATGCCTTTTGACCACCAAAACACCCCCCTGAGCGCCGAACAGGCCCGCGTCCTGGCCACGCTGCTGGAAAAGCAGCGCACCGTGCCCGACAGCTACCCGCTGACGCTGAACAGCCTGCTGTCCGGCTGCAACCAGAAAACCAGCCGCGAGCCGCTGATGCAGCTTGCCGAGGCCGATGCCCTGGCCGCCCTGGATGCGCTGCGCGAGCGCCATCTGGTGATCGAGGTCAGCGGCCAACGCGCCATGCGCTGGGAGCACAACTTCGAGCGCGTGCTGGGCGTGCCCAGCCAGGCATCGGCCCTGCTGGGCCTGCTGATCTTGCGCGGCCCGCAAACCGCCGCCGAGCTGCGCACCAATGCCGAGCGCTGGCACCGCTTTGCCGATACGTCCTCGGTCGAAGCATTCCTGGAAGAACTGCAGGAGCGCAGCGCAGACAAAGGCGGCCCCCTGGTGCAACTGCTGCCCAAGGCCCCCGGCGCCCGCGAAGCACGCTGGGCGCAACTGCTGTGCGGCACACCGGTCTTGCCTGCCGTGACGGCCACCGGCCACGCCGCGCCTGCTATCGGACTGGCCGACCTGAGCGAGCGCGTGGCCCTGCTGGAAGCCCAGGTAGCGCAGTTGCAGGAGCGCCTGGATGCGCTGACCCGCTCCCTGGGCGACTGAGCTTGCGGGGCACGGCCTATACTGTGCGGTTTTGTTTTTTCACCCTCACACCCTCCCCCTGGCATGAAGATTTTCCTCGGCTACCGGCAGGCGGGCCTGGCCCCGGCCTGCGCCCTGACCATCGGCAACTTCGACGGCGTGCACCGTGGCCATCAGGCCATGCTGGGGTTGCTGCGGGCCGAAGCCGCCCAGCGTGGCCTGCCCAGTTGCGCGGTGACGTTCGAGCCGCACCCGCGCGACTATTTTGCCGGGGTGCTGGGCAAGCCGGAACTGGCCCCGGCCCGCGTCGGCACGCTGCGCGACAAGCTCTCGCAACTGCGTGTCTGTGGACTCGATCAGGTGGTGATCCTGCCCTTCAACCACGCGCTGGCCAGCCTGGCGCCCCAGGCGTTCATCGACGAGGTGCTGCTGGACGGCCTGGGCGCACGCTATGTGCTGGTGGGCGACGATTTCCGCTTTGGCGCCAAACGTGCCGGGGACTATGCCCTGCTCGATGCCGCCGGACAGGCCCAGGGCTTTGAAGTGGCCCGCATGAACAGCTACGAGGTGCACGGCCTGCGCGTTTCCAGCACCGAGGTGCGTGCCGCCCTGGCGGCCGGGCAGATGCAGGAGGCCGAGCGCCTGCTGGGCCGCCCCTACACCATCAGCGGCCACGTGGTGCATGGGCGCAAGCTGGGCCGCAGCCTGGCCGAAAGCGCCCCCGGCCTGGGCGACGGCTTTCGCACGCTGAACCTGCGCTTCGACCACTGGAAGCCTGCCGCCAGCGGCATCTTCGCCGTGCTGGTGCATGGCCTGTCCGAGACGCCTTTGCCCGGCGTGGCCAATCTGGGTATCCGCCCGTCGCTCGACCCCGACGATGTGAACGGCGGGCGCGTCCTGCTGGAGACGCACTGCCTGGACTGGCCGCAGCACCTGGGCGGCGATGGGGGCTACGGTAAAATCATCCGCGTGGAACTGCTGCACAAACTGCATGACGAGCTGAAATACGACAGCCTGGATGCGCTCACCCGGGGCATCGCGCAAGACTGCGCCGCTGCCCGCGCTTTTTTTGCCGGACAACTGTCCGCCGCCAGCGTGACCCCCGCACAAACCCAGCGCCAGACCACGCGCGACCGAATTTGATGCCGGGCATCATCACCACGACGGATTTCCACCGGCAACCCCGGTTTTCCCCCTGAATTTCCAGCCCAGGCCGCGCCCTGGGCTTTGCCTTGAAGCAAGAAAGATTTTTCATGTCCGAACAAGCCACCCCGAAAAAAGCCAAGAGTGCCCCGAAAAACGGCAATGAGAGCGCCTACCGCGCCACGCTGAACATGCCCGACACGCCCTTCCCCATGCGCGGCGACCTGCCCAGGCGCGAGCCGCAATGGGCCAGGGATTGGGACGAGCAGGGCATCTACAAGCAACTGCGGGCCGCCCGCCAGGGTGCGCCCAAGTTCATCCTGCACGACGGCCCGCCGTATGCCAACGGCCAGATCCACATCGGCCACGCGATGAACAAGATCCTGAAGGACATGATCGTCAAAAGCCGCCAACTGGAGGGCTTCGACGCGCTCTACACCCCCGGCTGGGACTGCCACGGCCTGCCGATCGAGAACGCCATCGAGAAACTGCATGGCCGCAACCTGCCGCGTGACGAAATGCAGGCCAGGGGCCGCGCCTTTGCCGCCGAGCAGATCGCCCAGCAGATGGCCGACTTCCAGCGCCTGGGCGTGCTGGGCGAGTGGGATCGCCCCTACAAGACCATGAACTTCGCCAGCGAGGCGCACCAGTTGCGGGCGCTGAAGAAGGTGATGGAGCGCGGCTTCATCTACCGGGGGCTGAAGCCGGTGTACTGGTGTTTCGACTGCGCCTCGTCCCTGGCGGAGTTCGAGATCGAATACCAGGACAAATCCAGCCAGACGCTGGACGTGATGTTCCCCGCCGCCGACCCCGCCCGGCTGGCCGCCGCCTTCGGCCTGGACACGCTGCCCAAGCCCGCCTTTGCCGTGATCTGGACGACCACTGCGTGGACGATTCCCGCCAACCAGGCGCTGAACGTGAACCCGGAACTGGAATACAGCCTGGTCGATACCGAGCGCGGCCTGCTCATCCTCGCCAGCGCCCTGGTGGAGAAATGCCTGGAGCGTTGGGGCATCACCGGCCAGGTGGTCGCCACCGCCGTGGGGCAAAAGCTGGATCGCCTCGATTTCAGGCACCCGCTGGCCCATGTGGACAAGGGCTATGACCGCCTCTCGCCCGTCTACGTGGCCGAGTACGCCACGGCGGAGGACGGCACCGGTATCGTGCACAGCGCCCCGGCCTACGGCGTGGACGACTTCAACAGTTGCGTCGGCAACGGACTGGCCTACCAGGACATCCTCAACCCCGTGCAGGGCAACGGCCAGTACGCGGCGGACTTCCCGCTGTTCGGCGGCCAGCCGATCTGGAAGGCCGTGCCGGTCATCATCGACGCGCTGAAGGTGGCGGGCCGCCTGATGGGCACGGCGGGCATCACGCACAGCTACCCGCACTGCTGGCGGCACAAATCGCCGGTGATCTACCGCGCCGCCGCCCAGTGGTTCGTGCGCATGGACGAGGGCGAAGGCGTCTTCACCGACCCGGCGCAGAAACCCGCGCAAACCCTGAGGCAGATTGCGCTGGCAGCGATCGAGCAAACCAGCTTCTACCCCGAAAACGGCAAGGCCCGCCTGCGCGACATGATCGCCAACCGGCCCGACTGGTGCATCTCGCGCCAGCGCAGCTGGGGCGTGCCGCTGCCCTTCTTCCTGCATGTGGACACCGGGGCGCTGCACCCGCGCACGATGGAGATCATCGACCAGGCGGCCAATATCGTCGAGCAAGGCGGCATCGAAGCCTGGAGCCGCGTGAGCACCGAGGAAATCCTGGGCGCCGAGGATGCCAAGAACTACACCAAGAGCACCGACATCCTGGAGGTGTGGTTCGACTCCGGCTCCACCTTCTGGCACGTGCTGCGCGGCACGCACGCCGGGATGCACCACGACCAGGGGCCGGAGGCCGACCTGTACCTGGAGGGCCACGACCAGCACCGGGGCTGGTTCCATTCCTCGCTGCTGCTGGCCAGCGCCATCTTTGGCCGGGCGCCGTACCGGGGGCTGCTCACGCACGGCTTCACTGTGGACGGCCAGGGCAAGAAGATGAGCAAGTCGCTGGGCAACACCGTCTCGCCGCAGGAAGTCAGCGGCAAGATGGGTGCGGAAATCATCCGCCTGTGGTGCGCCTCGACCGACTACTCGGGCGATCTGGCCATCGACGACAAGATCCTGGCCCGCGTGGTGGACGCCTACCGCCGCATCCGCAACACGCTGCGCTTCCTGCTGGCCAACACCAGCGATTTCGACGCCAGCAAGGATGCCGTGCCCTACGACCAGATGCTGGAGATCGACCGCTGGGCACTGGCCCGCGCTGCCGAATTCCAGGCCGAGGTGCTGGCGCACTTCAAGGTGTACGAATTCCACCCCGTCGTCGCCAAGCTGCAACTGTTCTGCTCCGAGGACCTGGGCGGCTTCTACCTGGACGTGCTGAAAGACCGCCTCTACACCAGCGCCGCCCACAGCCCGGCGCGGCGCAGCGCCCAGACCGCGCTGCACCAGATCCTGCACGCCATGCTGCGCTGGATGGCGCCCTTCCTCTCGTTCACGGCGGAAGAGGCGTGGAAGATCGTCGGCGGCGGCAACGCTTCCATCTTCCTGGAAACCTACCAGACCCTGCCTGCGGGCGACGCCGCCCTGCTGGCCAAGTGGGAGCGCATCCGCGCCATCCGCGATGTGACGAACAAGGAAATCGAGAACCAGCGCGAAGCCGGCAAAGTCGGCGCTTCGCTGCAAGCCGAGGTGACCCTGAGCGCCGCGCCGGAAGACCTGGCCCTGCTGCAATCGCTGGGCGAGGATTTGAAATTCGTCCTCATCACCAGCGCCGCCCAGGCCCGGCCGGGCGACGCCCTGGCGGTGGACGTGCAGATCAGCAGCCATGCCAAATGCGAGCGCTGCTGGCACTACCGCGCCGACGTGGGGGCCAACCCCGCGCACCCGACGCTGTGCGGACGCTGCGACAGCAACCTGCACGGCAGCGGTGAAGTACGCCATATTGCTTGATAAAAAGGAGCTTGTTCCGCTGGATATATAAGGATTTCAGGTATTGAACATGCTGAAATCATTGAATGAAAAGCGGAATCAGCTATGAAAACAATGAATACCCCCTCTCCCCGCCCCCGCATCTGGCCCTGGCTGGCCTGGGCGCTGCTGGTGCTGGCGATCGACCAACTGACCAAGCAGTGGATCCTGCGCCACTACGCGCTGTGGGACAGCACGCCCGTCACCGGCTTCTTCAACATCGTGCGGGCGCACAACACCGGGGCGGCCTTCTCCTTCCTGGCCGACCACGGCGGCTGGCAGCGCTGGCTGTTCGTCGGCATCGGCGCAGGGGCCACGGTGCTGATCACCTGGCAGTTGCGCAAATACCCGGGGCAGAAGCTGTTCTGCTTCGCGCTGGCCAGCATCCTGGGCGGGGCCATCGGCAACGTGCTGGACCGGCTGATGCACGGCTACGTGGTGGATTTTCTGGACTTCTACTGGGGCAGCCGCCACTTCCCGGCCTTCAACGTGGCCGACATGGGCATCACCCTGGGCGCGGCGCTGCTCATCCTGGACGAGCTGCTGCGCAGCCGCCGCAGCCAGCCGGCCACGCCGTGAGCTGACACCCCGGCAGCCAGCGGGCTTGTCCGCCCCGGCGTATATTGGCGGGTTTTGTTTTTCACTTTATGCAGCATCTACTCAATCTCCTGGCCGCCATTGCCCTGCTGGTGTGGGGCATCCAGATGGTGCGTACCGGCATCCTGCGGGTCTTCGGCGCGAACTTGCGCCAGTTGATTTCCCGGGGCGTGAGCACGCGGCTGACGGCCCTGCTCTCCGGCGTGGGGGTGACGGCCATCGTGCAGTCGAGCACGGCCACGGCGCTGATCGTCTCGGCCTTCGTCGGGCAGGGGATGATTTCGCTGACTTCGGCCCTGATCGTCATGCTGGGGGCGGACGTCGGCTCCAGCCTGATGGCGGTGGTGTTCTCGCTGGATTTGTCCTGGCTCTCGCCACTGTGCATCTTCACCGGCGTGGTGCTGTACGTCGCCCGCCAGGACACCAAAGTGGGCCGCATCGGCCGCGTGCTGATCGGCCTGGGGCTGATGCTGCTGGCCCTGCGCCTGATTACCGAGGCCACGCTGGTGCTCACCCAGTCGGAGACGGTGCGCACCCTGCTGCTGGCCGTGACCAGCGACATCACGCTGGAGATCATCACCGGTGCGGTGCTGGCCGTTATTTCCTACTCCAGCCTGGCCACCGTGCTGCTGGTGTCGGCCCTGGCCGGCTCCGGCGGCATTCCGGGCGACGTGGCCCTGGGGCTGGTGCTGGGGGCCAACCTGGGCAGCGGCATGCTGGCCCTGCTGACCACGCTCAAGTCCAGCGTGCAGGTGCGCCAGGTGCCGCTGGGCAACCTGCTGTTCAAGGTGGTCGGCGTGGCCGCCATGGTCGGGCTGATCCAGCCCTGGCTCACCTACGTCGCCCCGCTGGTGCCCAATATCGGCGCACAGGTGGTGCTGTTCCACCTGCTGTTCAACCTGGTGGTGGCCCTGCTGTGCGTGCAGTTCACCGGGCGCTTTGCTGCGCTGGTGGAAAAAATCCTGCCCACCGAGGTGGCTGCGCCCTCGTCCACCCGCCCGCACCACCTGGACGGCTCGGCCCTGGCCACACCATCGCTGGCGATTTCCTGCGCCGCCCGCGAGGCGCTGCACCAGGCCGACGTTGTCGAGACCATGCTCGGCGGCCTGAAGAAAGTCTGGGAAGACAACGACGCCGAGCTGGCCCAGCACCTGCGCAGCCTGGACGACCAGGTGGACGACCTGTATTCCGCCATCAAGTACTACATGACCAAGATTTCCCGCGCCGAACTGGACGAGCGCGAGGGCCAGCGCTGGACGGAAGTCATCAACTTCACCATCAACATGGAGCAGGTGGGCGATCTGGTCGAGCGCATCCTGCAGGAAGTGGAAGACAAGAAGATCAAGAAGGGCCGCGACTTCTCCAGCGCCGGGCTGGAGGAAATCAACCGCATGCACGCCCATCTGGTGGCCAACCTGCGGCTGGCGATGAGCGTCTTCCTCAGCGGCAACGTGCGCGACGCGCAGCGCCTGCTGGAAGAAAAGGCGCGTTTCCGCGACCTGGAGCTGGCCTACGCGGCCAGCCACCTCAACCGCCTGTCCGACGGCAAGGTCAAGAGCATCGAAACCAGCGCCCTGCACATCGACATGATCAGCGACCTGAAACGCATCAACTCCCTGCTCTGCTCCCTGGCCTACCCCGTGCTGGAAGCCGCCGGGGCCATCGCCCCGCGCCTGCGCGACCTGCACTGAGAACAGGTTCTTGGATACCCCTGCCATCTTCCCGTGCCGGATGCCGCGCCACTGGCGGCACAGGCATTAGCATCGCCCGATGACTGCACCTTTGAATCTGGGCACGGCAGCCCTGCTGACCGCCGCCCCCCTGCTGTGGGCCGGCAACGCCATCGTGGGCCGCCTGGTACACGACCTGATCTCGCCCTTTGCGCTGAACTTCGTGCGCTGGGCGCTGGCCGTGCTGCTGTTGCTGCCCATCGCCTGGCGCGTGCTGGCCAAGGGCAGCCCGCTGTGGCAGCACTGGCGTGCCTATGCCGTGCTGGGTTTCCTGGGCATCGCCTGCTACAACAGCCTGCTGTACCTGTCGCTGAAAACCTCCAGCCCGCTCAACGTCACCCTGGTCAGTGCCAGTATGCCGATCTGGATGCTGGGCCTGGGCCGCCTGTTCTGGGGCACCCGCATCAATGGCCGCCAGATCGTCGGGGCACTGCTGTCGATTGCCGGGGTGGTGCTGGTGCTCACGCGCGGCGACATCGACGTGCTGCGCCACCTGCAACTGGTGCCGGGCGACCTGTTCATGCTGCTGGCCACGCTGCTCTGGTCGCTCTACACCTGGCTGCTCACCAAAGCCCCCGGCCCGCAGGAATTCAAAAGCGACTGGGCTGCCTTCCTGCTGGCCCAACTGGTGTTCGGCGTGCTGTGGTCGGGGCTGTTCACCGGGGCGGAAGCGGGCCTGGGCGGCTTTCGCCTGACCCTGGGCTGGCCGCTGGCTGCCGCCCTGCTGTTCATCGCCATCGGCCCGGCCATCCTGGCCTACCGCTGCTGGGGCGCGGGGGTGCGGCGCTCCAATCCCACGGTGGCGGGCTTTTTTGCCAACCTGATTCCGCTGTTCACCGCCATTCTGTCGGTGCTGGTGCTGGGGCAGGCGCCCCAGCTCTACCACGCCGGGGCCTTCGTGCTGATCGTGGGCGGCATCTGGGTGGCGTCCCGCCGCTGAGGCCAACGGCATGGCAGAGTGCACCGTGATGTCCGAACCCAGCCTGCTCGTTGCCGACGACCACCCGCTGTTTCGCGCTGCGGTGCTGCATGTGCTGCGCGAGCGCTTCATGCACTACGCCACGCTGGAGGCCGCCAGCGCCGCCGCCGTCAGCAGCACGCTGCAAGCGCATCCGCAGGTCGAGCTGGTGCTGCTGGACCTGACCATGCCCGGCGTGCGGGGCTTTTCCACCTTGCTGCACGTGCGGGGCGAGTACCCGCACATTCCCGTGGCCATCATCTCCTCCAACGACCATCCGCGCGTCATCCGCCGCGCCCAGCAGTTCGGGGCGGCAGGCTTCATCCCCAAATCCGCATCCGGGCAGGACATTGCCGACGCCGTGGCAGCCGTGCTGGACGGCGGCAGCTGGTTTCCGCCGATGACGGCCGAGCGCTCCCAGGCCGATGCCGACCTGGCCGCCCGACTGGCCCAACTCACGCCCCAGCAGTTTCGCGTGCTGCTGTGCCTGGCCGACGGCCTGCTCAACAAGCAGATCGCCCATGCGCTGGGGCTGGCCGAAAACACCGTCAAGGTGCACGTGACGGCCATCCTGAAAAAACTCGGCTGCTATAGCCGCACACAGGCCGCAGTGCTGGTCAAAAGCCTGGAAAACGACCAAGAGGTCTGAGCGCCCATCAGTGCCCGCTGTTTTCGCCCAGACGCAGCAAGGTCTGGCTCATCAAGGCCCGCAAGGCGGGCGGGCGCACGGGCTTGGCCAGAAACCCCCAGCCGCGTTCGGCGGCCTGACGGCGCAAGGCGGCGTCGTGCTCGGCAGTGACCAGAATGACGGGCGGCGTTTGCCCCCACTGGGCAGAGAGCTGGGCATAGAAATCCGGCCCGTACAGGCCGCTGCCCAGGTGGACATCCAGCAGCACCAGATGCGGCACGGCCTGGGGCTGGCTCAAGACTTGCGCCAGCGCCTCCTGCGGGCCACCGGCGCACGGCACGGTGCAGCCCCAGCGCTCCAGCAGGGCGCGGGTGGCCGCACAGGTCTGGGGGTCGTCGTCGACGTACCAGACCACGCGGCCTTGCAGAGGTGCATCCTCCTGGCCTGCCGGAACGCTGGCCGGAGCGGCAGGCGGCAAGGCCCGGGCATCGCCCAGCGGCACCTGCACCCAGAAGATGCTGCCCCGCCCCGGCGTGGAGCGCAGGCCGATCGGATGGCCCAGCAGCTTGCCCAGGCGCTCGACGATGGCCAGCCCCAGGCCCGTGCCCCGGTCGTCGGCATGGCCCTCATGCAGGCGGCGGAATTCCTCGAAAATTTCCCGCTGCTGGCCGGCCGGAATGCCCGGCCCCTGGTCATGCACCTCGATGCGCACCTGCCGGCCCACGCGGCGGCAACCCACCACGATCCGGCCTGCGCGGGTGTAGCGGATGGCATTGGAGACAAAGTTCTGCACGATGCGGCGCAACAGCGCCTCGTCGCTGCGCACCACCAGGGCGCAGGCATGGGTGCGCAATTCCAGCCCTTCGCTCTCGGCCAGAAGGCGGAAGTTGTTGTGCACCACCTGCAGCAGGGCATCGAGGGCAAAGTCGCGCACATGCACTTCCAGCTGGCCCGACTCCATGCGGGCAATGTCCAGCAGGCTGGCCAGGATGGCATCTTGCGAGGCCAGGGCCGCATCGATGCTTTCGACCACACGGCGGCCCGCGACATCCTGCACGTGGTTGGGCAGCAGGCTGGTGAACATGCGGGCCGCATTCAGGGGCTGCAGCAGGTCGTGCACAGCCGCATTCACAAAACGGGTTTTGTAGCGATTGGCCTGTTCGGCCTCCTGGCGGGCGGCCTCCAGGTCACGGGTGCGTTCGGCAATACGCCGCTCCAGCGCATCGGCCAGGGAGCGCAGCTCGCGGGCAGCATTCTTGTAGCTGGTGATATCGGCATAGCTGGTGACAAAGCCGCCATCGGGCAGCGGATTGCCGCGTATCTCCAGCACCATGCCATCGCCTTTTTCACTTTCGTGCAAATGCGGCTTGCCGCTGCGCAAGTGGCCCAGGCGGCGCTGTACGGCATCTTCCGTCGGAGCCTTGCCCAGCAGGCCGCGCCGTGCATTGAAGCGCAGCAGGCTTTCAATGGGTGCGCCCACGCGCACCAGCTCGGCAGGGTAGCGAAAGAGTTCCAGGTAGCGTGAATTCCAGGCCACCAGATTGAGGTCGGCATCGATGATGACCACGCCCTGGGGCAGGTGCTCCAGGCTGCGCGACAGGCCGGTGTCGGCCTGCTGCGCAGCCTGCACGATGCCATCCTGGGCGGTACGCAGCTCTTGTGCGTGCTGCTTGAGCACGGTCTCCAGCTCCTGGCGACTGCGCAAGCGCAGACGAATGATGCGCTGGCGCTGGCGCACGAACAGCACCAGCAGCCCCCCCGCCAGCCACAGACCCGCCGCAGCCGCAGCGGCCCACCAGCTGGTGGCAGCACTGGCGCCGGTGTCGTGCAGCAGGTACATCTGCCAGTTACTGTTGGGCAGATCCACGCTTTGCAGCAGCATGCGCCGGGGCAGCCTGGCATCCCCGATGGTGACCAGGCGGCTGCCGTCGGCCAGGTGCTTGTGCACGCGCAACTCCAGAGGGGTGAGTGTTTCCGTCTGGTACTGGCGCGTGGCGGCCAGCTCGGCCAGGGCCTCGGTTGTCAATGGCTTCAGCAGGCGGTAGCGCCAGTCTGCACGGCTGGTCAGGAAGATGACGCCGTACGCGTCCGACACCACCACCACGTCGTTGGTGCGCGGCCACTGGCGTTCGAGCTCCTGCAAGGCAATCTTGATGGCAATCAGCCCGATGATCTCGCCAGTCTCGCTGTAAATGGCCTGGGAAAGAAAGTAGCCCGGCAAGCCCGTGGTCGTGCCAATGCCGTAGAAGCGGCCACTGCCCGAGGCCAGGGCCTGCTGCACATAGGGGCGGTAGCTGTAGTTCTCGCCCACGTTGTTGTTTAGCTCGCGCCAGTTGCTGGCGGCAATGGCCAGGCCGTGCCGGTCGATCAACGTGAGGGTGGATGACTGGCTGGCACCGTTGGCACGCTCCAGCTTGCGGTTGAGGTAGTCCACCTCCCGGGCGCTCAGGGGATGCTGCAGCGCCTGGCGCAGCTCCGTATCGAGCGACAGCACCTGGGGCAGGGTACGGTAGCGATCCACGCGCTGTGTCAGGGCCTGTGCGCGTACCTCGAGCTGTCGCTGAAAGACTTCGCTTTGGCTGCGCAGGGCATGCAGCCATGTCAGCCAGCCCACGATCAACATGCTCAGCAGCATGCCGCACAAAAGAATGGCAACGATCCAGAAGGGACGGCGGCGAAGAGAAGCAAACATGGCGCAAGTGTGCCCGCGACTGCACACCCGCACGGAGATCGCGAACAGCTTCTTTCTAATACCAATAGGTTATCGGCATCTGCCTGCAGGGCAGGTAAAAACCGGGCACCTGCACCTGCGTGGTGCCAACCGTTGCCCGTGGAAGATTCCGTATGCACCCGATTCATGCCGAGACCATTGCCCAGCTCAAGCTCCCGTTCTACCGCCAGTTGTACTTCCAGGTGGTCTTTGCCATCGTGGCCGGCATCCTGCTGGGTTACTTCGAACCGGCCTACGGCGAAGCCATGAAGCCGTTTGGCGATGCCTTCATCAAGCTGATCAAGATGATCATCGCGCCGGTGATTTTCCTGACCATCGTCACCGGCATCGCGGGCATGACGCAGTTGAGCGCCGTGGGCCGGGTCTTCGGCAAGGCCATGGCCTACTTTCTGACCTTTTCCACCCTGGCGCTGGTGGTGGGCCTGATCGTGGCCAACGTGGTGCAGCCCGGCGCGGGCATGAACATCAACCCCGCCGACCTGGACCAGACCGCCGTGAAAGGCTACGTGGCCAAGACCCACGACATGACGCTGACCAACTTCCTGATGGACGTCATCCCCAAGACGCTGATCAGCCCGTTCGTGGGCGACAACATCCTGCAGGTGCTGCTGGTGGCCGTGCTGTTCGGCATTTCGCTGGCCATGACGGGCGACGCGGGCAAGCCGGTGCTGCACTTCTTCGAGGCGCTGACCAAGCCCGTGTTCAAGCTGGTCAGCATCATCATGAAGGCCGCACCCATCGGCGCCTTCGGGGCCATGGCCTACACCATCGGCAAGTTCGGCCTGGGTTCGCTGCTGAATCTGGCCGAGCTGGTGCTGGCCTTCTACCTGACCTCTTTGCTGTTCGTGGTGGTGGTGCTGGGCACCGTGGCACGCGCCTGCGGCTTCTCGGTGTTCAAGCTGATCCGCTACCTGAAGGAAGAGCTGCTGCTGGTGCTGGGCACCTCCTCGTCCGAATCGGCCCTGCCTTCGCTGATGGAAAAGATGGAAAAAGCCGGTTGCAAGAAGTCCATCGTCGGCCTGGTCGTGCCCACGGGCTACTCCTTCAACCTGGACGGCACCAACATCTACATGACGCTGGCAGCGCTGTTCATTGCCCAGGCCACGAACATCGATCTGACCCTGGGCCACCAGATCATGCTGCTGCTGGTGGCCATGCTCTCGTCCAAGGGGGCAGCCGGGGTCTCGGGCGCAGGCTTCATCACCCTGGCGGCCACGCTGGCCGTGGTGCCCGAAGTGCCCGTGGCCGGGATGGCGCTGATTCTGGGCGTGGACCGTTTCATGAGCGAATGCCGCTCCCTGACCAACTTCATCGGCAACGCCGTGGCCACCGTGGTCGTCTCGCGCTGGGAAAAGGGCGTGGACATGGAACGCCTGCGTGCCACGCTGGACGGCACGGCCACGCCCGCTCCTGCTGCTCCTGCCACCACGGCCCTGCCCGCCACCGCCAGCACGGCCACCGTGGCCCAGCCGGTATCCCTGTCGGCCTGAGCGCCTGGCACCCGGCCCCGGTAACGATCAGAACGTGCCGGGGTACAACCCGCCATCGGGCAGGATGTTCTGCCCGTTCACATACCCGGCCTGCTGGCTGCACAGGAAGGCGCAGATCGCCCCGAACTCTGCGGGCGTGCCAAAGCGCCCGGCGGGCACCTGGGCTTGCTGAGTAGCACGCACCTGCTCGGGTGTTTGCCCGGTTTTGCCGGCCGTGCTGACAAAAGTGGCCTGCAGGCGGTCGGTATCGAACTTGCCCGGCAGCAGGTTGTTCATGGTCACGCCCCGGGCCGCCAGGTCGGAGCGGGCCAGCCCGGCGATGAACCCGGTCAGGCCGCTGCGGGCGCCGTTGGACAGCCCCAGGATGTCGATCGGCGCTTTCACTGCGCTGGAGGTGATGTTCACGATGCGGCCAAACCCCCGGGCCGCCATGCCGTCGACCACGGCCCGGATCAATTCGATCGGGGTGAGCATGTTGGCATCCACCGCCCGGATCCATGCCTCGCGCTGCCAGTCACGGAAATCGCCGGGCGGCGGGCCGCCGGCGTTGTTGACCAGAATATCGAAATCCACCCCCGGGCCACCGGCAGCATTCAATACCGCCGCACGGCCTTGCGCAGTGGTGATGTCGCACGCCACGGCGATCACTTCCGGCGCTTTCTGCCCGCCAGCTTTGGCCCAGTCTGCGGCAGTGGCTCTGAGTTTTTCCGCCGCTTGCTGCAAGGGGCCTTCGGTGCGGGCATTGATGACCACGTTCACGCCCTCGGCCACCAGCGCCTGGGCGCAGCCCAGGCCCAGCCCCTTGCTGGCGGCGCAGACCAGCGCCCATTTACCGGCAATGCCTAAATCCATGGTTTTGTCTCCTTCACGAAAAGAGGGATTCTCTCTGCTTAAGCCTTACGCGCCATGCGGGTGAAGACGTAGATGCCCACCATCACCAGCACGGTGCCGCCCAGCATCCAGGCGTTGACCGGCTCGTCCAGCAGCCACAGCGCCAGGACGATGGTCGAGAGCGGCCCGATCATCCCGGCCTGCGCGGCCATGCCGGCGCCGATGCGCTCCACCGCCAGCATCACCATCACCACCGGAGCTGCGGTACACAAGGTGGCGTTGAGGATGGACAGCCACAGCACCGGCGCAGGCACCAGTGCCGCCGACAGCGGGTGCATCAGGACAAACTGCAACAGACACAGCACGCAGGCCACGCTGGTAGCCAGCCCGACCAGCCGCAGTGCCCCCAGACGCTGCACCAGCTGATGGCTGTAGACCAGGTACACGGCATAGCTGATGGCGCTGCCCAGCACCAGCAGCGCCCCCAGAATGGCGTGTTCGCCCTGGGCACCGACCTCGTGGCCGAACACCAGCAGCACGCCGCCGTAACTGAGCGCCATGCCCAGGAGCTGCCCGCGCGTGACGCCCCGGCGGTAGAACACCCAGCCCAGCAGCACCACCAAAGTGGGGTTGAGGTACAAGATCAGCCGCTCCAGCGCCGCCGTGATGTACGCCAGCCCGGCAAAGTCCAGAAAACTGGCCAGGTAGTAACCGGAAAACCCCAGGCCCAGAATGCCCCACCTATCCTGGCGCGTCAGCGGCCTTTGACCCCGCCCGGCCCACCATGCCATGAGCAGGAAAATCGGCAGGGAAAACAGCATGCGGTACATCAGCAGGGTGACGGCATCCACCCCGTAGCGGTAGGCCAGCTTGACGATGATGGCCTTGCCGCTGAACCCCACGGCGCCCAGGGCGGCCAGGGTCAGGCCGGTAGCTACTTTTTTCTGAGCTGCTTGCGCTTGCACAGATTCATTTTCAGACAAATTCAAACCTTAAAACAAGTGCTGCAGAGTGGAAGCAGCTCTTCTTTTTGTCAATGCCTGGCACCAAACAGTTTATGGTGCAGCCGCCGCAGCGACCACCAGACCCCGAAGGCCACGACCGGAATCGCCAGCGCCGCCGTGCTCTCCGCCGACAGCGGCCAGCCCAGGCCGTGCGCCCCCTTGGCCAGGTAGCTGATGAGGCCGGTGATGTAGTAGGTGATCGCCGCCACCGACAGGCCCTCCACCGTCGATTGCAGTTTGAGCTGCATGGCCTGGCGCTCGTTCATGCTGCCCAGCAGTTGCTGGCTGCTTTGCTGCTGCTCGATCTCGACGCGGGTACGCAGCAGGTTGCTCACGCGCGAGACACGCTCGGACAGGGCATTCTGCCGCCGCGCCGCCCATTCGCAGGTGCTGCGGGCCGGGGCCAGACGCCGGGCCATGAATTCCTGAAAGCTCAGGAAGCCCGACAGGCGCTCCTCCTGCAAATCGAGAATGCGCTTCTCCACCAGCTCGAAATATGCCCGACTGGCCGAAAAGCGGGCATGGCTGGCGGCGTACTCGCTCTCCACCTGCCCGGCCAGGCGCGTGAGGCGGTCGAGCAGTGCCGGTTCGGAGCGGCGGTCGGCCTGGCGAATGGCCTGCGCCAGCTCGGCCAGCTCCTGCTCGGCATGACCCAGCACGGCCACGGCGTGCCGGGCAGCGGGCATGGCCAGCAGCGCCATCATGCGGTAGGTTTCGATCTCCAGCAGGCGCTGCACCAGCCGCCCCAGGCGCGGGGCCGAGATCTCCAGGCCGGGCTGCACCAACATGCGCGAACAGCCATCGGCGTGGATGGCAAAGTCGGTACACACCTGCGTCTGCCCCCGGTGCACCAGGGAGCCGGCCAGCGTGTCCGCATTCAGCAACTGGGCCACCACATGTTCCATGCCGCCGCTGCCGCACTGTGCCGGTTGCACCAGCCAGATGTGGATGCAGCCCAGGCACTGCCCCGGCAGGGCGGCCAGCCAGGCCTGGGGCACTTCCTCGGCCGCCGTGGGCGGGCTGCGCGTATCCAGCACCGTATCGGCCGGCAGGGCTACCTGGAAGGTCCAGCTGACGAACTCCGTGTGCAGCTCCCAACGCACGCGCAGGCCGCCCAGGTCGACACGCACGTGGGTGGTGCTCTCATCAGGCACGCTGCGGTGGTGGTCGCGCAGCAGGGCGGCCAGATGCTGGCGGCTGGCCTCGCGCTGGGCGCTGTCGCAGACCATGACCATGTGGGTGAGCACGGCAGGCGCCTGCACCGACTCCGGCGGGCGGGCGTGGATTTCGTTATGCAGCAAGGCACGTTGCGGGTGCTGGGCGGGCTGGGGCACAACTGGCATGGCAGGAAGGGCAAGTGAAACCGGCGATTGTGCGGCATCCCTAGGGATGCTCTGCACAAATCACCGCGCCGCCTGCATCTGCGGCCTCGGGCGGTCTGCGGCGTTGCAAATCCTCGCGATAGCTACGGCTATCCCTGCGGTTTGCGCCTTGCATCCCATCCCGATCCGCAGCGCAGGCTTACCGCTCGATTTGTGCAGAGCATCCCTAGGACACTACCTCCCGCAAGCCGCGCTTTCGGCGACGGGACGCAACACTTTCAACCATTTCGTCGCCGGAAGCTGGTATTGCGCCTGCACCGCCTGCGCCCGGCCTTGCAGTTGCAGCACGTCCCGCGGCTGCGCCACGCGCAGGGCCAGGACGATGGTGTTGCCCTCGCGCGTGGGCTTGAACGCCCAGACGTTGTCCGGCCCGAAGGCCGCACAAATCTTCTCCAGGCTGGCGGCGTAGCTGCTGCGCCGGCCAAACAGGTTCACCGTCATGCAGCCCTCCGGGGCCAGCAGGGCGCGGCAGTCGGCATAGAAGTCCGGGCTATCCAGCACCGGGGCGGCGGCATCGTGGTCGTACAGATCGACCTGTAGCGCATGGACGGCCCCCTGCCAGTGCGGGCGGCGAATTTCTGCCCCCGCATCGGCCTGCAACACCTGCAAGCGCTCATTGTCCGGCGGCAATTTGAACCAGCCCCGGCAGGCGGCAATCACCTGGGGGTTGATCTCGATGGCCGTCGTGCGCATCCCCAGCACCTTGTGGTGGAACTTGGTCAGCGCCGCCGCGCCCAGGCCCAGCTGCACGGCGTGCAGCGCGGTCAAATCCTCGTCGACTGGAGTAAACAGCAGCCAGGCCATCATGCGCTGGACGTACTCCAGGTCCAGCACGAACGGGTCTTTCAGGCGCATCGAACCTTGCACCCAGGGCGTGCCCAGGTGCAGGTAGCGGGCGATTTCACCCTCCGAGATACTGACCGTGGGCAGCTCTGCCGCTGCCTTGCTTTTTTTGCGAGTGACCACAACAACGCCTCAAACGACAACGGGGCCGATCGGCCCCGCAGAACAAGATAGGAAAGAAAGGAGTTTACGGCGCCCGCTGCGGGCCGCCCGTATGCGCCAGGCTGGCATTGCGCAAGAAATCGGCCGGTACCTGCAAACCCGGGCGATTGGCATATTGCTCGTGCAAGGCCAGCAGGGCATCCAGATTCGGGTCACGCAGCATGACGGTCCTGCCGTCGTCGGCCGCCACCGCCACGACGGCCGGAGCCGCGTTTTGTGCCAGTTGCGCCCCGCCGACAGGTGCCGCCGCCTGCAAAGCCATGACCTGCCAGCCCACGGCGGCCACCGCCGCAATCGAGGCAAAGCCGGCCGCCAGCTTCCAACGGAACACCGACGCATTGGCCGCCTGGTCACGCACCGCAGCGGGCGCCTGCACCTGCTCCAGCACGCCAGGCGCCAGCTGCAAAGCGGTTTCCTGGGTGCTTTGCAGCGGCGGCTCCTGCGCCAACCGGGCCCGCAGTCCAGTCAGCACATCACGCTGGCTGTGATGCGCCAGATCGGGCGAGCGCAGCACATCGCCCACCAGATGGTAGAGCTGCCAATTGCGCTGCCCCTGGGCATCTTCGGCCACGGCCAAAGCCTGTTCCAGTTCGATCCCTGTCAACTCGCCATCGACCAGTGCCGAAAGCAATTCCTGCGTATTTACAACATCGTCCTTCATGGTTCTACCTGCTGTTTGCGGACAGCCCGCATCCCCTCGTTACCACCGCTTGCCCGTTTGGCGTTCCAGCAACGGCTTGACCCGCGCTGAAATCGCCTCCCGTGCCCGAAAAATACGCGAACGCACCGTGCCGATGGGACAGCCCATGGCCTGGGCAATCTCGTCGTAGCTCAAGCCCTCGATCTCGCGCAGCGTGACCGCCTGGCGCAGTTCTTCGGGCAAGGCCTCCATCGCCGCCTGCACGGCAGCCGCAATTTCCTGCGCCGCCAGCACCGTCTCGGGCGTCTCGTCCGTGCTTGGTTCGTGGCGGTTGCGAAAAGTTTCCTCGTCGTCCTGCACGGGTGCCAGGGCGCTTTCGGTCAGCACCGGGTCACGGCGCATATCCATGAGGAATTTCTTGGCCGTATTCACCGCGATGCGGTACAGCCAGGTGTAGAACTGCGCCTCGCCGCGAAACTGCGGCAGCGCCCGGTAGGCACGCAGAAACGTCTCCTGGGCAATGTCCTGCACCAGATCATGGTCCCGCACCATGCGGGCCACCAGGCGCTCGATGCGGCGCTGGTATTTCAGCACCAGCAGCTCGTATGCCCGCTGGTCGCCCGCCACCGTGCGCTGCACCAGTTGCAGATCGCTGTCGTTGGAAGAAAGGGGCAAGGGGACTACCGTCATGAACGCCAAAGCGGGTGAGAAGAAACGCCAGTCACGGCACCACCTGCGGTGGCGTGACCAAAGCGCTGGAATATACCGCACGCCGCACGGCATCCCAGCATCCAGGGTTGGCACTGCGCTGCAACCAGAAAAAATAGCGCCTTGCGCCGATGGTACAACGCAATCCGATAGCAAACTGTGCGTCAAACACCGTCTGGAGGGTGGTGAGCGCTACAAAATCCTGCTCACTGCCCGGTTCACCTGGCCGCAGTCGGGGCTGCCAAAGCCAGCCTTGCCCATCCCAGCGCAAGACCCCGGCCGGCAAACGCCGCCACGCCCGGACAGCCAGCAGTACCGCCACCAGCCAGACCCCGGCCACTGCCCCGCGCAGCCACCAGGCCGCGCTGCTGAAACCCCACCAGTACAACAGCGCCAGCAGCCCCACGATGGCCACGGCAGCAGCGCCTGCGCCCAACAGCGGCCCGGGGGCGACGCGCATCTGCACCGGTGGTGGGCTATGGTGGCGCAGCGTCATGAATGCAAAACCCGCTTCAGCCGTTGTCAGGCCAAAGCGGGTTGAAACCGGTCACTGCCAGCACAACAGCCAATATCAAATGCGCTTGAAGACCAGCGAGCCGTTGGTGCCGCCAAAGCCGAAGTTGTTCTTCAGCGCGACATCAATCCTGGCATCGCGGGCAGTATTGGCACAGTAGTCCAGATCGCACTCGGGATCCTGATTGAACAGGTTGATCGTCGGCGGAATCTTCTGCGTGTGCAGCGCCATCACGGTGAAGACGCTCTCGATGCCGCCAGCGCCGCCAAGCAGGTGGCCGGTCATCGACTTAGTGGAGCTGACCACGGTTTTATACGCAGCATCGCCCAGCGCCGCCTTGATGGCATTGGTTTCGTTCTTGTCGCCCAACGGGGTGGAGGTGCCGTGGGCGTTCAGATAGCCGATTTCATCGGGATTGACCCCAGCATTGCGCATGGCATTGAGCATGGCGCGGCGCGGGCCGTCCATGTTCGGCGCGGTCATGTGACCGGCATCGGCGCTCATGCCGTAGCCGCTCAATTCGGCATAGATTTTTGCCCCACGGGCCTTGGCGTGCTCGTACTCTTCCAGCACCAGCACGCCGGCGCCCTCGCCCAGCACAAAGCCGTCGCGGTCCTTGTCCCAGGGGCGGGAGGCTGTTTTCGGGTCATCGTTGCGCGTGGAGAGCGCCCGCATGGCGGCAAAACCGCCCACGCCCAGGGGCGAGACGGTGGCTTCCGCACCGCCAGCGACGACCACATCGGCATCGCCGTATTCGATCATGCGCCCGGCTTCGCCGATGCAGTGCAGGCCAGTCGTACAGGCCGTGACCACCGACAGGTTCGGCCCTTTGAAGCCAAAGCGCATGGATACATGCCCGGCCACCATGTTGATGATGGAGGCCGGCACGAAAAATGGGGTAATGCGGCGCGGGCCGCGATTGGACAGCTCGATCTGGGTGTTCTCAATCAGCGGCAGACCGCCAATCCCCGATCCCACCACGCAACCGATGCGGGTGGCCAGGTCGTCGGACAAGGCCTCGCCCGTGGGCAGGCCGGCATCCCTGACGGCTTGCTCTGCTGCAGCGATACCGTAATGAATAAAGGTGTCCATGGAACGCGCGTCCTTGGCGCTCATGTACTCCTCGACGTCAAAGCCTTTGACCTCACCGGCAATCTTGCAGGAGAAGGCCTCCGCATCGAACCTGGTGATGTGGTCAATACCGGACTGACCGGCCAAGAGATTGGCCCAGGCGCTTGCCACCGTGTTGCCCACGGGGCTGATGCAACCCAGACCGGTCACGACAACGCGACGACGGCTCATGCGTTCAACCTTTACTTATCGCTGTAGCAGGCCCCAGCCGGGGGCTCAGGCCTTGTGGTGGGTGTTGGCGTAATCGATGGCGTTCTGCACCGTGGTGATTTTTTCAGCGTCTTCATCGGGGATTTCGATGCCGAATTCATCTTCCAGGGCCATCACCAGTTCCACCGTGTCCAGCGAGTCGGCACCCAGGTCGGCCACAAAGGCTTTTTCGTTGGTGACTTGAGACTCTTCAACGCCGAGTTGCTCGGCAATGATTTTTTTGACACGTGCTTCAATATCGCTCATGGTTTCCCTCAGGGGTTGTGTAAATGAACCCGCGATTCTAGCCGCATCGGCAGGAAATCCTGCAAACGGCTTGCCGTCGCGAGGAAGCGGCATAACTTCGTGCAAAAAGCGGCAATTACATGTACATGCCGCCATTGACGGCCAATTCCTGGCCAGTGATGTATCCCGCCTGCGCAGAGGCCAGAAATGCCACGGCGTGGGCGATGTCGCCGGGCTCGCCCAGCTTGCCCAGGGGAATTTGCGCCGCCAGCGCCTTTTTCTGCTCGTCGGGCAGAACAGCCGTCATATCTGTAGCAATAAAACCAGGCGCCACACAATTTACGGTGATGTTGCGGCTGCCCAGCTCGCGTGCCAGGGCGCGGCTCATGCCGGCCACACCGGCCTTGGCAGCGGCGTAATTGGCCTGCCCGGGATTGCCCATGCTGCCGACCACGCTGGTGACGCTGATGATGCGACCGAAACGCTGCTTCATCATCGGGCGAATAGCCGCACGGCTAAGTCGGAATACGGCCTTCAGGTTCGTGTCCAGCACGGCGTCCCAGTCCTCATCCTTCATGCGCATGGTGATCTGGTCTTTGGTGATGCCGGCGTTGTTCACCAGCACATGCAAGCCACCATCGTTTTTGACGATGCCATCCATCAGCGCATCGACACTGGCAGCGTCGTTCACATCCAGTTTGACGCCGCGCCCGCCCTGGTCGATCAGGGCTGCGCTGATGCGCTGGGCACCTTCGTCCGTGGTGGCGGTGCCGATCACCGTGTAGCCCCGGCTGGCCAGCTCCTGGGCAATGGCGGCGCCAATCCCTCGGGTCGCCCCGGTGACCAGGGCGATGGAACGGTTGTTGTCTGTCATGCCAATAACTCCTTCACTTCGGCAAGCGTTGCCGGATCGTACAAAGCCGCGCCGACCAGCTCGGCATCAATGCGCTTGACCATTCCGGCCAGCACCTTGCCCGGGCCGCATTCGACCACATGGGTAATGCCCCGCGCCTTCATCGCCTGAATGCTTTCCACCCAGCGCACCGGGCCGAAAGCCTGGCGGTACAGCGCATCGGCAATGGCTGCACCGTCCTGCACCACGGCGACGTCGATATTGTTGATGACGGCAATCTGCGGCGCAGCCAGCGCCACGTCGGCCAGCGCGGCCTTGAGCTTTTCCGCCGCCGGGCGCATCAGGCTGGAATGGAACGGCGCCGAGACCGGCAACGGCAGGGCACGTTTCGCCCCGGCGGCTTTCATGGCAACGCCGGCGGCCTCGACAGCGGCCTTGGAGCCGGCGATCACGGTCTGCCCGGGGTCATTGAAATTCACGGCTTCGACCACTTCGGCACCGCCCAGGTCTGCCGTGACCTGGGCGCAGACGGCCTTCACCTTGTCGGCCTCCAGCCCCAGCACGGCGGCCATGGCGCCCGTGCCCACAGGCACCGCCTCCTGCATGGCCGCAGCCCGCAGGCGCACCAGGGGAATTGCCTGGGCCAACGTCAACACCCCGGCTGCGACCAGGGCAGAGTATTCGCCCAGGGAATGGCCCGCCACGGCATCGGGCTGCGCACCGCCCTCGGCCTGCCACACGCGCCAGGCGGCAACACCGGCCAGCAGCATCACCGGCTGGGTGTTGGTGGTCAGGGCCAGCGCCTCCTTCGGGCCGTTGGCAATCAAGGCGCCGAGGTCTTCGCCCAGGGCGTCGGAAGCCTCCTGCACGGCCTCGCGCACCGCCAGGTGGGCGCCCCAGGCATCCAGCATCCCTACGGCCTGCGAACCTTGGCCGGGAAACACAAAGGCAAACTTTTTCATGGTCTTTTGTTTTTTCAAAAAAATCACGGAAAAACGCTTATCAGCAAAGCGCTGACAGCTACATTTTTACAAAAACCGCACCCCAGGTGAAACCACCGCCGACGCCTTCGAGCAGGACATTCTGGCCGGGGTGGATCTGGCCAGAGCGCACCCCGTGGTCCAGCGCCAGGGGAATCGATGCCGCCGAGGTATTGCCATGGTCGTGCACCGTGACGATGACTTTCTCCATCGACAGTTTGAGCTTGCGGGCCGTGCTCTGCATGATGCGGATGTTCGCCTGGTGGGGGACGAGCCAGTCGATCGCGCCTTCATCGACCCCGGCCTTGGCCAGGGTGGCACGGGCAGCTTTTTCCAGCACACCCACGGCCATCTTGAAAACGGCCTGCCCATCCATGACCAGCAGCGGCGAACCGAGCACCTGCCCACCGCTGACATGGCCGGGAACGCACAGGATATCGGTATGACGGCCATCGGCGTGCAGATCGCTGGCCAGAATGCCGGGGGTTTCGGAAGCCTGCAGCACCACCGCCCCAGCGCCATCGCCAAAGAGCACGCAGGTGGTGCGGTCGTCGAAATCCAGAATCCGGCTGAACACCTCGGCCCCGACGACCAGGGCGCAACGGGCATTGCCGGCGCGGATCATGGCATCGGCCACGGTCAGGGCATAGACGAAGCCGCTGCACACCGCCTGCACGTCGAACACCGGGCAGCCGTTGGTGATGCCCAGCTTGCGCTGCAGGATGGCGGCGGTGGAAGGGAAAACCATGTCCGGGGTGGACGTGGCGACGATGATGAGATCGATTTCCTGCGCCTGCACTCCTGCTGCGGCAAGGGCCTGCTGGCAGGCCGGCACGGCCAGATCGCTGCTGGTGACGCCGGGATCGGCAAAGTGGCGGGCATGAATACCGGTGCGCTCGACAATCCATTCATCCGAGGTCGCCACACCGCGCCGGGCCAGATCGGCCGCGAGTTCATGGTTGGTGATGCGGCGTGGCGGCAAATGGCTGCCCGTGCCGGTGATGCGTGCAAAACGAGGAACAGATGTCATGGCAAGACTTAAGCGGCAAGCGCCGAGGTGGTGGCAGCCGCCAGAAGCGGTGCTGCGGCAACGATACGCCCCCGGACCTTGTCCAGGAGCTGATTGCGAGCCGCATCATACGCACGATTGAGGGCGTGTTCATATGCCTGGGCATCGGCCGAGCCATGGCTCTTGAACACCAAACCACGCAGGCCAAGCAGCGCTGCGCCGTTGTAACGCCGGTGATCCATACGGGACATCAAGGCTTTTAACACCGGATACGCAATGATGGCCGCAATTTTCGTGAAAATGGTGCGCTTGAACTCCCGCTTCAATCCGCCAACGATCATGGCCGCCACGCCCTCGCTGGCCTTGAGTGCCACGTTGCCGACAAAGCCGTCGCACACCACGATATCGACGGTGCCCTTGTAGATATCGTTGCCTTCGACGTTGCCGTAGAAATTCAGCGCCCCGGCCTGTCCGGCAGAGCGCAGCAGCTCCCCGGTGCGCTTGATGACTTCGTTGCCCTTGATGGCTTCCTCGCCAATATTGAGCAGGCCGACACGGGGTTCCTGCCCGCCGGGCTGCAAGGCCGACACCAGTGCTGCGCCCATGACGGCAAATTGCAGCAGATGCTCCGGCTGGCAGTCCACATTCGCCCCCAGGTCGAGCACCGTGGTGGCGCCGCCTTTTTCATGCGGCATTTGCGTGGCAATGGCAGGACGGTCGATACCGTCCAGGGTTTTCAGCAGATAGCGGGCAATGGCCATCAAAGCGCCGGTATTGCCGGCAGATACCGCCACATCGGCCTTGCCATCTTTCACCTGCTGAATGGCAACCCGCATGGAGGAATCTTTTTTCTTGCGCAGCGCCACTTCGATGGCATCGTCCATGGTGACCACCTCGCTGGCGGCCACCACGCTGGCACGGGGGTGGGCAGGCCAGGCGCTGAAGGCCTCGGGCTTGCCCACCAGCAGCAAGCGGGCATCGGCATGGGTGGCCAGAAATTTCCGGCAGGCCTCCAGGGTAACGCGCGGGCCATGGTCGCCCCCCATGCAATCGACGGCTAAAGTGATCATCGGTAACTCTTCGTTTTGTTTCTGCCGACCGCCCAAAGGCAAAAGCCCGCGCTACACGGTAGCTGCGGGCTTTGCTTGGGCAGCCAATGCTGAGTTTAAGCTTCGGCTTTGTTCTTCAGCACTTGGCGGCCACGGTACACGCCGTTGGGGCTGATGTGGTGGCGCAGATGCACTTCACCGGTGGTGGCTTCCACGGCGGTACCCGGGGTGGTCAGTGCATTGTGCGAGCGGTGCATACCGCGCTTGGAAGGGGACTTTTTGTTTTGTTGAACAGCCATGGTGGCTCCTGGGTCTTAAGGGGTTGGTAAAAACGCGATCAGCCCATTAAAGACACGAGGGGTTTCGCGCGAAGCCTTAGATTATAGCCCAAACTCAATCCTTGCCGCTTGGGGCATCCGGTGACTGACGCAACTGTGCCAGCACTGCAAAGGGATTGGGGCGCTCCTGGACGTCCTGCGCCGGGGTGGCCGCATCGTTCAAGGCCAGGGGCTGGGGGCACTGCGCGTGCCGGGGCACCAGGGGCAGCTCCATGAGCAGTTCATCCTCGACCAGAGCGTGCAGGTCGAAGTCGCGGCTGATGGCCAGCAGGTCTTCTTCGCTTTCCTCGTCCTGCACTTCGGCAGTGGCTTCATCCTTGACGAAGCGAAACGCCCGCTGCACATCCAGCGAGACATCCACCGGCTGCAGGCAGCGCTGGCAGGTCAGCGTCACCGTGGCCTGCACCGCCAGATCGAGCCAGGGCTGGCCCGCCCCGCCGGTTTGCGCGTGCCACTGCCCCTGGGCCTGCCAGGCCACCGGCTGCGCCGCCGGATCGCCTTGCAGTTCTTCGGCCAGACGGGGGTAAGCCGCTGCCGTGGTCTGTTGCGCCAGGGATTCCTGCCCCCGGGCGAAGGCGGCAATATCGATGTGCCGGGCGTTGAATGCTTTGGGTTCTTTCGACATAGGGCGGCAGTGTAAGAGAATCCGCCCATGCCTGATGTCTCCCCCCCCTCCTCTCTTGTCCGCCCGATCATCCTGGGCTCCACCTCGCGCTACCGGCGCGAATTGCTGCAGCGCCTGCGCCTGCCCTTTACCGCCGCAGCCCCGCTGATCGATGAAACCCCCCTGCCCGCAGAGGCCCCGCAGCAACTGGCCGAACGCCTGGCGCTGGCCAAGGCCCGGGCCGTGGCGGCGGTGTACCCGGATGCCATCGTCATCGGCTCCGACCAGGTCTGCGATCTGCATGGCCACGCCTTGGGCAAACCGGGCACGCACGCCAAGGCCGTGGCGCAATTGCAGGCCATGCGCGGCCATAGCGTGGTGTTTCACACGGCGCTGGCCGTGGTGTGCCAGCACAGCGGGTTCTGCCAAAGCCACACCAGCCGCGTGACGGTGCAGTTCCGCAACCTGAGCGATGCGGAAATCGAGCGCTATCTGCAACTCGATCAGCCCTACGACTGCGCGGGCAGCGCCAAAAGCGAAAGCCTGGGCATCACCCTGCTGGACGCCATCCACAGCGATGACCCGACGGCGCTGATCGGCCTGCCGCTGATTGCCACTGCCCGCCTGCTGCGCCAGGCCGGGGTGCCGCTGCCGTGACCGCACCGCACCCTGGCCCTCTGACTGTAGGACGGCTGCTCCTCGTGCCCGCGCCCCTGGACTTCGGCTGCGCCAGCCAGACGCCGCTGGATGCCGTGCTGCCCGCAGCCACCTTGCAGCAGGCGGCGCGGCTGACCCACTGGGTTTGCGAAAACGCGAAAAGCTGCCGCGCCTACCTCAAGCGCATCGACGCGCTGGTTCCGCTGGCCGCGCCCTTGCAGGCGCAGGACATCCGCGAGCTGCCGCGCCACGTCCACAAAAAAGGCGACCACGCGGGCGGCACAGCCCCGGCCTGGAATGCCCAGGCCTTGCTGGAGCCGCTGCTCCACGGCCACGACATGGGGCTGGTCAGCGAAGCCGGGATGCCGGCCGTGGCCGACCCGGGCAGCTCGGTGGTGCGGGCGGCGCACGACCTGGGGGCCACGGTGGTGCCGCTGGTCGGGCCGGTCTCGCTGCTGCTGACACTGGCGGCCAGCGGCCTGAACGGCCAGAGTTTTGCCTTTCACGGCTACCTGCCGCAGGACAGCGCAGAACGCAGCCAGCGCATCCGCCAACTGGAAGCCAGCAGCCTGAAGACCGGGCAGGCGCAGATCTTCATTGAAACCCCGTACCGCAACCCGGCCCTGTGGCAAGCCTTGCTGGCCACGCTGCAACCGGGCACCCGCCTGGCAGCAGCCAGCGGCCTGACCCTGGCCGACGCCGCTATCCAGTCACGCAGCGTGGCCGACTGGCGGCGCCAGGCGTGGCAGCCGGACAAGCACGTTCCAACCGTTTTTGCCTTTGGACAATAAAAAAGGAGCTTCTTCCGCTTATTCAATAAGAATTTCAGTATCAATAGTACCTGAAATTGTTTATTTATCAGCGGAAGCAGCTCCCTTTTTTATTAGTGAATCGTCACACCCCAGCTTTTGCCCGCCTGCACGGCACCGGCCCCCAGGGCGGCGCCAAAGCGTTTGGCCAGGCGCTCGGCCATGTTCTCGCGGCGGGTGTAGTCGATGATCTCCTCGGCCTGCACGATGTCGCGGGCCACGGAATCGAGCGAACCGAGCTTGTCCGCCAGCCCCAGGGCGATGGCCTGCTCGCCCGTCCAGAACAGGCCGCTGAAAGTCTCGTCGGTTTCATGCAGGCGCTTGCCCCGGCCCTGCTTGACCACGTCGATGAACTGCTGGTGGATGGTGCCCAGCATCTGCTGGGCGTGCGTGCGCTGCTCCTCGGTGAGCGGGCTGAACGGGTCGAGCATTCCCTTGTTCGACCCGGCGGTGAGCAAGCGCCGCTCGACCCCGAGTTTTTCCATCGCACCGGTAAAGCCAAAGCCATCCATCAGCACGCCGATGCTGCCGACGATGCTGGCCTTGTCCACATAGATCTCATCGGCAGCGGCGGCGATGTAGTACGCCGCCGAGGCGCAGGTTTCTTCCACCACGGCGTACACCGGCTTCTGGTAGAGGGCTTTCAGGCGCACGATTTCATCGTTGATCATGCCGGCCTGCACCGGGCTGCCGCCGGGCGAGTTGATGAGCAGCACCAGCGCCCGCGAGCCTGAATCCTCCAGCGCCGAACGCATGGCGGCATTGACCGATTCGGCGCTGGCGTCGGCGCCACTGGCGATTTCGCCCTTGATCTCGACCACCGCCGTGTGCGGGCCGGAGACGGCCGTGGCCGTACCCTCTTTGCTGAAAAACCAGATGGCCGCCCCCGCCAGACCGATCCACACCAGACGCCAGAAGATTCGCCAGCGGCGGGCCGCCCGCTGCTCGTTGACCGTGGCAAACACCAGGCGTTCGAGCACATCGCGCTCCCACCCGGCATCCGCACCGTTCTGCCCTGGCTGCTGCCACAAGTCTTGTCCGGGTTGCTGGGGCCCTCCCGAGGGCGGCAATGCGTTCATGGGTGCCTATCCTGCTAAAGCAAATAAAGAGAAGGGCGCCAGTGTATGCCAGCGCCCTTCAGGCAAAACCCCGATTTAGCCGTGGTTGCACAACCAATCACGCAGTTGCGCCACGGTCTGCGCAGTAAACAGCGGCGGGCACTGGGCAAACAGGGCCGCATCGTGCGCCCCGTAGGCCACGCCCACGCTGGCGCAGCCGGCATTGCGGGCCATGAGCAGGTCGTGCGTGGTGTCGCCGATCATCAGCACGCGCTCGGGCGGCACGTCCAGCTCGGCCATCAGTTCGTGCAGCATCAGGGGGTTGGGCTTGCCAGCGGTTTCGTCCGCCGTGCGCGTGGCGTCGAACAAGGCACCCAGTTGCGCCTGCTGCAATGCACTGTTCAGGCCCACCCGGCTTTTGCCCGTGGCCACGGCCAGGTAATGCCCCCGGGTGCGCAACTCGCCCAGCAAAGGCTCGATGCCCGCAAACAAGGTCACCTGCGCCTGCAGCTTCAAATAGTGATAGCGGTAGCGGTTGGAGAGTTCGGTGTGCTTTTCGCGCGGCACGTCCGGCGCAGCATGGGCCAGCGCCGGCCCCAGCGCCATGCCGATCACGTAGGCCGCCTGCTCGTCGCTGGGGCGTTGCCCGCCCACGTCCAGCACGGCCTGCTGGATGCTGCGCGTAATCGCCACGGTGGAGTCGAACAGGGTGCCGTCCCAGTCAAAGGCCAGCAAGTCAAAACGGCGTTGTGCCACGGTATTCCTCTCAACAGTCAATGAATTGCGCCAATTCCGGCGGTAGCTCGGTCAGCAGGGTCAGAGACTCCCCGGTTGCCGGATGGTTCAGGCGCAGCCGCCAGGCGTGCAGAAACATGCGGTTCAGGCCCTGCTTGGGCAGGCGCTTGTTCAGGGCAAAGTCGCCATATTTGTCGTCCCCCACGATGCCATGGCCCTGGCTGGACAAGTGCACGCGGATCTGGTGGGTGCGCCCGGTTTTGATCGTCACCTCCAGCAAGCTCATGACGGGCAGCCCCTGCAGCGGGCGCGGCGGCAGGCCCTGGCGCAGTTGCACCAGGGTCAGCGCCGTCATGGCATCGGGGTCGTCCGCCGTGGTGGTGCGCACGCGCCGCTCGCCATCAGGCAGCAGGTATTTGTGCAGCGGGGTGTCGATGACTTTTTTGTTCGCCGGCCACGCGCCTTGCACCAGGGCCAGATAGGTCTTGCCGGTGGAGCGCTCGCGGAACTGGTCTTGCAGGGCCTTGAGGGCCGAGCGCTTCTTCGCCACCAGCAGGATGCCCGAGGTTTCACGGTCCAGCCGATGCACCAGCTCCAGAAACTTCGCCTGCGGCCGGGCGCGGCGCAATTGCTCGATCACGCCGAAGCTCACCCCGCTGCCGCCATGCACGGCCACGCCTGCGGGCTTGTCCAGGGCGATGAAAGCCTCGTCCTCGAACAGAATCGGAAATTCCCGCGCCGGAGCAGCGGTGGCTTCAGGGGCTTTTTCGGCCACGCGCACCGGCGGCACGCGCACCGTGTCACCGGCCTGCACGCGGGTATCGGCGGCGCAGCGGCCCTTGTTGATGCGCACTTCGCCGCTGCGGATGATGCGGTAGACGTGGGTCTTGGGCACGCCCTTCAAGTGGCGGATGAGGAAATTGTCCAGGCGCTGGCCGGCATCCTCCTCGCCAACCTGGAGCCAGCACACGGCGGGCGCGACAGCAGCGGGCCGTGGGGGCTGCATCCCCTTTATAATGTGCTTCACCTGCGCGTCAATATATGTAAGTGGTTGATTTTCTGGATTTTTGATCCAAGCACCCGTTACTAAAGCGTAGGCCGGTCGATGCTTGAAACGTGCTTTCCAAGTAAAAACAGCTTTCAAAGCTGACAAGGTACGCATTTTCACCCGTGAACGCATTGCAACACTGAACGAATTTTTTCCCGGCTGCAGCCCCCTGTTTTTTCGGGCCGCAGCCGCTTTACGACACCAGCATAGGTATGTGGGCTTTTCTCTCTTGGGTCATCAGCGCATTTGCGGGGCATTCTCCCGTGCGCGTCTGCACGTCCAAGCCCGCTGACCTGGATGCGCAGGCCGTGGCCCGTACGCCCACGCCTGGGCGCATCCACTCGTTTGTGCTGGCCCCCTGCGCCCTGCCACCGCCCCCTTTGCTCGCCTAAATCCGGCAAGGGGTGCAGCCCCGGGCTGCCTGTTTCGTTTCAGTACTGCACGCTTTTCACAGGCACGACCTTTTGTCGTCTTGATTCAAAGGCACGCTGGCCCCTGGTCAGCGCGTCCACCCATAGAAAAGGAAGTGCATCATGAAACGGATGCTGATTAACGCCACCCAGACCGAAGAGCGCCGCCTGGCCATTGTCGACGGCCAGAAGCTCCTGGACTACGAAGTCGAAATCGAAGGCCGCGAGCAGCGCAAAGGCAACATCTACAAAGCCGTCGTCACCCGCATCGAGCCGTCGCTGGAAGCCTGCTTCGTCGATTACGGCGAAGAACGCCACGGCTTTTTGCCGTTCAAGGAGATCTCGCGCCAATACTTTGCCGAGGGCGTCTCGCCCGGCCAGGCCCGCATCAACGAGGTGATCAAGGAAGGCCAGGAACTGATCATCCAGGTCGAAAAGGAAGAGCGCGGCAACAAGGGCGCGGCACTGACCACCTTCATCAGCCTGGCCGGGCGCTACGTGGTGCTGATGCCCAACAACCCGCGCGGCGGCGGCGTTTCGCGCCGCATCGAGGGCGAGGAACGCGCCGAGCTGAAAGAGGCGATGGACCAGCTCGACTACCCCAAGGGCATGAGCATCATCGCCCGCACGGCCGGCATCGGCCGCAGCGCCCCGGAGCTGCAATGGGACCTGGACTACCTGCTGAAACTGTGGAGCGCCATCGACGGTGCCGCCCAGGCAGGCAAGGGCGCCTTCCTGATCTACCAGGAATCCAGCCTGGTGATCCGCGCCATCCGCGACTACTTCAACAACGACATCGGCGACATCCTGATCGACACGGACGACATCTACGAGCAGGCCCAGCAGTTCATGGCGCACGTCATGCCCGAGCACGCCAGCCGCGTCAAACGCTACCGCGACGATGCGCCGCTGTTCTCGCGCTTCCAGATCGAGCACCAGATCGAATCGGCTTACAGCCGCACCGTGCAACTGCCCTCGGGCGGGGCAATTGTGATCGACCACACCGAAGCCCTGGTCAGCGTGGACGTGAACTCGGCCCGCGCCATCAAAGGCAGCGACATCGAAGAAACCGCCACCCGCACCAACCTGGAAGCTGCCGACGAAGTGGCCCGCCAAATGCGCCTGCGCGACCTGGGCGGCCTGATCGTGATCGACTTCATCGACATGGAAGAGTCGCGCAACCGCAAAGAGGTCGAAAACCGCCTGCGCGACGCGCTGCGCCAAGACCGCGCCCGCGTGCAGTTTGGCACCATCAGCAAATTTGGCCTGATGGAGATGAGCCGCCAGCGCCTCAAGCCCGCCCTGTCCGAGGGGGCGCACATCAACTGCCCACGCTGCAGCGGCTCGGGCCACATCCGCGACACGGAAAGCTCGGCGCTGCAAATCCTGCGCATCATTCAGGAAGAGTCCATGAAGGACAACACCGCCGCCGTGCACTGCCAGGTGCCGGTGGAGGTGGCCAGCTTCCTGCTCAATGAAAAACGCGCGGAAATCTCCAAGATCGAACTCAAGCAGCGCGTCGCCGTGCTGATGGTGCCCAACAAGGGTCTGGAGACGCCGCACTACCGCCTGGAACGCCTGAAGCACGACGACCCGCGCCTGGACAGCCTGCAAGCCAGCTACCAGCTGGCCGAAGAGATCGAGGACGCCACCCCGGTCACGCGCCGCTCGCAGGAGCCGACCAACCGCCAGACCCCGGTCATCAAGGGCGTGCTGCCCGATGCCCCGCCGGCGCCGCAACCGGCACCCACACCGCGCAAACCGGCCCCGGCCGCCGCTGCTACCGCCAGCACCCAGCCTGCCGTGCAGGAGCAAGGCTTTTTTGCCTGGCTGAAAAGCCTGTTCGGCTTTGGCACGCCGCCCGCACCGGTCGCGCCGCCGCCCGCCGCCACCCCGAGCAAACCGGCCAGCCGACGCACCGGCGACGGCCGCAAGCGCCCGGAACGCGGGGAGCGCAGCGAACGTGGCGAACGCAGCCGCAGCAATGACCGCGACGACAACGGCGAACGCAGCCAGGAGCGCAGCGACAGCCGCAGCCGCCGTGGCGAACGCAGCAGCAACGGCGAGCGCAGCGACAACCGCCCGCAACGCGAAAGCCGCGAAGGCCGGGACAACCGCGAGGCCCGCGAAAGCCGCAAGCCCCGCAGCGCCGAACCGGAAAACGCCGCCACCGACGACGCTGGCAAGGACAGCCGCCCCAACCGCCCGCGCCGTGAACGCCGTCCGGCCGAAGCCGCGCCCACCAGCCCCGACGTGCTGGAAGCGCAAGCCAGCGTCCCGGTAGATGCCACTTCGGCAACCGTAGATACCGCCATCGACGCCGGCCCGGCCCCGGAAACCAATGGCGAAGAAACCACCCCGCGCAATGGCCGCCGCAGCCGTGACCGCTACGGACGCGACCGCCGGGGCAACCGCAGCGAACGCGCCCCGCGCGACGAGCAGGCTGCCGAGGCACCGCAGGACAGCACGCCCGTCGACATCGCCCTGCCCGCCGTGGCCGAGCACGACGATGCTGCGCTGCAGGACGCTGCCCCCGCCCCGCGCCGCAGCTACTTTGCCAATGTCCTGCCGACCGCAGAGGCCGACGCCACCACCGCCCCAGCAGAGGCCGCAGCAGAAGCCCCCGCAACAGAGCCGACGGAAGTGCCAGCAGCAGCCGACGCTACGGTTATGGAAGCTGCCCCCGCTGAATCCATCGCTGTTTCAGAAGAGAAAGCTGCTGAAATTGTTGTAAATCAAGCGCAAGAAGCTCCTGAAACCATAGAATCTGCCGTTCCCTATGCCCTGCCGACCGACCAGCTCGGTGCCTTGGCACAGGCAGCGGGCCTGCAATGGGTACAGTCCGACGCAGAAAAAATCGCCGCCGTGCAAGCCGCCATTGCGGCCGAACCGGCCCCGGCTCGCATCCCGCGCGAGCGCCCTGCGCCGGTCGTGCTGGACGATGTGCCGCTAATCCTGGTAGAAACCCGCAAAGACTTGGCCGACATGCGCCTGCCTTTCGAAGCGGACCCTGCCCGCAACACCTGACGGGCGAGAACGCCGCCGCGTTCCAGGAACACGACGGGGGCCGATGGCCCCCGTTGTTTTTTAACCGGAAAGATCACCACCACGCTCCGAGACTGCGCCATGCTGTTTTTACTCTCCCCCGCCAAAGCGCTGGACTACACCCGCCCCCTGCCGGACAAGCTCCCGCACACCCTGCCCTCGTTCATCCCCGAGGCGCAGGCGCTGATCGACATCCTGCGCCAGTTCAGTCCCGCCGAAGTGGCCGGTCTGATGAAGTTGAGCGACCCGCTGGCCGCCCTGAACGTGGCCCGCTACGCCGCCTGGCGCAGCGACTTCACCGCCGAGAACGCCCGCCAGGCGCTGTTTGCCTTCAACGGCGATGTCTACGAAGGGCTGGATGCCTGGAGCCTGAACCTGGATGACCTGGCCTGGGCGCAGGAGCATGTGCGCACCTTGAGCGGACTGTACGGCGTGCTGCGCCCGCTGGATTGGATGCAGCCCTACCGGCTGGAGATGGGCACCAAGCTGGCCAATCCCCACGGCACCAACCTGTACGCCTACTGGGGCAGCCGCATTGCGCAGGCACTGAACGACCAGCAGGCCCGGGAAGCCGCCCCGGTGGTGATCAACCTGGCCTCGCAGGAATACTTCAAGTCCGTCGATCTGAAAACCCTGCGGGCGCAGGTGGTGGAGTGCGTGTTCGAGGACTGCAAGGGCGGCCAGTACAAGATCATCAGCTTCTACGCCAAGCGTGCCCGGGGGCTGATGGCCCGCTGGGCCATCCAGCACCGCGCCGAAACGCCCGAGCAATTGCAAGGCTTCGACCTGGACGGCTACACCTTCACCGCCGCCCTCTCCACCCCCCAACGCCTGGTTTTCCGCCGCCATGCGGCCTGATTCGCCCCTGCATGTCTGATGCTTATGACTCCCCCTCCTGTTCTGCGTGAATTCACCGTGCGCGGCGTCCTCCTGGGCGCCGTCATCACTCTGGCCTTCACGGCCGCCAACGTCTACCTGGGTCTGAAAGTCGGCCTGACCTTTGCCTCGGCCATCCCCGCTGCGGTGATTTCCATGGCGCTGCTGTACCGCTTCAAGGATTCCAACATCCTGGAAAACAACCTGGTGCAGACCCAGGCCTCGGCCGCAGGCACGCTGTCGGCGGTGATTTTTGTCCTGCCGGCCCTGCTGATGCTCGGGCTGTGGAACGGTTTTCCGTTCTGGCAGACCGCCCTCATCTGCGCCGCCGGGGGCACGCTGGGCGTGCTCTACACCATTCCGCTGCGCCGGGTGATGGTGGTGCAGTCCAGCCTGCCCTACCCCGAAGGCGTCGCCGCCGCCGAGGTGCTGCGCGTCGGCCAGGCCCAGCGCAGCCATGCGGCCAACGCCGGCGCCAGCCTGCGCAACCTGGGCTGGGGCACCGGGCTGGCAGCGCTGTTCAGCTTTTTCAGCGGGGGCCTGCGCATCCTGGGCGATGCGGTCAATTTCTGGATTCCCGCCGGGGGCGTGGTGTTTCGCGTCGCGGCTGGTTTCTCCCCCGCGCTGCTGGCTGCCGGCTACCTGATGGGCGCCGCCGCCGGCATCGCCGTGCTGCTGGGGCTGGTCATCTGCTGGGGCATTGCCGTGCCGTGGCTGACCGCCCACGCCCCCCTGGCCGAAGGCCAGAGCCTGAATGCCCTGGCGACCCAGCTGTGGGCCAGCAAGGTGCGCTTCATGGGCGCCGGGGTGATTGCCATTGCCGCGCTGTGGACGGTGGCCTCGCTCATCCGCCCCATCCTGCGGGCGATTGCCAACCAGCCGGCCGGCGGCACGGCCGACATGCCGCAGTTGCAGGGCGATACCGACAAAGACCTGTCCCGGGGCTGGATGCTGGCCATCGGTGGCGTGGCCCTGGCCGTGCTGCTGGGCGTGACCCTGCAGTTCGTGCAGGAGCACATGCCCGACCTGGGCAGCGCCAGCAGCCTTGCCCTGGCCGCGCTGTGCGTGGTGTTTGCCGCCTTCTTCGGCTTTCTCGTCGCTGCGGCCTGCGGCTACATGGCGGGGCTGGTCGGGTCGTCGGCCAGCCCGATTTCGGGCATCGGCATCATCGCCACGATTCTGATGGGGCTGACCCTGCTGGCCTTGCACCGCCTGGTGCCGGCGTTCAGCAGCAGCATTGCCGGGCAGATGGGAGTGGCGCTGGTGCTGTTCATGGTGTCGGTGATCCTGGCCATGGCCGCCATCTCCAACGACAACCTGCAGGATCTGAAAACCGGCTACCTGGTCGGTGCCACGCCGTGGCGCCAGCAGGTGGTGCTGATCATCGGCTGCGTGGTCGGGGCGCTGGTGATTCCGCCGGTGCTGGACCTGCTCTACAACGCCTATGGCTTTGCCGGCGCCCTGCCGCGTGCGGACATGGACGAGGCCCAGGCCCTGGCCGCCCCGCAGGCCACGCTGATGCAGCAAATTGCCAGCGGCATTTTCAGCGGCGGGCTGGACTGGGCCATGCTCGGCCTGGGCGCGGCCATCGGTGCCGTGGCGATTGCCGCCGATGCCCTGCTGCGGCGCGGCGGGCGCGGCGCCCTGCCCCCGCTGGCCGTGGGCCTGGGCATTTACCTGCCCCCGACCATCGGCCTGACGCTGACCTTTGGTGCCCTGCTGGGTTGGTGCATCCAACGCGCCATCAAGCAGCGGGCCGCCCGCCACGGCCAACAGTGGGTGGCCGCCGCCGAAGAGCGCGGCCTGCTGCTGGCCGCCGGGCTGATCGTGGGCGAGAGCCTGATGGGCCTGCTGCTGGCGGCCGTGATCGGCTTCAGCGGCCAGGATGCCCCCCTGGCGCTGGTCGGCGCAGACTTTGCCGCCGCCCCCTGGCTGGGGCTGCTGGCCTTCGCGGGCATCGCCCTGTTCTTCTACCGCAGCATGCTGCGCCGCTGAAAGATCACCATGACGGCACCGGAATCCTCCCCCGCCCAATCCCCCCTGGGCAAGGCCAGCGCCTACGCCGACCAGTACGACAGCGGACTGCTCTTTCCCCTGCCGCGCCAGACCAACCGCACCGCCCTGGGGCTGGCCCCGGGGCAGGCGCTGCCGTTTTTCGGCGCGGATTTGTGGACGGGCTACGAAGTCTCGTGGCTGAACCTGCGCGGCAAACCGCAGGTGGCACTGCTGCAAGCGCAAATCCCGTGCGAGACGCCGCAGCTCATCGAAAGCAAGTCGTTCAAGCTGTACCTGAACAGCTTCAACAACACCCGCTTTGCCAGCATCGACGCCGTGCGCGAGCACCTGCGCACCGACTTGAGCGCCGCCGCCTGGCAGGGCAGCGCCCAGGCCGGCAGCATCGGCCTGCGCCTGATCGCGCCGGAAGACTTCGACCAGCAGGCCATCGAGGAATTGAGCGGCCTGAACCTGGACCGCCTGGACGTGGAATGCACCGATTACCACCCCGCCCCGCAACTGCTGCACGCCAACCACGACGAGGCGCCGGTGACCGAAGTGCTCACCAGCCGCCTGCTGAAAAGCAACTGCCTCGTCACCGGCCAGCCCGACTGGGGTAGCGTGCAGATCAGCTACAGCGGTGCGCAAATCGACCAGGAGGGGCTGCTGCGCTACATCGTCAGCTTTCGCAACCACAACGAGTTCCATGAGCAATGCGTCGAACGCATCTTCATGGACATCTGGCAGCGCTGCCGCCCGATCAAGCTGACGGTGTATGCGCGGTACACCCGGCGGGGCGGGCTGGACATCAACCCGCTGCGCACCAGCCACCCGATGCAGTTGCCGCCCTCGGTACGCACTGCGCGACAGTAATAGCTGGTTCCGCTGCAAATACAAGGATTTCAGAATGTTTAACCATTGAAATCCTTGATTTAAAAGCGGAAACAGCTATTAAATTTAACAATCCACCCCCACCAGCAAGCCTTTGTGCTGCTTGCGCAGCGCCACCGCATCCAGCTCGGCGTGGGTGATGTCGGACTCGGCAATCCGGAACACGCGCATGTTTTCGTAGGCGGTCACGGCCTGCTGGCTCATCACCTGGGCGCTGTGGTCCATCTGCGCCACGGCGACCGCGTTTTGCTGGGTGATCTGGTCTATGTGCTGCACCGCCTGGCTGACCTGAAGCACGCCCTGCGCCTGTTCGCGGGCGGCATGGTCGATTTCGTCCAGCACCTGGGCTACTTGCTGCACTTTGGCCAGGGCCTCGTCCACGCGCTGGCGGGCCTCCTGGGCAGTGCGGTCGCCCGCGTCCACGCGCTGCTGCGATTGGTCGATCAAATCCTTGATCTCTTTGGACAGCCCGGTCGTGCGCCCGGCCAGCGCCCGCACCTCGCTGGCCACCACGGCAAAACCCCGGCCCTGCTCGCCCGCGCGGGCCGCTTCCACGGCTGCGTTGAGCGCCAGGATGTTGGTTTGAAAAGCCACGCTTTCAATGGTCTGGATGATGTCGCCGATGTGCCGGGACGATTCGCTGATCTGCCCCATGGTGCTGCCCATCTGCACGATGGCCTCCTGGCTGCGCCGGGCGGCCGCCGTGGTGTCCCCGGCCAGGCGCACGCCCTGGTCGGCCCGCTCGGCGGTTTGCTGCACGGTACCGGTAATTTCGTCCATGGCAGCCGCCGTCTGCTGCAGACTGCTGGCCTGGCTTTCCAGGCGCACCGCCATTTCCTGGCTGCCACTGGCCACCTGCTGGGCCTGCTCGCGCAACCGGTTCAAATCGGCCCGCACATCGCCGATCAAGGTGCGGGTGGACAAGGCCATCTGGGCAATGGGCAGCATCAGCCGGCGCCCTACGCCGCTTTCCGGAACCTTGACAAACGTGGTCAGGTCGCCGCTGGCCAGGTCGCGTGCCGCAAAAACCGCCTGGCGGATGGGCTGGCGCATGGAACGCTCCAGCATCATGCGGGTCACCACCACGCCGATTCCCCCGACCAGCCACATGCCCCACAGCGGGGCGTCCAGCTGCGCCGCCAGCAAGGGGCCCAGCGCCGCCGTGCCCATGAGCAAATTCAGCTTGGTGTTCAGCCCAGGCTTGACCCGTGCCGCGCAGCGCCCCCAGACGTCCACCCGCACGACGCCACCGCGCAGCAGGCCCGTCACCCGCCGGCCCGCCGCCGCTTCCTCGCGCATGGTGGCGTACAGCTTTTCCGCCGCTGCAATTTCCTGGGCCGTGGGGCAGGTGCGGATGGAAAGATAGCCCACCACCTTCTCGCCATTGCGCATCGGCGTGGCACTGGCCCGCACCCAGTAGTGGTCGCCGTCCTTGCGCCGGTTCTTGATCATGGCGCTCCACAACTGGCCTTTCTGAATGGTGTCCCAGAAGTCGCGGAAAGCCTCGGCCGGCATGTCCGGGTGGCGCAGCAGATTGTGCGGCTGGCCCAGCAGTTCATCCTGGGTGTAGCCGCTCACCTCGATGAAATCGGTATTGCAATAAGTGATCCGCCCCTTGATATCGGTCACCGAGATCAAGGTCTTGTGCGCCGGGAAGGTGTAGTTCCGCTGGGTAACAGGCAGGTTGGTACGCATCGCAAGCCCTTTCCAAAATGTCTTCAAGTGCTTGCGTTCATATCAGATTCTTCCCCGTTTGCTGTAGAGGGGAAGGGTCGGGGAAAGCCCTGCCCCGGCACCCTTGCCCCAGGGATTGTTCAAGGCCCAAGCGGGTTTGTACGTGGATACTCTGCACGCATGGAGCGGTAGGCCTGCCCTGCGGATCGGGAGGGGCGCTTAGTGGTGCACGGTACCGTGCCCGCCGTCGGCCTTGGCCTTGGCGAACGGCGTAAAGGTCGCCGAAACCTGCTGCTTGCCATCGTTGAAATCCACCTTCGTTTCCAGTCCCTGTGAGGGCTGGTATTTCAATTGGGCCTGCAACTTGTTGTCGCCTGCGGGTTTAAAGACTACGGGAGCGTCCACCCCAGGCAAAAGCATCGTGGCCCGGGCGCCATCCACGGCCACGGGTTTGCCGGCATGGTCCGTGATGTAGATCGTTACTGTCTGCTCTGCTGCGGCTTTTTGCGCAGGCATCACCAGTTCAAGGTGGTATATCCCCGCCATACGCAACTGCCCGCCATGAGGTGCAGCCACCGTATCCAGGTACTCGTTGCCATGCGCGAAAGCGCTGCCAGCCGCCATAGCAGAGGCAAGGATCAGGAGTTTCAGTTTTTGCATCGGAAGCCTTGTTTAAAGCGTATTCGTTTGCTTCAACCTGCTTTTAGTTCAACCGGCCAGCTTCGGCCCTGCGCTGTGACCTGCCACCGCCCCGGAACAGGCACCATGAAAGGATCGTGAACAGGTTATTGCGCATACTCCAGCGCTACGGCGGCCCCCGCCTCGCTGCGGGCACGGCTGTGCTGACGCAGGGCAACGGCATCGGTTTCGGCGTGCGTGTGCTCGCCGCTGGCCAGCCGGAAGACGCGGATGTTGTCCCGCGCCTCGCTGGCGCGGGCGTGCATCCGCTTGGCCGAGGCGTCCATCTGGCTGACCACGCTGGCGTTCTGCTGGGTGATCTGGTCCATGTGCTGCACCGCTTCGCTGATCTGGCGCACGCCCAGCGCCTGCTCGCGGGCCGCCGTGTCGATTTGCTCCAGCACCTGGCCGACCTGCTGCACCTGGGCCATGGCTTCGTCCATGCGCGTGCGGGCTTCCTGGGCGCGGGCACCACCAGCCGCAACGCGGGTTTGCGATTCGTCGATCAGGTCCTTGATCTCCTTGGCCAGGCCGGTGGTGCGTCCGGCCAGGGCCCGCACCTCAGTGGCCACGACGGCAAAGCCGCGCCCCTGCTCCCCCGCTCGGGCCGCTTCCACGGCGGCATTGAGCGCCAGGATGTTGGTCTGGAAGGCCACGCTCTCGATCGTCTGGATGATGTCGCCGATGCGCCGGGCCGAGTCGGTAATCTCCCCCATGGTGGCGGCCATGCCGCGCATCGCCTCCTGGCTGCGCTCGGCGCTGGCCGTGGTCTGCCGCGCCAGGGCAACACCGCTGCCGGCCAGATCGGCCGTCTGTCCCACGGTGCTGTTGATCTGGTCCATGGCAGCGGCGGTCTGCTCCAGGCTGGTGGCCTGGGCTTCCAGGCGCGAGGCCAGGTCGTGGCTGCCGGTGGCCACTTCCTCGGCCTGGGCCTGCAGCCGCCCCAGGTCTTCGCGTACATCGGCCATGACGGTGCGGATCGACAGCCCCAGTTGCGCAACCGGCAGCAGCAGGCGCCGCCCCAGCCCTTCGGTGGGCACGCTGACGAACTGCGACAAATCGCCGCTGGCCAGTTGGCGGGAAACCTCCAGCACCTGCCGGACAGGATGCAAGGTCAGCCGGGCCAGACCGAAGCTGGCCGGAATGACCGTCGCGGTGGCCGCCAGCAGCACGCCCCACCACGGTGCCTGCAACAGCGCCGCCAGCACCGGGCCGACCGCCGTCAGCGCCAGCAACAGGTTGCGTTTGCCTTCATGGCCGGGCTGCAGCCAGCTCCAGATCCGCCCCAGCGCATCCCCCCGGCGTACCGAGCCGCGCTGCAGGATATGGATACGCTGCCCGGCAGCAGCTTCCCGATTCAGGGTGGCGTACAGTTTTTCCGCCGCTGCAATCTCGTGGGCGCTGGGCCGGGTGCGCACCGAAAGGTAGCCGACGATGCGCTGCCCGTCGCGCATCGGCGTGGCATTGGCCCGCACCCAGTAATGGTCGCCGTTCTTGCGCCGATTTTTGATCATGGCGCTCCAGAGCATCCCTTTCTGGATGGTGTCCCAGAAATCGCGAAACGCCTCGGCCGGCATGTCCGGGTGGCGCAGCAGATTGTGCGGCTGGCCCAGCAGCTCGTCCTGGGTGTAGCCGCTCACTTCGATGAAATCGGCATTGCAGTAGGTGATGCGGCCCTTGGTGTCGGTGATGGAGATCAGGGTCTGGTGCGCAGGAAAATCGTAGTTGTTCTGGGTGACGGGCAGGTTTTTACGCATGGAACAAGGGCCTTCTGGACAGGCAAAAAAACAGGAATTAAAAATCAATGTTCAAAAACGCCCCAACCACGCAGAACGCACATCAACTGCCATTTTGATGATCAAACGGCCGGACAAAGTGTAGTAACCACTTGAAAACAGACCGTCAAATCATCGGAACATTTTTCATTTATTGACAAAGTTGAATATCTTCCGACAGCTCCGAAAGAATTCTCATCAACTTTGTCCGCACCCTCCGGTCACGCCATGCGCCTGAACGGTGCAGCGTTGCACATTTTGAAATAAGCAGTCTGGTGGCCCGCCCTATCGGCCTGTTGCAGCAGGTGTATTGCGCCAGTCCGGGCTATGTACAGCGCCACGGCCTGCCACGTTCCCCGGCAGACTGGCCCCAGCACCAGGGAATACGGTATGCCCCGTCCAGTACCCGCCAGAGCCTGCCCTGGGAATGGCTGGAAGATGGGCAGGTGCGCCACCTCGCCCTGCCCGGCTCGGTAACGGTCAATCATGTAGAAACCTATATTGCCTGCGCCCTGGCCGGGTTGGGGCTGATCCAGCTACCGGCTTTCGACGTACAGGCGCTGCTGGCCTCAGGCGCTTTGGTGCTGGTTCTGCCCGACCACCCACCGCCACCCATGACCCTGCAGTGGGTTTACCCCCACCGCCGCCATCTCCCTGCGCGGGTACAGACATTCATCACCTGGGCCACGGCGATTTTGCAGCCGCACTGCCAGCCAGCACCGGCACGAGACAGCCAGGGCGGCTCTGCATAACCCAAGCAGCCAGCGCGGCAGTTATGCCGAGGTTTCCTGGCCCGCCAACGGGGCTAGTCGGCCCAGCGCTGGCGGATGCTCAGCAACTCGTCCACCAGCGGCACGAACAGCGCGACCAGTGCGGGGTCGAAGTGCCGCCCGGCTTCGGACTGGATCAGGGCCATGGCCTCCTGCGCTGGCCAGGCTTTCTTGTAGGGGCGTTCGCTGGTCAGGGCATCGAACACATCGGCCAGAGCGACGATACGTGCCTCCAACGGTATGGCCTCCCCGGCCAGGCCATGCGGGTAGCCGCTGCCATCCCATTTTTCATGGTGGTACAAGGCCACCGAACGGGCCAGGCACAGGACACGCGAGGGATCGCGCCCGATGATTTCCGCGCCAATCTCCGGGTGGCGGCGCATCACGGCCCATTCCTCCTCGGTCAGCTTGCCCGGTTTTTGCAGAATGGCGTCCGGAATGCCGATCTTGCCCACGTCGTGCATCGGCGCGGCATTGAGCAGGTCTTCGGCCCACAGGGGATCGCATCCGGCAGCCAGGGCCAGCAATTGGGAGAAATGGCTCATGCGGATGACGTGCATCCCGGTTTCATTGTCCTTGTACTCGGCAGCGCGGCCCAGGCGCTGGACGATTTGCAGCCGCGTTTCACGCAGCTCGTCCATGCGCACCAGGGACAGGTGGGTGCGCACCCGCGCCCGCACGATGGGGGCGCTGATCGGCTTGGCGATGTAGTCCACGCAGCCGGCAGCAAAACCGCCGACCTCATCGGCCACATCGCTGAGCGCCGTCACGAAGATCACCGGGATGGCGGCAGTGCCGGCATCGGCCTTCAGGGCGCGGCAGACGGCGTGGCCGTCCATGCCGGGCATCATCACGTCCAGCAGGATCAGATCCGGCGCATGTTGCCGGGCCAGCGCCAGGGCCCGGCTGCCATCGGTCGCAAACTGCAGGCGATAGTCCTGCTGCAGTACCTGGCGCAGCACCTGCAGGTTGGTCGGTTCGTCATCCACCAGGAGAAGGCGGGGACGATGGTCTGGGGAAGAAGTCATAAGGCAGCAGCCTGTGAAGAAGACACCGCGTACTGGCGCAGCAATTGGCCAGCACGCTCAAAATCGAAATGTTCCAACGCCTGGGCCACGGGTTGCAGCACGGCAGCAGGCAGCCAAGGTGCCAGGGCGACCAGCCCCTGGTCGGGCCATTCCCCTCGCTCCAGACTGGCCAGCGCCTGTGCCAGGGCGCGTACGGCCTGCCCATCCAGGGGCGAAGGCGGCGCAGTTCCCGGAACAGCAGACACCCAAATCCCGGCGCTGGCCTGCGGCTCGGCCATGCCCAGGGCCAGACAACGCTGCTGGATGGCCTGCCAGGCCTGCGCCACGGCATCCAGGGCCGCATCCGCCACGGCGTGCCCGTGCTGCGCCTGGCCCTCGACCACCTGCAAGGCTTCGGCCAGGGCCACAAGCTGCAAGTTACCGGCCACGCCACGCCAGCGATGGGCCAGGGCGGCCACCTCGGACGCATCGCCCTGGGCATTGCACTGCGCCAGTTGTGCCGGTGCCGTGCGATAGGTTTCCAGGCAGCGCTGCAAGGCGGAATGCCAGCGCGAGGCATCCCCCCACAGGGCAAGGGCAGCGGCTTCGTCCCAAACGGCATCGCTGCCCGGGCGCAAGTCCGCCGGGGGGGCCGCTTGCAGTTGTGGCCACAGTTGCAGCACCCGGGCGATTTCCGCATTCAGCCGGGGGACGTGCAGCGGTTTGTGGGCAAAACCGTCCATGCCCGCCTGCCGGGCCTGCTGGCGGTCTTCTTCCAGGACGCTGGCCGACAGGGCAATCACCGGGGTTCTGGCCTTCCCCCGGGCCGCTTCCACTGCCCGCAGGCGGCGCACGGCGGTAAAGCCGTCCACATCCGGCATGTGGACATCCATCAGCACCAGGTCAAAGTCCTGCTCGGCCAGCAGGGCCAAGGCCTGCTGGCCACCGCCAGCCAGGGTGACGTCGTGGCCGCCACGGCGCAGCACCAGTTGCAGCAGCTCCAGGTTTTCCGGAATATCGTCCACCCCCAGAATGCGCAAAGGAGGCAGTTGCGGGCCGCTGGCCTGAGGCAGCGGCTGCACGGGCTGGCCTTGCGCCAGCGGCAACCAGACGGTAAAGCACGAGCCTTGTCCCGGGGTGCTGGTCACCTCCAGGCGTCCGTGCATCAGCTCGACCAGTTGGCGGGCAATGGTGGTGCCCAGGCCCGTGCCGCCAAAACGGCGCGTGGTGGACGCATCGGCCTGGGCGAAGGGCGCAAAAATCCGTGCCAGCTGGGCCGGGGTCATGCCAATGCCACTGTCCTGCACCCGCAGGCACAGGCCCTGTGCCCCGGTGTGGCGCACCTGCAGGGCGACGCTGCCGGCTTCGGTAAATTTGATGGCGTTGGACAGCAGGTTCAGCAGCACCTGGTGCAGCCGCAGGGCATCGCCACGGAAAAATTCCGGCTCGGCCGGGGGGTAGTCCAGTTCCAGGGCCAGGGCTTTATTCGCGGCATTGGGGGCCTGCATGTCCAGCAGCTGCTGGCACAGTTTGCGCAAGGAAAAATCGGCCACCTCCAGCACGACTGCCCCTTTGTCGAGCTTGGCGGTATCCAGAATGTCGTTGAGCAGGCGCAGCAAGGCATGGCCCGACTGGCGCACGGTCGTCAGTTGGCGCCGCTGGCTGGTATCCAGCGGGGTGTCGAGCAGTGCCTCGGTAAAACCGATGATGGCATTGAGCGGGGTGCGGATCTCATGGCTCATGTTGGCCAGAAAACTGCTGCGGGCCTGGCTGGCCTGCTCGGCCTGCTCCTTGGCCAGGCGCAGCTCGGCTTCGTAGCGCTTGTGTGCGGTGATGTCGTTGAACACGGCTACGCAGCCGGTGAGGATGCCGTTTTCAAACAGGGGTGAAACCGTCATGGCGGCAGAGAAGGCGCCGCGTTCCTTGTGCAGCAGCACCAGGTCGTCCTGCACGTCGAAACGGGTGACTTCGCCCATGCCATAGCACATGCAGACGGGACAGCCGTGGCGGTCTGCCGCCACGTCCTGCCCGGCACAAAAGTAAATTTTTTCGTGCAGCACCTGGCCTTGCAGTTCTTGCAGCGTCCAGCCCAGCAGGTGTTCGGCCTCGGGATTGAGGTAGGTGCAGTGTTCGTCACGGTCGAGCACCATGACGCCCTTGCCCAGGTTGGCCGTGATGTTGGCCAGAAAATGCTGCTCCCGCGCCAGAGTCTGCTCCAGATTCTTGCGCTCGGTGATGTCGGTGCGTACCGAGATGTATTCCTGCGGCAGCCCACGGGCATCCAGAAACGGCACGATGGTGGCCGCCACCCAATACAGCCGCCCGGTCGCCGGGGAGCGGTTGCAGATCTCGCCATGCCAGGTCTGGCCCTGGCTGATCGTCACCCACATCTGCGTGTAAAACCACGCCGGGTGCAGGCCCGAGGCAATGATGCGGTGGTTCTGCCCCAGCAACTCGTGCGGGGCCATGCCGTTGATCTGGCAGAACAGATCGTTGACATAGGTGATGGTGCCCTGCACGTCGGTCGCGCTGACGATGGCGTGCTGGTTGAGCGTGCGCTCGCGCAACAGCATTCCCTTGTACTGCACTTCAAAATCATCGGCCGTCACGGCCAGCTGCAGCAAGGCCCGCTGCGGCTGATCCCAGTGCCTGATGCGCACGCCCACGGTTTTCACCATGCGGTCGACCATGGACTGGAGGTCGGCCAAGTGCTTTTCCGCCGCCAGGCGCTGCGCTTGCTCCTGCGGCAATTGCCCGGCAGCCGACAGCAGATCGGCCAGCGCCTGCTGCGCAGCCGGGCTGGCCGTTCTCGCCAAAGCCTGCAGTTCGTGCAACGCTGCTCCGTCCGGCCCCCCCTGGGGATCCGTCAGTGCCAGAGGGTATGGCCGACCGTGATTCCGCACAACTTTTTACCTTCTGAAAGATGTTTGCAACAAATATTACTCAACTGCCCGCAGCAGCAACTGTTGCGCACGGGAAAAGTCGAAATCATCCATGGCATTCCGGATAACTTCAAATTCCGCAGCACTGAGCACTGATTGCAGCTGCGCCATAACGCTATTCGGCAATTCGCCTTGCTGCAGCAGGGCCACGGCCTCGGCAACCCATGGGCCCAGCCGCGGGTCCGGCGGTGCTTTCACCGGCCGGGCCTGCAAGTCGGTCGATACTGTTTGCCACTGCGCCGCAGCCTGCTCCACCTGCGCCCAGACCGTCTGCACCAGGGCCAGCGCGGCGTCCACCTCGACTGTGTTTTCGGCCAGCGCCGCCGACTCCAGCTGCTGCAGCGCACAAGCCAGGGGCTGGAGCTGCAGGTTGGCCGCCACGCCGCGCCAGCGGTGCGCGTACTGCACCACGGCGGCCCAATCCTGCACCGCCAGCGCTGCACGCAATTGCTCGGGGCCATGGTGGTACTGCTGCACGCTGCGCCGTAGCGCTTGCCGCCAGGTGGCTTCGTCCCCCCACAAGGCATGGGCAGCCTGGGCATTCCAGGGACTGGCGCAGGCAGCGCAGGGCGGTTCATCCCCGGCGTCCGGCACCGCAGCAACGGCCGCTCCCGCAGCCGCAGATTCCGGCGCTGCCAGGGCCGGGGACAATTGCAGCACCCGCGCAATTTCAGCGTACAGGTGGGGCGTATGCAGGGGCTTGTGGGCAAAACCGTTCATCCCGGCCTGCAGGGCCAGGGCGCGGTCTGCTTCCAGCACGCTGGCCGACAGGGCGATGATGGGCGTGGCTGGCTGCTGCTGCGCGGCCTCGATGGTACGGATTTGCCGTGCGGCGCTGTAGCCATCGACCTCGGGCATTTGCAAGTCCATCAGCACCAGGTCGAAAGGCTGCCGGGTAAATTGCGCCACCGCTTCCTGCCCGCCAGAGGCCAGGGCCACCTGATGGCCGCCACGTCCAAGCACGATGCGCAGCAGCTCCAGGTTTTCCGGCATGTCGTCCACACACAGCACGCGCAGCGGCGGCAGGGGTTGCACCCTCTCCTCGCCCGGGCCGGCAACCACCGCCCCTTGCGCCTGCCGCAGGGGTAGCAGCACGCTGAAGGTCGAGCCTTGCCCCACCACGCTGTCCACGGTGATGCTGCCACCCATCAATTGCACCAGCTGGCGGGCAATGGTCGTGCCCAGCCCCGTCCCCCCATAACGGCGCGTGGTCGAAGCATCGGCCTGGGCAAAGGGGTCGAAAATGCGTTGCTGCTGCTCCGGCGACATGCCGATACCGGTATCGGTCACCTGCAGCACCAAACCATCGGGGCCATGGCCAACGCACAGGCGTACCTGCCCCGCCTCCGTGAACTTCACGGCATTGCTGAGCAGATTGAGCAGCACTTGCCGGATGCGCAGCGCATCGGCATGGAAAAAATCGGGCACCCCGGCCGGGTAGTCGAGCACCACGGCCAGGCCTTTTTTCACCGCCCCCAGACGCTGGGTATCGAGCACTTCCTCGCACAGTTGGCGCAGGGAGAAGTCGGCCTCCTCCAGCTGCATGGCGCCTTTCTCCAGTTTGGCGGAATCCAGGATGTCGTTGAGCAGCCGCAACAGCGACAACCCGGCCTGGCGCACCGTGGTCAGCTGCTGGCGCTGAGTGGCATCCAGCGGGCTGTCGAGCAGCACTTCGCTGAAGCCAATGATGGCGTTCATCGGGGTACGGATTTCATGGCTCATGTTGGCCAGGAAGCTGCTGCGGGCAGCCGCCGCCACCTCGGCATGTTCCTTTGCCTGGCGCAGGGCCTCCTCCATCGCCCGGCGCCCGCTCAGGTCGGTGGCGAATTTGATGATTTTGAAAACCTTGCCCTCGGCATCAAAGATCGGGTTGTACGACCCCAGGATCCAGACCCGGTGCCCATCCTTGGCCACGCGCATGAATTCCCCGATCACCGGCTGCCCCGCCAGGAGCTGCTGCCACGCCCGGGTGTAGGCGGGGCTGGCAATCTCCCTGTCGGTGCAGAAGTTACGGTGGTGCAGGCCCAGCACTTCCTCGAGGGTATAGCCCATCAGCCTCAGGTAGTTGGCATTGGCGCCGATGACATGGCCTTCCAGATCCAGCTCGATCATGGCCTGCACCCGGTTGATGGCGGCCACGGTGCCTTCGAATTCGGCAGCCCGCAGTTTGGAGGCGGTGATGTCCAGTATCACCCCGTCGAGATACAGCTGGCCATCGCTGTCGCTGTAAGCCGCGCGGCCCGTCTCGGATACCCAGCGCACCATGCCGTCGCGGTGGACAATGCGGTATTCCAGCCGGTAGGGCTGGCGCAGGGTCACGGCACGGGCAATGGCGGGGCCGACCCACTCCTCGTCTTCCGGGTGCAGGATTTGCCCGAAATGCACCTGCCCGGCAATGAAATCGCGGGCCGGCCACCCGGTCAGATCCAGCACGGCATCGCTGACGAAGGCCATGCTCCACATGGCATCGATACGGCAGCGGAAGGTGGCCCCGGGAATATTTTTCACCAGCGAGCGGAACTGCTCTTCGCTGCGGCGCAGCAGCTCCTCGGCGTCTTGCTGGCTTTGCCGCGCCGCCTGCATCTGGTCGAGCAGGTAGCGATAGCGCAAATTGCCGTTGATCGCCAGGATGAGCAGGCTCAAGGTGACCGTCACCACGGCAATGGCGATCGACAAGGTGGCCTGCAGCGGGATGGTCAGGGCCGATTCTTCGACTTGCAGCTCGGCAATCGGCCCGGTGAAGCGCAGGGCCGCCATGCCGGTGTAGTGCATGGCGGCAATCGCCGCCCCCATCACCGTCCCGGCCAGGGCCGTATTGCGCGTGGAATCCAGGGGAAAATAGCGCTGCAGGCCAAAGCGCACCCACAGTGCCAGGGCAGCCAGCACCACCGCAACGACGATGGACAGCACGAAGCCCGATACGTCGTAGCGCATGGCAGGCGCCAGGTCGGACGCGGCCATGCCCAGATAGTGCATGGTGCCAATGCCCGCCCCCACCAGCAGTGCCGCCTTGAGCAGCACCGGCCTGGTGACGGTTTCACGCATCAGCAGCCGCAGCGCCACCCAGGACGCAACGATGCTCGGCAGCACGGACAAGGCCGTCATCCAGGGATGGAAGCTGGCCTGCCCGCAAACGGCAAAGGCCAGCATCCCGACGTAGTGCATGGTCCAGACGCCACTGCCCAGGGCCAGGGCGCCAAAACCCAACGCCAGATTGCGCCCCCGGGTGTTCTGGGCCTTGCGGGCCAGTTGCGCCATATGCAGCGCCACGGCGGACGCCCCGACCGACACCAGTACCGACAACAGCACCAGCCAGGGGTCGTGCTGCGCCCACAGCAGGGGATCGGGCGCCCAGCCTTGCACGAAAAACTGCGTCAGCATAGGCCCCCTTTTCTCTAAGAACCTGTTTACGATCTTTTCATGGTGCCCGTTGCTCCGCCAAGGCGGCAGATGCAAGGCGCAAACCGCAGTCGCCCTGGTGGGGCGGCGAGGATTTGCAACGCCGCAGATGCTGTCTTGGCGGAGCAACCCTTCGGGCAAGACAGCAAAAAACCGCACTCGTCGTTGCGCACCTTGCTCAGGCCACCAGCCTGAGCTGCGGCACGCGCCTGGATTGCGGCCTTTTGCTGCCTTGCGGACACCATGAAAAGATCGCAAACAGGTTCTAACGTGTGTGCTACCCGGCGCAGTTTAAGGGGTCAAAGTCCAGCTGGTAGTTCTGCGGCCCCTGGGCCGCCACTTTCAATGCCCCCAGGCGGTTGCCCAGGGCGGCGCAGCGGGGCAGATCCCAGCCTTGCAGCAGGCCGAACAGCAGGGCACCGCGCCAGGCATCGCCGCAGCCCGTGGGGTCGACCACCGCCTTGGGCGTGCAGGCAGGCACCTCCGTCACCTGCCCCTGCTGCCAGACCTGGCAGCCCTGGGCGCCCAGGGTGACGACCAATCCTTGCACCTTGCCGGACAGGGCAGCCAGGTCCAGCCCGGTGCGCTCGCACAGCATTTGCGCTTCGTAGTCATTGACCGCGATCCAGGTAGCCTGGTCGATGAAGGTGAGCAGTTCCTCGCCATTGAACATGGGCAGCCCCTGGCCGGGGTCGAAAACGAAAGGAATGCCCGCCGCCTGCAATTGCGCCGCGTGCTGCAGCATGGCATCGCGGCCATCGGGGGCGACGATGGCGATTTTTGCCCCCAGGCTGGCGTCGATCGTGTTCAGGTGCGCCTGGTTCATCGCCCCGGGGTGAAAGGCGGTGATCTGGTTGTTGTCGCGGTCGGTCATGATCATCGCCTGGGCGGTGTAGCTGTCCGGCACCTCCCGGACGCAGCCGGTGCGGATGCCCAGGCCCTGCAGGCGCTGCAGGTAGTCGGCACCGTCCTGCCCGACGGTGGCCATGGGCAGGGGCTCGCCCCCCAGGAGCTTCAGGCTGTAGGCGATGTTGCCCGCACAGCCGCCAAAGTCGCGGCGCAGCGAAGGCACCAGAAAGGACACATTCAGGATGTGCAGCTGCTGGGGCAGGATTTGGTCGGCAAAGCGGCCTTCAAAGCCCATGATGGTGTCAAACGCCAGGGAGCCGCAGATCAGGGCGGTCATACGCAATCTTTCTCAAACAGTTAGGGATAAAACAGTTCCATGCGGTAGCCCGCAATCGGCTGGGGCAGGGGCTGCACGGCCAAAGGCAGGCTGCCGCTCCATTCGGCCCGGGGGCCCAGCTCGGCGGGCATCCCCAGCTCGGCGGGCCGGAAAATTTTGCGTACCAGGGGCTGATCGCTGGCATCGGTCAGCGTCAGCTCCAGCGCCGGGGTGGCGACGATGCTGCTGGACTGGTTGCGCACGCTCAGGCCCAGGCGGTAGCGGCCCGGCTGGGCTTCCTGGTTGAAGGCCGAGCCGGACACCACCACCATGGCAATGTTTTGCGGCGCGGCAATCGAACATCCGGCGATCTGGCACAGGCTGACCAGCAGCGGGCGCAGCGCCGGTGCCTGCGCCGCCAGGGTGTTGCGCTGGTAGAACAAGAACTGCAGCACCAGCACCAGGGGCAGCAACAGCACCAGCACCCAGGCGACAAAACGCAGCCAGGGCCGGTTCCAGCGTGCCCGGCGCTGGGCCTGGCGCACAAAGCTGGGCGGCGGGATGGCGGTATCCGGCGCATCGAGCGGGGGATCGGCCCTGTCCAGGGCCACATCCGGCAGGTCTGCGGGCAGGTCTTCCTGCGCCAGCGCCGGGAGCGCCATTTCCTGCGCGGTCAGGGTCAGGGAGGCGGTGAAGTCGTCCTCCACCGGGGGCAGGGACGGATCTTCCTCCGGCATCGGCGCTGCTGACTCCGGTTCCGGTTCTGGCTCCAGTTCAAGTTCCGGTTCCGGTTCCGGTTCCGGTTCAGGTTCTGGCTCTGGCTCTGGCTCTGGCTCTGGCTCTGGCTCTGGCTCTGGCTCTGGCTCTGGCTCTGGCTGGGGTTCGGGCATGGGCAGCGGATCAGGTTCCGGCGCCCGTTCCGGCACCACGGCAGGAGACGGCTGCTGCGCGGGTGCTGCCGGGACAGGCTGGGGGGAGGCCGGCGGCTGCGCCTCCTGCAACGCAGCGGCCGCATCGAACACTTCCTGGCAACGCCCGCAGCGCACCCAGCCATCGGAGATGCGCAGTTGGTCGGGAACGACCCGGAACCGGGTTCCGCAGGAGGGGCAGCAGGTGATCAAGCTCATGGCCCGGCGATTGTAGAAGCTGCCGCAGGCGCCGATTTATTGGCGCTGCGCGGTCATGAGCACCCAGCCGTCCTCGCTGTCGGCGACCTGCAGGGGCAGGTAGGGGGCGTAGGCGTCGATCAGCTCCTCGGTCTGGCGCTCCAGGATACCGGCCAGCACCAGGTGGCCGCCTGCCTGGACATGGCTGCACAGCAGCGGGGCCAGCACTTTCAGCGGCGTGGCCAGGATGTTGGCCAGCACGGTCTGGTACTGGCCGCTGGCCCGGTCGGGCAGCCCGGCGTGCAACTGGACGTGGTTGGCCTGGGCGTTGAGCTGGCAGGAGGTGACGGCATCGGGGTCGATGTCCACGGCGTCGATGGCCTGCGCCCCGAACTTGGCTGCGCCGATGGCCAGGATGCCCGAGCCGCAGCCGTAGTCCAGCACGCGGCCCAGGCTGCCTGCCGGCTGGCGGGCAATCCAGCGCAGGCACATGCGCGTGGTGGGGTGGGTGCCGGTGCCGAAGGCCAGGCCGGGATCCAGGCGGATGCTGACCCTGGCGGCTTCGGGCAATTCATGCCAGGTGGGCACGATCCAGAAGTCGGGCGTGATGTCCACCGGCTGGAATTGCGCCTGCGTCAGGCGCACCCAGTCCTGCTGCTGCAACGGCTGGATGCCCAGCACTTCGCAGCCGGTGAAGAAGTCCTGCAGGGCCAGCAGCCGCGCCGCTTCGTCGGCACCGGCGCGTTCCTGGAACAGGGCGGTGATGCGGCTGCGGTTCCAGCCGTCCTTGGGGGCGGGCATACCCGGCTCGCCGAACAGGGCCTGCTCGGCGTCGGTGTGCGCATCCATGTCCTCGACCGAGACGCTCAGGGCATCGAGCGCGTCCAGCGCGTCGCTCACGTCTTCCACCTGTTCTTGGGGGCACATCAGGATCAGTTCAAACATGGCGGGGGCTTTCTATAACGTTAATAGCTATCACCGCTTGCCAAACAAGGGGTTCAGAATCATTCAATCCTGAAATCCATTATTGGCAAGCGGTGATAGCTATGTTTTCTGGTAGTTCTGACGAAAAGGAAATGGCATCAGCGCTTGCGCTGCTCCAGCCAATGCTCCAGGTAGTGGATGTTGGTGCCGCCTTCGGCAAAGCCGGCATCGACCATCAGTTCCTGGTGCAGGGGCACGTTGGTCTTGATGCCTTCGATCACCACTTCCGACAGCGCCGTGCGCATCCGCGCCATGGCCTGTTCGCGCGTGTCGCCGTAGACGATGAGCTTGCCGATCATCGAGTCGTAGTTCGGCGGCACGAAGTAGTTGTTGTAGACGTGCGAATCGACGCGCACGCCGGGGCCGCCGGGCATGTGCCACATCGTCACCCGCCCGGGCGAGGGGATGAACTTGAACGGGTCTTCGGCGTTGATGCGGCACTCGATGGCGTGGCCGCGCATCTGTGCGTTGATCTGGCGCTGGGTGAAGGGCAGCTTCTCGTCGGCGGCGACCATGATCTGCGTTTTCACGATGTCCACGCCGGTGATCAGCTCGGTCACGGGGTGTTCGACCTGCACGCGGGTGTTCATCTCGATGAAGTAGAACTCGCCGTTTTCGTACAGGAACTCGAAGGTGCCCGCGCCACGGTAGCCGATTTTCTTGCAGGCGCTCACGCAGCGCTCCCCCACCTTCTCGATCAGGCGGCGCGGGATGCCGGGGGCCGGGGCTTCCTCGATCACCTTCTGGTGGCGCCGCTGCATGGAGCAGTCGCGCTCGCCCAGGTAGACGGCGTTCTTGTGCTTGTCGGCCAGGATCTGGATTTCGATGTGGCGCGGGTTCTGCAGGAATTTCTCCATGTACACCGCCGGGTTGCCGAAGGCCACCTGCGCCTCGGCCTTGGTCATCTGCACGGCATTGACCAGAGCCGCTTCGGTATGCACCACGCGCATCCCGCGCCCGCCGCCGCCGCCTGCGGCCTTGACGATGACCGGGTAACCGATGGACTTGGCGATGCGGCGGATCTGCGCCGGGTCGTCCGGCAGCTCGCCGTCCGAACCGGGCACGCAGGGCACGCCCGCCTTGATCATGGCCTGCTTGGCGGACACCTTGTCGCCCATGATGCGGATGGACTCGGCCGTCGGGCCGATGAACTGGAAGCCGCTTTGCTCGACGCGCTCGGCAAAGTCGGCGTTCTCGGCCAGGAAGCCGTAGCCGGGGTGGATGGCTTCGGAGTCCGTCACCTCGGCGGCGGAGATCAGCGCCGGCATGTTCAGGTAGGACAGTGGCGAGGGCGCAGGGCCGATGCACACGGCCTCGTCGGCCAGCTTGACGTATTTGGCATCGCGGTCGGCTTCGGAATACACCATGACCGCCTTGATGCCCATTTCGCGGCACGCACGCTGGATGCGCAAGGCAATCTCACCGCGGTTGGCCACCAGGATTTTTTTAAACATGAAAGAAGGCTCCTCGTTGTTTCGCGCCCGCAGCGGGGCGAGTTCGTCCTGCACGACGCTGACGCCATCCACAATGATTTCCGTGCTGGCGCCCACGTCAGTGATTCCAATTCCAGATCAATAGATTACTTTGTCGGCTTCGCTGGCCTTACGCCAGTAATGTCTGCGCTTCGCCTTCGCGTACTCTATTGATATGGAAGTGGAATGAGTGATGACGATTACTCGATCACGAACAGCGGTTGGCCGTATTCGACCGCCTGGCCGTTTTCCGCCAGCACGCGGGTGACGGTGCCGGACTTGTCGGCCTCGATCTCGTTGAGGATCTTCATGGCCTCGATGATGCACAGCACGTCGCCTTCCTTGACCTGGGCGCCGATTTCGATGAACGGCTTGGCTCCGGGGCTGGAAGCGCGGTAGAAAGTGCCCACCATGGGCGACTTGACCTGGTGGCCGGTGACGGCAGCGGCGGCCGGGGCCGGCAATTCCGCCACGGGGGCGGCAGCGGGCGCCGCCGCCGGTGCAGGGGCCGCAGCCACGGGAGCGGCAGCGACGAACTGCTGCACGACGCCAGCGCTTTTGACGATGCGGACTTTGCCCTCGGCCTCGGTGATTTCCAGCTCCGAGACATTGGACTCGGACACCAGGTCGATGAGGGTTTTGAGTTTACGCAGATCCATGAAAGCTCCAACAGCTAAAGACTGAACAAGGGCGCGAATGTACCTTAATTTGGGCCTTTTGCGTTCTTCGGTAGCTATTTTCAATCAACGTCATCGTGGAATTTTTCTATGACGGTGCGCTGTTGCAGACCTTTGTCGCTATCTGCGGCTAAACGGCAGCAGCCCAGCGCTGCAGGATTTCCTCGGAGAAGGCGCCGATTCTACGCTGCCGGAGCTGCCCGGCAGCATCGAACAGCAGGGAAAACGGCAGCCCCCCGTTGCTGTTGCCCAGGGTGCGGGTCACGGCCACGCCGCCGGTCTCGGCAATCACCACCGGATAACCGAGCGGCTGGCGCTGCAACCAGCGGGTGACGCTGGCGGCCTTGTCGGCCGCAATGCCCAGCACGCGCACCCCCTGGCCTGCGGCCTGGCCTGTGCCCTGGTTTTGCGCCCGGGCAAAGCGGTCGAGCAGCGGCAGCTCCTCCACGCACGGCGGGCACCAGGTGGCCCAGAAGTTCACCAGCAGCGGCTGGCCGCCCCGGTACTGGCGCAAAGCGACCATTTCCCCGGTAGCGGTAGGCCATTGCTGCGCCCAGAAAGCATCCAGGGCGGCCTCCAGCTCGGCCTTGGGGCGCACGCGCTGCCATACCCCGATGCCGACGCCAGCGGTCACGGCGACACCGCCGGCGGCCAGCAGCCAGTGGCGGCGCGAGGCCGGCGGCTTGGTTTTTTCTACAGTCATGGTTCCTCCTGCTCGGCCAGCAAGGTTTGCAAGGCGTGCAGATCCCCCCGGGGGCTGCGGCCCTGGCTGTCGGGCTTCAGGGCGCCGCGCAGCTCGTCAAAATCATGGATCAGCAGGTGGATGCCGACCATCTCGCCCAGCGGCTGGCACAGGCTGTGGATGCTCAGGGCATCGACCAGCGCCCCCTTGAAGCCGGGCACCTGGCTGACGTCAAAGCGCACCTGGCGGTCGATCAAGGCTATTTCCGCCGATTTGGGGTCATCGCAAAACAATTGCAGATAAATATCGGACAGCCGCGTGGCCGTGCCGCGCCACACGGCACCGGTCAGGTGCGGGCGAAAGTCCTGCAACCGCTGCATCCACACCAGCGCCAGCTCGCGCAGCGCCCGCAGCTCGTGCGGCTGGGTATCGGCGCAGAACAGCGCCAGATAATCCCGCACCACGTCTTCGAGCAGCACGTTGTCGGGCAGGGCCGTGCGCACGGGCAGGCCCAGTTGCTTGACGGCGCGGCGCTTGGCCGCGCCCCACTCCAGCCCCTCTTCGACGATCAGGCGGGCGGCAGTCTCGGCAATTTCCAGGCTTGAATCCTGGTATCTGGCAGTACGCATAGCGGCCAAGGGTATCAGAACGCATTCCCCGTCTCGGCGTAAACCCGGAGTGGGAACGGGGATGGAGGCAATGGCATCAGGAGGACGCGTGTTTGCGCCGCCAGGCCCAGGGCGGTGTCGGCCTGGCGCTTTGCCACAGGCCGGCGCGGCGGGCGCGGGCCTCCTGCTCGGCCCGTTCGTAGGCCGCCGCATCGGCTGCGCTTTGCTCCCTGGCGTAGGCGCGGTACCACCAGGCCAGCCCCCGGGTGAGCTGGGCGTGCCCGGCATCCAGCGTCAGCGGGCATCGGGCAGCGCGGCAGCCGGGGTCGGCCACCATGACCTTGCCCAGCCAGCGCCCGTAGCGGTCCCGCTGCTGGAGCACGACCTTGACCGGCTGGCCGAACACGAGATCGGACAGCGATTGCTTGGACTTGCGGCCAAACGCCTGGCGCAGCTCGGGCGCGTCGATGCCTTGCAAGCGGATTTTGTGGCGCTTTTTCCTGGCGTCCAGCACTGTGACGGTATCGCCATCGGCCACGCCGACGACCTTGCCGTGCAAACTGCCCGCCGCCTGCGCGACGCACGCAGCCAGCAGCAGCCAGGCAGCCAAGCCCAGACGCACGCGCCTATCGTTCAACAACTTCTGCAAACTGTGCCAACTTTCTTCTTCAATACAACAAACAATGACCACCCGTCATGCCCGCGCAGGCGGGCATCCAGCGACAGCGTTCATCGGGCGCACTGGATTCCCGCCTGCGCGGGAATGACGGTAGGAAAGCGCTGAAATGACGGCGGGAGAGTACGGAAATGACGCTTTCTTCTGTCGTCATCTTTCACTTTTTAGATGCGAACACCATCCAATACGACCTCAATACACCCGCCCGCCCTTGAGCATGGCGTACTGGCGCCGCTGCAGGCTGGCCTGGCTGGCCAGCTTGTCCAGCATGGGGGCGGCATGGGCGTGGGTGATGGCCAGTCCCAGCGCGTCGGCCGCGTCCGGCCCGGGCAGGCCGGGCAGGCGCAGCATGTGCTGCACCATGGCCTGGATTTGCGCCTTGGCGGCGCGGCCATTGCCGGTCATGGCCTTCTTCATCTGCAAGGCCGTGTATTCGGCCACGGCCAGATCGTGCGCTACCAGCGCCGTCAAGGCCGCGCCCCGCGCCTGCCCGAGCAGCAGGGTCGATTGCGGATTGACGTTGACGAACACGATCTCCACCGCCGCCACGCCGGGCTGGTAGCGCTGCACGACTTCGCCCAGGCTTTGAAAAATGATTTTCAGCCGCGCCGGCAAATCCCCAAGTTCCACCCCCGGCGTGCGCGTGGTGCGAATGGTGCCGCTGGCCACGTACTGCAACTGCCGCCCCTGGCAGTCGATGATGCCAAAGCCGGTGGTCTGCAAGCCGGGGTCGATACCAATAATTCGCATAAAGTGAGCTGTTTCCGCTGGTGAATAAACAATTACAAGAATAAAACTATCTGAAAACAAGAGAGTACGCGCGGCAGGTGCTCCTGTTTATAAGAACGTATTTACGATCTCAGCGCGAAGGGGTGCAGGATGCGGATCGGGATGGGCTGCAAGGCGCAAACCGCAGCCATAGCGGTGCTATGGCGAGGATTTGCAACGCCGCAGAGCGCCCGAGGCCGCGACTGCACACCCGCGTGGAGATCGTAAACACGTTCAAAGAGTTCAAGGGATGTCCGTTGCCGCCATGCGCCGGGCAATCGCCTGGGAGCGCTGGTTGAGATACGCCGATGATTGCCAATGTTGCTGGTAATAGCGCGGGCGCGGCAACATGACCGCCAGGCGGGCCGCCTCCAGCGTGGTGAGCTGGCTGGCCGGTTTCCTGAAGTAATGCTGCGCCGCCGCCTGGGCGCCAAAGATGCCCTGGCCCCATTCGGCATGGTTCAGGTACAGCTCCAGGATGCGGCGCTTGTCCAGCAACTGCTCCAGCAGAAAGGTCAGCACCAGCTCCTGGCCCTTGCGCAGCAGGCTGCGCTCGCCGGAAAGCAGCAAATTCTTCGCCAGTTGCTGGGTGATGGTGGAGCCGCCGTAGACCTTGGCCGGCTGGCTGCCCTGGTCGGCCTTGGCCTGCGCCTGCTGGTTGCGCTGCCAGGCTTTCTCGATCGCCTGCCAGCGCACGCCGTCATGTTCGGTGAACAAGTCGTCTTCTGCGGTCAAAACCGCTTTTTTCAGCGCCGGGGCGATCTGCGCGTAATCCACCCACTGCTGGCGCCAGGGCGTTGCCGCACCCGACTGCCAGTGCTGCCACAACTGGCTGCGCTCGAAAGCCGTCGATTGCGGCGCCCACCAGGCCATGAGCGCGATGCGCAGCACGAAAAACAGTTGCAGCAGCACGCCCGCCGCGATCACGGCCAGCAGCCAGCGCTCCAGCCCGGCGACGAAGGTTTTCAGCGCGGTCATGCCCCGGAGGACGCCAATTGCGCCCGCAGCTCGGCCAGCACCTGGGCGGCGGGCGGCTGCACGCCGCGCCACAGGGCAAAAGCGGCTGCGGCCTGCTCCACCAGCATGCCCAGGCCGTCGCGGGCCACTGCGCCATGCTGCTGCGCCCAGGCGAGAAAGCCTTGCGCTGCCGGGCCATACATCATGTCGTAGGCCAGGGCGCCGGGGCGCAGCGCCTGCGCGGCGATGGGAATGCTCCCGCCCTGCAAACTGGCCGCCGTGGCGTTGATGACCACGGAAAAATCGCCCGCCAGCGCGGCCTGCTCCTGCACCGCCAGGGCCACCCCGGCGGCATGGGCCAGCGCCTGATGGCGCTGCGCCAGGGCATCGGCCTTGGCACGGGTGCGGTTGCACACGGTGATGCTGCGCGGCCGCTCTTCGATCAGCGGCCCGAGCACGCCCGCTGCCGCGCCGCCCGCGCCGACCAGCAGCACGTCGGCCCCGGCCAGCGCCACGCCGGCGTTGCGCGTGATGTCGGCCACCAGGCCCAGGCCGTCGGTGTTGTCGGCGTGAACCTGTCCATCGGCCCCGATCACCAGGGTATTGGCCGCCCCAGCCAGCTCGACGCGCTGGCTGCGCGTCCGGGCGCAGGCGTGCGCCTCGTGCTTGAACGGGACGGTGACGTTCGCGCCCTGGCCGCCCTGGGCGATAAAGTCACGCAAACTGTCGGCAAAACCGTCCAACGGGGCCAAACGTGCCTGGTAATCCAGGTGCTGCCCGGTCAGCTCGGCAAAGCGCCGGTGAATCCAGGGCGAGCGGCTGTGCGCAATGGGGTGGCCGAAAACGCAGTAGAGGTCAGGGGAAGTCATGGTGCTCTCCAGGCTGGGGCGGGTGCCGGTTCAAACCTAAGAACCTGTTCACGATCTTTTCATGGTGCCCGTTGCCCCACCAGGGCGGCAGATGCAAGGCGCAAACCGCAGTCGCCCTGGTGGGGCGGCGAGGATTTGCAACGCAGCAGATGTTGTCTTGGCGGGGCAACCCTTCGGGCAAGGCAGCAAAAAACC
>CABIIJ010000064.1 GCA_902175065.1 uncultured Comamonas sp. | reverse complement strand
CCCCGACACCGCCCCTGCCGCCCCCGCGTTGCAGGTCTACACGCCAGAACAGGCCGCGCAGCTGCTGGGCGTGGACGTGGCCGATGTGCTGGCCGAGCTGGAAGCAGGCACCCTCAAGGGCCGCAAAATTGGAAGCGCCTGGCGCATAGCCCAGGCTGCTTTGGATGAGTTTTTAGCCGGATAATGTCTAAATCTCAGCGGGAAAAGCTATCAAAATTGCACAACCGCAAAGCTGGTGGTCATCTGCGCGGTTTTGCCCAGCATGATGCTGGCCGAGCAGTATTTCTCGTGGCTCAAGGCAATGGCGCGTTCCACGGCCGCTGCGGGCAGGTCCTTGCCGGTCACGGTGAAGTGCAGGTTGATGGTGGTGAACACCTTGGGCTCGACCTCGGCACGTTCGGCCTGGATCTGCACCGTGCAGCCGCGCACGTCGTGGCGGCCACGCTTGAGGATCAGCACCACGTCGTAGGCCGTGCAGCCGCCCATGCCCGCCAGCAGCAGCTCCATGGGCCGCGCCGCCAGGTTCTGGCCGCCATTGGCGGGGGTGCGCTCGTCGGGCGCACCGTCCATGTTCACGATATGGCCGCTGCCGGTTTCCGCGACAAAGCCCATGCCCGAACGGGTACCGCTGGCGCCCGTCCAGCTCACTGTGCATTCCATGCAATCTCCTTGTGAATTAAATTTGTTGCAACGCAACACAAATCTACTTAGAATCCCTGACATCGCGAATGTATCGCACCTGTTGTCTCCTCCACCCTCCAAAGGTGGATTCCAACCCTGGGTTTCACGACCCGGGGTTTTTTTTCGTCCATCCTGACCGCTAGGGGCTGGCGATGCCCGGCCTCGTACAGCGTTCGCGCAGGAGCCGGGCGTAGTGCCTATGATGTTCGGTTTTGCGGACGGGCACCGGCCCGCCCCCGTATCCCGAATTCTTATGACGACCTTGCCCCCTGAATCTGCCGCCCTCACGCCTGCCGACTATCTGACCCGCATCCTGAACGCCCGCGTCTACGACGTCGCCCTGGAAACCGACCTGGAAGTCGCCAAAAACCTCAGCCGCCGCCTGGGCAACAAGGTGCTGCTCAAGCGCGAGGATCAGCAGCCGGTGTTCAGCTTCAAGCTGCGCGGTGCGTACAACAAAATGGCCAACCTCACCCCCGGTCAGCTGGAGCGCGGGGTGATTTGCGCCTCCGCCGGCAACCACGCCCAAGGCGTGGCCCTGGGCGCCCGCAAGCTGGACTGCCGCGCCGTCATCGTCATGCCGACGACCACACCGCAGCTCAAGATCGATGCCGTGGCCGCGCTGGGCGGCGAGGTGGTGCTGGCGGGCGAGAGCTATTCCGATGCCTACCAGCACGCCGTAGTGCTGCAGGAAAAGCAGGGGCTGACCTTCATCCACCCCTTTGACGACCCGGACGTGATCGCGGGCCAGGGCACGGTGGCCATGGAAATGCTGCAACAACTGCAAAAGCTGGGCAGCCCGCGCCTGGACGCCGTGTTCGTCGCCATCGGCGGCGGCGGCCTGATCTCGGGCGTGGCCAACTACATCAAGGCGGTGCGCCCGGACATCAAGGTCATTGGCGTGCAGACCAAGGATTCGGACGCCATGCGGCAGTCGGTGCTGGCGGGCCAGCGTGTGGAGCTGCCGGATGTGGGCCTGTTCTCGGACGGCACGGCCGTGAAACTGGTGGGGCAGGAGACTTTCCGCATTGCCCAGGCGCTGGTCGATGACTTCGTGGTCGTCGATACCGATGCCGTCTGCGCCGCCATCAAGGACGTGTTCGTCGATACCCGCTCGATCGTCGAACCCGCCGGCGCCCTGGCCGTGGCCGCCATCAAGCAGTATGTCGCCGAGCACAAGACGGAAGGCGAAACCTACGCCGCGATTCTGTGCGGCGCGAACATGAATTTCGACCGCCTGCGCTTCGTGGCCGAACGCACCAATGTAGGCGAGGAACGCGAGGCCCTGCTGGCCGTCACCATCCCCGAGGAACGTGGCAGCTTTCGCCGCTTTTGCCAGCTCATCGACCTGCTTCCCGGCGGACCGCGCAGCGTGACCGAGTTCAACTACCGCATCAGCGACCAGACCCGCGCCCATGTGTTCGTGGGCCTTTCCACCAGCGCCCCCGGCGAATCGACCGAGATCGTCGAACACTTCCAGACCCACGGCTTTGCCGCGCTCGACCTGACCCACGACGACATGGCCAAGGAGCACCTGCGCCACATGGTGGGCGGCGCCTCCGCCCTGGCACAGGATGAGCGCCTGCTGCGCTTTGTCTTCCCGGAACGCCCGGGCGCCCTGCTGAAATTCCTGAGCCTGATGCACCCCAACTGGAACATCTCGCTGTTCCACTACCGCAATCAGGGCGCCGACTATGGGCGCATCCTGGTCGGCATCCAGGTTCCCGCCCAGGACGATGCGCAGTTCGCCGCCTTCCTGGACAGCCTGGGCTACCCCTGGGTAGAGGAAACCAGCAATCCGGCCTACCAGCTGTTTCTGCGCTAAACCGGCCAAGAAAAAAGCCCGGATAGACAGGCTATCCGGGCAGCGAACAACACCTTGGAGGGTGTTTGAAAAATCAAGAGGCCATTAGTGCAGTGCAGAACCTGCAGGTGCTGTCCCCATATATTCCAGGGTGGCCAGCCACGGTTCGGCCAGCAGGCGGATTTGCGCATCGTTGCGCAGGATGCGCTGCATGATGCGTGTTTTTTCCTTGCGTTCTTGCGACGATAGCGCCTGCTGCTCACCTTGCGCCCGCAGTTCGCCGATCAACACGGAACAGGCCTTTTCGCAATCCGCCACCGCATCCCAGTTGCTGTTCATGGCCGCCTGCAACATATCTGCGCTCTTGTTTTCGATAGCTTTGTAAAAATCCAGCAATTGCATCTCCCTCACTCCTTGGCGCTTTCAGGCGCCAGCAGTTGCGCTGCCCTGTGGGCCAATTTCTTTCCAACCTTGTGCTACGGGCTGCAGCACCCCCATGACTTCCTCGACCAGAGCCGGATCATTGCGGACATTGGCCTGGGTCAGCTGCTTTACGCAATAGTCGTACAACAGCTTCAAGTTGCCGGCCAACTCCCCGCCTTTTTCCAGGTCCAAGCCCGCCGCCAACCCTTCCTGCAGGATGCGCACGGCTTTGCCCAAATGACGGCCTTTTTCCTCCACCTCGCCACGCTGTATCGCACCGCGAGCAGCGTTCAGGCTTTGAAACAGGCCATCGAACAACATTTGTATCAAGGCATGGGGCGAGGCGTTTTCCACCCCCGAATGCGCACCTACCTGACGGTAGGCATTGGCCCTGTTGAATCCTGGAGAAGAAAACATGCAAATCCTTGGCAATCGTAAAAAAAGCTGGCAAGACGACGGCTTGGGTACCGGGCTTAATCCTTGGATTTATTCCATGTCGTCACCATTTGCGAGACATAGGAATTCAACGCGTTCAGCGACGCCATCTTGACGTCCAGTGCCGAATACTGTTGATAGAGCCGTGTCTCCAGCGCATCGGCGCGTTTATTGACCTTGTCCTGTTCGGCGGTGTTGCTCTTGAGCTTACTCTCCAGCGAATCGGACTTGGTATTCAGCGTGCCGTCAAACGCCAACAGCTTGTCGGTGAAATTTTTAAAGTTCACGGCAATCCCACCGCCTTGCCCCAGGCCATCGGCTTTGTTGGCAAACAGCCCTTTCAAGTCGTCGATATTGGTCAGGGCCTTGTCCAGTTTGCTGGCATCAAGACTGAGCTTGCCGCCCTCCTGCATCTGAATGCCAATATCGGACAAGCGTGTCAAGCTGCCTTTGCTGCCAGAAATTCCTTGGGTCAGCATACGCAATGAGTTTTGCAAGCTCACCGTGGCGCTATCGCCCTGCAAGGTACCAGCCCCACTATTTTGCGCACTCTGATCGACTTTACCGTCCGCCGTGCGTACAGACTTGGTGGACTTGGTGAGCAGGTCGTTCAGCTCGTTGTAGGCGTCGACAAACTCCTGAATGTTCTTCTTCATGGCCTCGGTATCGGCCTTGACAGTCAGGGTGGCATCGTTTGTGGTCACTTCGGACACGGTGAACGACAGGCCAGGAATGGTGTTGGCGAAGGTATTGCTGCTGGACTCGACCGCCATGCCGTTGAGTTCCACCTTGGCGTTCTGCGCTGCCTGAGCCGGGGCCTGTCCCAGTTTGGACAGGGCGGGGTCAATTTCCACGGTGAATGCTTTGTCAGTACCGGTTTCCTTGGAGCGCAGCATCAGGCGCTCTTTGCCGTCCACATCGGTGACCACCGAAGCCTGAACCCCCATTCCGGCCTCATTCACCTTGGCGGCAATCTTGGTCAACGTGTCGGAGCTGGAAATACTCAACTCCTTCTCGACATCGCCCATCTTCAGGGTGATCTTGCCGCTGGCCCCCATGGTTTCATCCTTGGCCAGAGCAACGGCACCAGCATCAGCATCGGCACCGCCAACCACCGTGGTCTGCGCCTGCGCCAGATGGGTGACACGGATGTTGTACGTACCAGGCGTGGCAATACCCGTCATGGTGCCGGAAATGGTGCTGTTGCTGGAGCTGATATTCACCCCGTTCCAGGCACTGTCACGCGTGAGCTTGGAGACGATGTCACCCAGTTTGGAGGTGAGGGATTTGATTTCGCCGTAAGTGGAGATCTGCGTCTGAATCCCTTCGGCCTTGGTTTCAAGTTTCTTCAGCGGCGTTTTTTCCGCCGCGACCATCTGCTCGACGATCTTGCCGACGTCCAAGCCACTGCCGATACCTGCGGATGAAATTGCCATGGTGAATACTCCTCAAACTGCCATGCAGAACCACAGGCCATGCATGCACTAATGTCTATTGTGGCGCTATTGGTCTTGAAGCAAAAGCCTGAAAACTGCCGCTAGCACCACCCAATCCTCTTGACCCCAGCTACCTGCGCATCTTGGGCCTAGCCCTTTATCGGCAGGTTTGTCAGAAACTTGAACACGTCAATGCAAACGCATTTTGGTGCGCAACCGCGCGATCGCCTGGCTGTGCAACTGGCTGATCCGCGATTCGGTGACTTCCAGCACAGCAGCGATTTCCTTGAGGTTCATGTCATGCTCGTAATACATGGCCATGACGTATTTCTCGCGCTCGGGCAAGTTTTCAATGGCCTGCACCAGCGCCTGGCGCAAACGGTGATCACGCAACTGGGCAAAGGGATCGGCCTCGACGTCGGCCACATGGCGATCAAGAAAGCTTTCCCCCTCATCACCGCCTTGCCCGATATCTTCCAGATAAATCAGTTGGGTGCCACGCACCCTGCCCAGCAATTCCTGGTATTCGGCCAGTTCCAGCGCCATTTCCTGGGCGATTTCAGACTCCTTGGGAGGGCGCCCCAAGGTTTGCTCCAGGCGATGAATGGCCGCTTCGATGTCTTTCTGGCCTTTGCGGGCACTGCGGCTCATCCAGTCATTGCCCCGCAGCTCATCGAGCATGGCACCCCGGATGCGCTGGCTGGCAAAGGTCTCGAATTGCACACCCTGGCTGGCCTCGTAGCGCGACAACGCATCTGCCAGACCAATCATGCCCACCTGAATCAGGTCGTCCAGCTCGACACTGGGGGGCAGCTTGGCCATCATGTGCTGCGCAATACGCCGCACCAGCGGAGCGTGCTGGCGTATCAGGGCATCAAGACTTAACTGTCCGTGAACGGTGTACATCAACTCAATGATTCCACACTGAAGATAAAGCGGGCGAAGGGGGAGTAAATGAGAGCGGTGCAGCCGCCTGCTCAGGCATGGCGACGATATGCCCCTGCTCTAAGCATTGTAGCGCCCAGCGCTGCAATCCCCGTGGATCGCCCGGATCGACCTGCTGGGCCAGCGGTTCGGTGCGCAAATGATGGTGCGCACACTGCGCGATGGATTTCAACAAGGGATCCAGTCCCGTATGCGCTGGGCGCAAGGCCAGCAACTGCGGCATTACCCCCGTGTGCATAAACATATGCTTGAGCGCCCGATAGCATGGAACGACGCTGCTGCGTCGCCCCGGCACAAGCACCCAGGGCGCTTGCTGTATTCCCTGCAATACCGGTGCCAGCAAGGGCGCAGGGGCCAGCAGCACGACCAGCGCATGGTTGCGCAGATGCCGATACAGCAGGTTCAGAGGGCGCTGGCCGCTCGCCAGTCCCAAATGCGCCAATTGCACCAATCCCCGTGCGGACGGCAAACTGGCAATGGCATGGGGACGCGTGATGTCTGCCGACAATGCGGTAGGGCCACAGTCGGCATGGCCTTGCAGGATGTCCTGCAACCCAGGCGCCTGGCCTGTTTCTCGTTCCAGACCATCCAGGATCACTACCGGATAACCTTGTTCCTGCAGCACGGCACAGGCACTCCAGAGAGCAGACAAGTCTTCTGCCTCCCCGGATGGAATGACGCTCAAAACCCGCAAGCCACGGGTGTACCAGCGCAAGCTGCTGCCTTGGTGCAAGCCGCTCTCAAGCATGGAAGCCTCCCGTCGCGGCCCCCAATGGAGAATCTGCGTAGAAAAAATCCAAATCCAGGCTGCTCGGATCGAAAGCCGATTTGCTGTGCGTGCGCATCGAGGTGGCAATCAACTCACTGGCCACGGCACGCTCAAAATCCTCTGGCACCCGCTGCCCCGTAGTGACGCCCCGCAGCACCATTTGATGACGGATCAAGGCATCCAGTGCGGGGCCAAGCTTGACGGCCTCATCGACCTTGGAAAGGATGGCCTGCCGGCAGTTGCCATGCTTAAAGGCAGCCAGCGATTCATCCAGGGTATCGCCATGGCAACCGGCATTGGTCACCAGCAATTGCTGGACGCCCGGGAGATCCAGCACCTGCAGGATGTCGTCCTTGCGGGGGTCGCGGGGAGCCACGCCAGTCGTGTCGATGATGACCATCTTCTTGCCAGAGAGCAGGCCCAGCAAATCCTGCAATGCCGCTTTGTCGTGCGCCAGGTGGGCGACCACACCCAGCATCCGGCCATAGGCACGCAGTTGCTCATGGCCACCAACACGGTAAGTATCCAGCGTAATCAGACCCACGCTTTGCGGGCCATGCTTCTGGGCACACAGGGCTGCCAATTTGGCGGCGGTGGTGGTTTTGCCCACGCCAGTAGAGCCGATCAGCGCAAAGACGCCGCCCACTTCGTAAATCGGGGATGCAGCAGCGTCGGTGCGCAAATTGCGCTCCAGCACCTGCATGAGCCAGCGCAGGGCCTCGGCCGGACCGCTGTTTTGCGGCACCCGTTCGATCAGGGTTCGGGCCAAGGCCGGGGAAAAGCCGGCACGGATCAGCTTCAGAATCAGGTTGGACTGCAAGGGATTCTGCCGCGTCTGCCCCAGCCAGGCCAAGGTATTGAAACGCTCTTCAATCAGGCTTTTGACCGATTGCAGCTCGTGCAACATGCCCGGACTCACGGCAGGCAGCGCCTGCATCGCTTTGGTCTGGGGCTGCTCGGTCATCATGGCCCGCAGGGGATTCTGGCGCACGGGCTGCGGAGCTGCCGCTGCCTGCAAACTTTCCTGGCGGGCCTTGCGGGCGAAAGTGGGCAATTGCGCGTCGGGCAAGTCCGTCGCCTGGATGCCTTCGCTGCGGCGGCGCAACATGCGCTCGCGCACATAGTCCTGAAACGACAACGTGCTCATCGCCAGTTGCTCGGTATCCTCCGCCACGCTTTGGCGTGGGCTTACCTGCACAGGAGCTGGCCGCGCCGATGCTGCCGGAGCAGCCACCGGGGCCGGGGCTTTGCGCAGGGGACGTGTTTCCTCGGCGTCCCGGGCCTGGATGGCGGCTCGCAGACCGGAGCTGGTCGTCTGACCGCTGTCCATGTGGTGCAGGTGGTCTTCTGCCGTGGCCATCACTTCCACCCCCTGGGCAGTCGCGCGATTGGACAGGATCAGGGTGCCTTCGCCAAAAACAGACCGTGCTTTGGCTAAAGCTTCACGCGAGGTGGGAGCAATAAAGCGTTGGATGTTCATAGTCATGCACCTTTAAGAATGGGGCCGATGCGGATGGAATGCGTTTCGGGAATTTCACTGTGCGCCAGCACTTGCAGGCGCGGGGCCACGCGCCGCACCAGGCGGGCAATGGCATTGCGGATTTGATCGGGCACCAGCAGGCAGGCAGGCATACCCAGCTCTTCTTGCTGGTTGGCCACTTCGGCTGCACGCTGGGTGAGCACATCGGCCACACCGGGATCCAGCGACGGGCCGTTGGCATTGGTCAGCGCCTGCACCAGCAGGCGCTCCAGCCCTGGCTCGATGGCAATCACATTCAGCTCACGGGTCGGCCCGTAGATTTGCTGCACGATGGCCGGTGCCAGAGCAATGCGCACGCGCCGCGCCAGCTCCGCCGGGTCTTGCGTCACGCCGGCGTTTTCTGCCAGCGTCTCGATGATGGTGCGGATATCACGGATGTGCACCGCGTCTTCCAGCAACAGCTGGAGGACTTTCTGGAACACGGTAATAGGCACCATCTTGGGAATCACTTCTTCAATCAACCGGGGAGCGGACTTGGCCACATGGTCCACCAGCTGCTGTACCTCGGAACGGCTCAACAACTTGGCAGCATGCATTTGCATCAAGTGTGACAAATGTGTCGCCATGACAGTTTCCGAATCAACGACGGTAAAACCGGCCATTTGTGCCGCTTCCTTCTGGCGCTCGTCGATCCAGTGCGCCGGCAGGCCGAAAGCAGGATCGGTGGTGGGCGTACCGATCAGCGGCGTGGTGATGCCACCCGGGTTGATGGCCAGGTACATGCCGGGGAAAGCTTCGCCCTCGCCAACCATCACGCCGCGCAAGGTGATGCGATAGGCACTGGGTTTCAGCTCCAGGTTGTCGCGCACATGCACCGCAGGCGGCAAGAAACCCACTTCCTGGGCAAATTTGCGACGCACGCCCTTGATGCGGGTGAGCAAATCCCCTTGCCGCTTTTTATCCACCAGGGCAATCAGACGGTAGCCCAGCTCCAGGCCCAGCAGATCAACGGGCTGCAAATCGTCCCAGGTCGCCTCGGTTTCCTGCTGGGGAGCCGCCAGAGCTTCCTGGGCGGCGGCAACCTGCGCTTCTGTCTCCTGCGGCTTGTTCTTGGCCTTCATGGCAAGCCAGGCGCCATAGCCGAAGGCGCTACCCATGACCAGAAACACGGTATGCGGCATACCGGGAATGCAGCCCAGCAGGATCAAAATCGCCGCCGTAATGCCCAGGGCGCGGGGCGACATGAACATCTGGGAAGCAATCTGCTTGCCGGTATCGTTGTCCTTGCCGACACGGGAAATCACCATGGCTGCTGCCACCGAGATCAGCAGGCCAGGAACCTGTGCCACCAGGGCATCACCCACCGCCAGCAGGATGTAGCTATTGGCCGCTTCCCCGGCCGACAGCCCGTGCTGGGCCATGCCGATGGCAAAGCCGCCAATGATATTGATGATCAAAATCAAAATCCCGGCAACCGCATCCCCACGCACAAACTTGCTGGCACCATCCATGGAGCCGAAGAAATTGGCCTCTTCCTGCACTTCCAGACGACGGCGCTTGGCCTCGGCTTCGTCAATCAGCCCTGCATTCAAATCGGCATCGACGGCCATTTGCTTGCCAGGCATGGCATCCAGGGTAAACCGGGCTGACACCTCGGCAATCCGCTCGGCCCCTTTGGTCACGACCATGAAGTTGATGACCACCAGGATGGCAAACACGATCAGACCCACGGCAAAGTTGCCGCCGATCAAGAAGTGGCCGAAGGCCTCGATCACCGCCCCGGCAGCACCGGGGCCGGTATGCCCTTCCATCAGCACCACCCGGGTCGAGGCCACGTTGAGCGACAGGCGCATCAGGGTCGTCAGCAGCAGCACCGAAGGGAAGGCGGCAAAGTCCAGCGGCTTGATCATGTATGCGGCGATCATCATCACCATCAGCGCCACGGCAATGTTCAAGGTGAAGAAAGTGTCCAGCAGCCAGGGTGGAATGGGCAGCACCATCAGCGCCAGAATCGCGATCACCAATACCGGTGCAGCCAGCCCTTGCGCAGCCAGTCCATGCTGGCCAGCCCATTGCTGGAGGTTTTTCAGACTTGCGGTATTCATAGCACGACCACCTTCTTCGATTTATCAAACGTTCTGCGCCGGGGGGCGCTTTTTGCTGTGCGGATCCAGCTCTTGCGGCACGTCCGGCTGCACCAACGCACCCGGCGCAGGAGCATCCCCACGCAGGCTGGCCTTGAGACGATAGACATAGGCCAGCACCTGGGCGACGGCGGTATAGAGCTGTGCCGGTATGGCCTGGTCCAGCTCGGCATGGGCGTACAAGGCCCGCGCCAACATCGGTGACTCCAGCACCGGCACGCTGTGGGCCTTGGCCACTTCGCGGATTTTCAAGGCGATCAGATCCGCCCCCATGGCCACCACTTGAGGTGCCGCCATGGTCGTTTCGTCGTAGCGCAGGGCCACGGCGTAGTGGGTCGGGTTGGTGACCACGAAGTCGGCAGCCGGCACGCGGGAGACGGAGGCACGGTGTGCCATCTCACGCTGCTTCTGGCGGATCTTGCCCTTGACCTCCGGGCTGCCTTCGGACTCCTTGTGCTCCTGTTTGACTTCCTGGTGGCTCATCTTCAAACGTTGCAGGAACAGGAATTTCTGCAGGGGCACGTCAACCAGGGCAATGATGAACACGACCAGCATCAGCATGGCAAGGCCCGACAGGATCCAGTTGCCCACCATGGCCAACGCCATCGGGCTACCCTGGGCGGGCAGCTTGGCGACATAAGGGATGCCATCGCGGATGTGCAGCCAGGCGACAAAGCCCAGAATCAGCGTGAGCACCACGTTCTTCAGCGCCGTGATAAGTTGCTGCTTGGAAAACACATTGCCCAGCCCGGCCAGGGGGTTCAGTTTGCTGAACTTGGGCATGATGGGTTTCCAGCTAAAGATCCAACCGCCAGACATCAAACTGAGCAGGATCGAGGCGATATTGATGCACAGGGCAAACACACACACACCGGCAATGCCAAGGCCCATCATGCTTGCCAGGCGCTCCAGCATCAGGTGCGGCATCAGCACGCTGGCCCCATCAAAGGTCAGCTGCCGTCCCATTTCAATGCGCATGTGCTGCAGCAAGGTCGGCCCGCCTGCCAGCACGACGGCACAGCCCATGCCCAAAACCGCCAGATGCGACAGATCCCGCGAACGTGACGTCTGTCCGTTCTCGCGGGTTTTCTGCAGCTTCCTGGCGGTTGCTGGAAGGGATTTATCTTGGCTCGATTCCATGGTGGCATGAGAGGTAAGGTCTCACGCCATTGTCCGGATCCGCCTTCTGGATAAAGCAGGAATAAGCGCTTGTTAAACGGCGTTTATTCTTTCACCCGGATACAAAAGAGCCCGAAGATAATCAAAAACAGGAGCTTATTCCGCTTATCCCAAAAGGGTTTAAGGCACTTTTTATTAAAACCCAAGCTGGCAAGCAGGTCGTCCACTTCGGACTGTGAGGACACCACGTTGGGCGTGCCCTCCGGGTCGACCACGGGGCCGTTCAGCTCCGGATGCGCCAGTGGCGGCGCTTCCCCGGAGCTGCCTTCTGCAAGGGCAGCAGCCCAGGCATCCTCGGCATTCACTTCCGACACAGGCTCGACAGCCGGCGGCGCCACAGGCACCGCACCAGGAGGCGCGGTTTGCAGCAGCAACTCGACCAGTTGATTTTCCAGGTTGGATGCAAGGCCGACCACCTTGGCGATGACTTGCCCGGTCAGGTCATGAAAATCCTGCGCCATCATGATGTCGGTGAGCTGCTGATCCACGATTTCCGTGGATTTTTCCATCTCCTCCAGATAATTCATGATGTGGCCCTTGGCCACGGCCGCCACCGGATCGGCAATCATGGACTGGCGCATCCGCTTGGTTTCACTGACGATGGTGGTTTGCCGCACCTTCGCGTCATCGACCAGGGTGAGGACTTTTTCCGCCGCTTCGCCTGTCAGCCGGGCGATGTAGGACAGGCGATTCTGGGCATCGGGCAGCTTGTCGGCAGAGCTGCGCAGGCGGTCGGCATACCCCAACTCACGCAGGGCATCGTGCAACTGACGCGTCAGCAAGCCCAGTTTGTTGTGCACCCCGCCCTGGCCCAGGCTGGCTGCGGGTGCATCCACAGGGGGAGGGGACTGTTCTTCTTGCATAACGCTTTACGCCAGACCCTGCTTTTTCAGGATCAGGTTCACTTTCTCTTCCAAGGTCGCCTTGGTGAAGGGCTTGACGATATAACCGGCAGCCCCCCCCTGGGCGGCAGCCACAATATCCTCCTTGCGAGCCTCGGCCGTCACCATCAGCACCGGCAGGTGCTTGAGTTTTTCATCCGACTTGACTTCAGCCAGAAGCTGAAAGCCGTTCATGTTCGGCATGTTGATGTCGGTTACGACAAAGTCGAATTTGCTGCTACGCAGCTTCTGCAGGGCAACGACACCATCTTCGGCTTCATCAGCTTCGGAAAACCCGCTTTCTTTCAGCAGGTTGCGCACGATGCGGCGCATGGTGGAGAAGTCGTCAACGATCAAAAAACGAAGGGCAGTATTCGCCACACGGGCCCCTTTCGGTCAAAAGTTATATTAGTCAAGGTGCAGTCGAACTGGTCGCAGTCGGCTGCGCTGCCAATCCATCTGCCAATGCCGGTATTGTCTCCGGTTCAGAGGGTGGATTGTCCGGGGTTTGCCCTGCCAGCACTTGCGGCACGGCGGTTTCCTGGGTCACGACCTGGGGGTTTTTCCCCAGCAGGCGCTCCTCGGCCTCACGCGTGAGGACGGTAATCGTGATACGCCGGTTTTGCGGCGCACGCGGTTGATCGGGCAACAGCAAATCCGTGGAGGCCAACCCGACGACCCGGGCCAGCTTGTCGTCCGGCATACCGGCAGCCACCAATTCACGGCGTGAAGCATTGGCACGGTCTACCGACAATTCCCAGTTGCCATAACCACGCTCACCATTGCCGTACGGAGCGGCATCGGTATGGCCTGCCAGGCTGATACGGTTTTCCACGCCCCCCAATGCGGCCCCCACTTCACGCAGGATGTCGCGCATATACGGTTTGACGATGGCACTGCCGATGTCGAACATGGGGCGGTTCTGCTCGTCAACGATCTGGATTTGCAGGCCATCCGGCGTGACATCCATGCGGATTTGCGAGCGATATTCGTTGAGGGTGGCGTTGCTGGAGATCACGGCGTCGATCTTGGCCCGCAGCGCCTTGATACGCTGCGCATCTTCCTGGGCACGCCGGGCCTTGGCATCGATGTCCTTGCGTCGGCTGGTATCGACATCGGATTCCGAGCGCTTGACCTGGCCACTGATGCGGGCCAGGTCGGTACCGCCGCCCGGAATGATGCTGGAGCTGTTGCCGGCACCGTCGCCACCCTGCATGGCCACTTTCAGCGGCGAATTGAAATAGGCGGCAATCCCCTGCAAGTCTCCCTTGGCCGTGGAGCCGAGCAGCCACATCAGCAGGAAAAAGGCCATCATGGCCGTCACAAAGTCGGCATAGGCGATCTTCCATGCGCCGCCATGGACACCATGCCCCCCCTTCTTGACGCGCTTGATGATGATGGGCTGGAGCTTTTTCTCGCTCCCGCCTGCCTGACCCTGGGGAGAGGTTGCCATTTACTTCTTGCCCTTGACGTGGGATTCCAGCTCCAGGAACCCGGGGCGCTCGGTGGAGAACAGCACCTTGCGGCCAAATTCGATGGCAGTGGGCGGGTTGTAGCCCTGCATGCTGGCAATCAAGGTGCATTTGATGCAGTCGAACTCCTTGGAAGCATCCTGCACGTTGTGCTCGACCAGGGAAGCCATCGGCTCGACCAGGGCGTAGGACAACAAAATCCCCAGGAACGTGCCGACCAGGGCCGAAGCAATCATCCCGCCCAGCACCGAGGGCGGCTGCCCGACGGACCCCATCGTATTGACCACCCCCAGCACGGCAGCGACGATGCCGAAGGCCGGCAAAGCGCCCGCCAGACGCTGCAAGGCCGCCACCGGGCGGTGGGCTTCCTGGTGGTGGGCATCGATCTCGTTGTCCATGAGGGATTCGATCTCGTGCGAATTGAGATTGCCGGAAACCATCATGCGCAGGTAGTCGGTCATGAAGTCCATCAGATGGTGGTCTGCCAGCAGGTTGGGGTACTTCTGGAACAGGGGGGAGTTCTGCGGCTCCTCCACATCCCCTTCGATGGACATCAGCCCTTCCTTGCGGGCTTTTTGCAGGATGTCGTAGAGCAGCGCCAGCAAATCCATGAAGCGGGCCTTGTTCTGCCGCGCTCCTTTGAAAGCGTGCAGAACCGCCGCCATCGTGGCTTTGAGCACCTTGGGCGGATTGGAGACAAGGAACGCGCCAAAGGCTGAACCACCAATGGTGGCCATTTCAAAGGGCAGCGCCCCGGCCAGGACGACAACGTTGCCGCCGTGCAAGATATACACGCCGAACACGCAACCGAAAGCGATGGCATAACCAATAAGGACAAACATAGGGAATGGATTCTGTCAGACGGCCGGACCGCCAAAAAAAGGAACTAAAGGGGCAATACCGTATTTCTTGTCGGCTCAAATGCGGCAATCTTGAGGCCTGCACTGTATCTTGCCCCGTCGATGGAGGCACGAAGACGGTGTTTACCGCAGGCAACATAAAAAAACTGCTGGTTTCCACCATCGGTGGCTTGCAAGGCTTCAAAAGACGGGCCAGACCGCGCCGTAGTCGTTCAGGATGGTGTCCAGGGGCTGGTCGTGCGGTTCCGGCTCAAAGCAATCGATGTAGCCCGCTGCAAAGCCCAGACCCACGGTGAACGGCTTGGGCTGCAACTGCGCCAGGGTGCGGTCATAAAAGCCGCCGCCGTAACCCAGGCGGTAGCCACCGGCGCCGTAACCGACGCAGGGAACGAAGAGCAGGGTCGGCTCGATCACCTCGGTATCCTTGGGTTTGGGGATGCCGTAGGCATCCTCCTCCATCGGGCAGCCGGGGTACCAGACGTGGAAGCGCATGGTTTTGGTGACTTTGTCGATCACCGGCAGGCCGATGCGGCGCAGCTGCGGCTTGTCGAGCAATTCGCCGTCTTCCTTCCAGCGGTGCAGCACCGGCAATGGATCGAACTCGCCCTTGATCGGCCAGTACGCGCCGATCACCGCATCGGTACGCCCGACCAGCCAGATGCGCATCGCCCTTTGCAAGGCTTGGCTGCATTCCTGGCGGTCGGGCATCTGCAAACGCGCTTGCACCAAGCTGCGACGAAGGGCTACTTTGTCCATCCGATAATCCCCACAATGAAACGGCTTGCAATTCTGACACCGCTGGTGGCCTTGGCCGCCACATTCTCCCTCCCTGGCGTTGTTTTCGCGCAGCCTTCGGGCGACGATGTGCTGCTGCAGATGCAACAGGCTGCCCGCAAGCAGGACACCCGGACGCTGGCCGCCCTGTTGCCCGCCACCCAGGGCCACCCGCTGGAAGCCTGGGCGCAGTACTGGACGCTCAAGGCCCGGCTGGACAGCGCCACCAGCCAGGAAGTGGAAGACTTCCTGCAGCGCTGGCGCGGCACCTACCAGGAGGACCGGCTGCGCAACGACTGGCTGCTGCTGCTCGGCCAGCGCCGCGACTGGGCCGAATTCGAACGCCTGCACACCGATTTCCGGATGCAGGACGACAAGCAGCTGCGCTGCTACGACCTGGCCATCGCCAGCATGGAAGGCCGTCTGCCGGCCCACGCCGGCACGCAACTGCAACAACTGTGGCTGGACCAGCCAGCCAGCGACGATGGCTGCACCTACGCCGCCAGCACCCTGTACGCGGCCCAGCAGTTGCCCGCCCTGACCGTGTGGCAACGCGCCCGCCTGGGGGCCGAGCGCAACCAGCTCGGTACCGCCCGCAACGCGCTGGCCATTGCCGCCCCGCAGCACGTAGGCCCGCTGGCCGGGCTGTTCAAGTCCCCGTTGCAATACCTCAACGCCAGCAAAACCACCCCGCCTGCGGCCCTGGCGACGCTGGCCCTCATCCGCCTGGCGGCCAGCGACCCCGACCAAGCGGCCCAGTTGCTGCGCACGCGCTGGCAGAAGACCCTGTCCGCCGAGGAGCGCCACTGGGTCTGGGGCGTGATCGGCAAGACCGCCGCGCGGCGCCTGTCCGATGACGCGCTGGATTACTTTGCCGAAGTCCAGCAGCTCACCGACCTGAACGACGACAGCCTGGCCTGGCTGGCCCGTGCGGCCTTGCGGGCCGGGCAGTGGCCCCGGGTGGGCCAGGCGATCGCCGCCATGTCCGCAGCGCAGCAGCAGGACAACACCTGGGTCTATTGGAAGGCCCGCGCCCTGCTGGCCCAGGGCACGCCACAGGGCCAGGAGCAGGCCCAGGCACTGCTGGACAGCATTGCCGGCGTCGATGGCTTCTACGAACAACTGGCCCGCGAAGACCTGGGGCAGGCCGTGCTGCCGCCGCCCGAACCCCAGCCGCCCACGGCCGAGGAAGCCGCCCGCGCCCGCGCCAATCCCGGCCTGACACGGGCGCTGTATGCCATCCGCATCGGCCTGCGCAGCGAAGGCGTGCGTGAATGGAACTACACCACCAACCTGCACCAGCCTGGCGGCATGAATGACCGCGAGCTGCTGGCCGCCGCGCAACTGGCCTGCCAGGCCCAGGTGTGGGACCGCTGCATCAACACCAGCGAACGCACGCGCGGCTTCGTGAGCTGGCAGCAGCGCTACCCGATGCCGTTCAGGGACGAGGTGGTCACCCGCGCCCGCACCATCGGCCTCGACCCGGCCTATGTGTACGGGCTGATCCGCCAGGAAAGCCGCTTCATCATGGACGCCCGCTCGCACGTCGGCGCTTCCGGGCTGATGCAGGTGATGCCTGCCACGGCCAAGTGGACGGCGAAAAAGATCGGCATGACCGATTTCCAGCCGTCCATGATCAACCAGCACGATGTGAACATCACCATCGGCACGGCCTACCTGAAGCTGGCGCTGGACGATTTTGATGGCTCCATGGTGCTGGCCGCCGCCGGGTACAACGCCGGGCCGGGCCGCCCGCGCAACTGGCGCAACGGCCCGGTGCTGGACGCCGCCATCTGGGCCGAGAACGTGCCCTTCACCGAAACACGCGACTACGTGAAGAAGGTGCTGGCCAACACCACCAACTACGCCGCCGCCATCACCGGCCAGCCGCAATCGCTGCGTGCGCGTCTGGGGCAGGTGGGGCCGAAAGATACGCCCGTGGCGTACAACAAGGCACTGCCCTGAACGGGACGCCCGGGAAACTCAGCGAAAGCCAAGAAATCCAGGGCCATCCAACAAATCGAATATTAAATAGCTGCTTCCACGCGTATTCATTGAATTTCAAGGTGTTTCATCCTCGAAATATAGGGATATAAAGCGGAAGCAGCTATTTTATTTGATTCCAGGGATTCTCTGCACGAATCGAGCGGTAAGCCTGCGCTGCGGATCGGGATGGGATGCAAGGCGCAAACCGCAGCGATAGCTGGAGCTATCGCGAGGATTTGCAACGCCGCAGACCGCCCGAGGCCGCAGATGCGGGCGGCGCGGCGAT
>CABIIJ010000063.1 GCA_902175065.1 uncultured Comamonas sp. | reverse complement strand
GCCCCGGTGGGTGCCGTGCTGGCCCGCCTGCCCGCCTACCCCGGCTCCATGCTGCTGGTAACGGCCATCAACTTCGCCCTGGCCAGGCAGCTGCCGGACGACGTGAAGGCCATCCTGCACGGCAAGCGCATCAGCATCCGCGTGCGCGATGCGCGGCTGGGCTTCGATTTCACCTGGAACAGCCAGCGCTTCGCCCCCAGCCAGCCCTACGCCGAGGCCGACCTGACCATCCGCGCCAACGCGCAGGACTTCCTGCTGCTGGCCCAGCGCCGCCAGGACCCGGACACCCTGTTCTTCAACCGCCGCCTCGTCATGGAAGGCGACACCGAACTCGGCCTGGTCGTGAAAAACGCCCTGGATGCACTGGAACTGCCCGTGCTCGACCCCAGCCACTGGCACCCCCGTGCGGTGCTGGAGCGCAAGGCCCCGCATCTGGCCCGGCAACTGCCCGCCCTGCCATCCTTGAGCACCCTGTTCGGAAACCGGCCATGACTGATCCTGCCGATGCCGCCAGCGCCGCCTTGCCGCTGGTCTACTCCTGCTCCGGCTGCTCCAGCGCCGCGCAACTGGCCAACCACGTCGCCGTGCGCATGGACCGCACGGGGCTGGCGGAAATGTCCTGCATCGCCGGTGTCGGGGGCGACGTGCCCAAGCTGGTGAAACTGGCCACCTCGGGCCGCCCCATCCTCGCGCTGGACGGCTGCCCGCTCGAATGCGTGCGCAACAGCCTGCAGCGCCACGCCGTCACCCCGGCCCGCCACTACCAGCTGCACAAATACGGCGTGAAAAAGCGCAACCACCAGGACTTCGACCCCGAACAGGCCGCCGCCGTGCTGGAACACATCCAGGCCGACCTGCAAGCCCATCCCCTGCCCCAACAACCCCAACCTGAAGCCGCCCATGCCTGAGCCGCGCCAACGCATCATCGTCGGCATCTCCGGCGCCAGCGGGGCCATCTACGGCGTGCGCCTGCTGCAAGCGCTGCGCGGCCTGCCGCACGTGGAGACGCACGCCGTCATCTCCGACGCGGGCTGGCTCAACATCACCCACGAGCTGGGCCTGGAACGCACCCGGGCCGACACCCTGGCCGACGTGGTGCACGGCATCGACAGCATCGGCGCCAGCATCGCCAGCGGGTCGTTCCGCGCCAGCGCCATGGTGGTGGCGCCCTGCTCCATGCGCACGCTGGCGGCCATCGCCCACAGCCTGGCTGACAACCTGCTCACCCGTGCGGCGGACGTGATGCTCAAGGAGCGCCGCCGCCTCATCCTGCTGGCGCGGGAAACCCCGCTGCACCTCGTCCACCTGCGCAACATGACCACCGTGACGGAAATGGGCGCCATCGTCTGCCCGCCCGTGCCCGCCTTCTACCAAAAGCCGCAAACCGTGGACGACATCGTGCAGCACAGCATCGCCCGCGTGCTCGATCTGCTGGGGCTGGAGCAAGAACTGGCAGCGCCGTGGATGGGCTTGCATTCCAAAGAATAAGGGCTAAAATTCTGCAAAACAGAATCTTTTTTACAGACTCGTCATGATTCGATCTTTTATCTGTGCCGATACTGAGGCGCTTTTTCACAGTCGAGCGACGCCTGTATTCAAGAACATCGAGCGCGTTGCCCGGCGCAAACTCCTGCAACTGCACGCTGCGACCGACTTGGCTTGCTTGCGCATCCCGCCCGGCAACCAGCTCGAAGCCCTCAAAGGTGATCGCCGGGGTCAACACAGCATTCGCATCAATGACCAATGGCGCATCTGCTTTGTCTGGCACGACGATGGCCCTTATCGGGTTGAAATTGTGGACTACCACTAGGGGAGAGCATGGCCATGACCGAATTACTCGACGAAATCCACCCCGGCGAAATTTTGCTGGAGGACTTTATGAAGCCCATGGGCATTACCGCCCGCCTGCTGGCCGCCGATATTGACGTGCCACCCAGCCGCATCAGCGAACTGGTGCACGGCAAACGGCCTATTACTGCCGATACCGCTTTGCGGCTGGGCCTGTTCTTTGGGATGGAGCCACGCTTTTGGCTGAATCTGCAAACCGAATACGACATGCGCATTGCCACCCGCACCCTGGCCGACAAAATTGCCTCCCGGGTGCGCGTGTTTCAACCGCCAACGGCTGCCCATTAAAGACTCTTTTCAAGTCCCACCATGCACTACCGCGACCTGCGTGACTTCATCGCGCAACTGGAAAGCCAGGGCGAGCTGCGCCGCATCGGCGCCCCCGTCTCGCCCCACCTGGAAATGACCGCGCTGGCCGACCGCGTGCTGCGCTCGGGCGGCCCGGCGCTGCTGTTTGAAAACCCCACCGGCCACACAATGCCCGTGCTGGCCAATCTGTTCGGCACGCCGCAGCGCGTGGCCCGCGCCCTGGGGGTGGCGGGCTTGCCGGAAATCCGCGCCTTTGGCGAAGTGCTGGCCTCCCTGAAAGAGCCGGAGCCGCCGCGCGGCATGAAAGACCTGTGGGGCCGGCGCGACCTGATCAAGACCTTGTGGAGCATGGCCCCCAGCACCGTGCGCCGCCCGCCCTGCCAGGAGGTGGTGGTCGAGGGCGATGCCGTCGATCTCGGCCAATTGCCCATCCAGCACTGCTGGCCCGGCGACGTGGCACCGCTCATCACCTGGGGCCTGACCATCACGCGCGGGCCGAACAAGAAGCGGCAGAACCTGGGCATCTACCGCCAGCAGGTGATCGGCAAGAACCGGCTCATCATGCGCTGGCTGGCGCACCGGGGCGGGGCGCTGGACTTTGCCGAACACGGCAGGCTGCACCCCGGCCAGCCCTACCCCGTGGCCGTGGCCATCGGGGCCGACCCGGCCACCATCCTGGGCGCAGTCACGCCCGTGCCCGACACGCTGTCGGAATACCAGTTTGCCGGCCTGCTGCGCGGCGCCCGCACCGAAGTGGCCGATGCCATGACCGTGCCGCTGCAAGTGCCCGCCAGCGCCGAAATCGTGCTGGAAGGCCACATCCACCCCGACCCCGGCCACAAAAGCGGCTACCAGCACGCGCTGGAAGGGCCGTATGGCGACCACACCGGCTACTACAACGAGTGCGCCGAGTTCCCCGTATTCACGGTGGAGCGCATCACCCGGCGGCAGGACGCCATCTACCACAGCACCTACACCGGCAAGCCGCCGGACGAACCGGCCATGCTCGGGCTGGCGCTCAACGAGCTGTTCGTGCCGCTGCTGCAACGCGCCTTCCCGGAGATCATCGACTTCTACCTGCCGCCGGAGGCGTGCAGCTACCGCATGGCGGTGGTGCGCATCCGCAAAGCCTACGCGGGCCACGCCCGGCGCGTGATGATGGGCGTGTGGAGCCACCTGCGCCAGTTCCTCTACACCAAGTTCGTCGTCGTGGTCGATGAGGACATCGACGTGCGCTCATGGCCCGAAGTCATCTGGGCCATGACCACGCGCATGGACCCCGTGCGCGACACCATGCTGCTGGAGCACACGCCCATCGACTACCTGGACTTTGCCTCGCCCGTCAGCGGCCTGGGCGGCAAGATGGGGCTGGACGCCACGAACAAGTGGCCGGGTGAGACCCAGCGCGAGTGGGGCCGCGTCATCGCCATGGATGCCGAGGTGATGCAAAAGATGACGGCGCTGGCCGAACACCTGGGACTATGAAAAACAAAGCTTGTTCCACTGATAAATAAAGGGATTCAGATAGAAAACCATCTGAATCCCTTTGTTTATGTGCAGAAAAAGCTAGTAATTCAGAAGCTTTCCCAATCGTCCCCCGACCCGGCAGACGGGGCCGCAGGTTTGGCGGCGGGACGCTGCAACGCCCTGGCGGCGGTGGCCGCTGGCGGGGCCGCAGCGGGCTGGTGCGTGGCAGGTTTGCGTGCCGCCGCCGTGACGGCCTTGGCCGAAGGGGCTGGGACGGCAGTCGGCGCAGGCTTGGCGGATGCAGCAGCAGGGGTCGCAGAGGGCGCCCGAATCGGGGCGGATTGCCCCCCGGCATGTAGCTGGAACACGGCCACGGCCTGCACCAGATCGGTTGCCTGGCTGCGCAGGCTGGCGGCGGCTGCGGCCATTTCCTCAACCAGCGCGGCGTTCTGCTGGGTGGCCTGGTCCATTTGCGTGACGGCTTCGCCCACCTGGCTCACACCGGCGCTTTGCTGGCTGCTGGCGGCGCTGATTTCCCCCACCAGATCGGTCACGCGGCGAATGGCAGCGACCACTTCCTGCATGGTGCTGCCGGCCTGATCGACCTGCTGGGTGCCTTGCTCGACACGCTGCACGCTATCGGTGATCAGGGACTTGATCTCCTTGGCTGCCTCGGCGCTGCGCCCGGCCAGGGCACGCACCTCGCTGGCCACGACGGCAAAGCCCCGGCCCTGTTCCCCGGCGCGGGCCGCTTCCACCGCGGCATTGAGCGCCAGGATGTTGGTCTGGAAGGCAATGCCGTCGATCACGCCGATGATGTCGGCAATCTTGTGGCTGGCCTCGGCGATGCCGCGCATGGTGCCCACCACCTGCTCGACCACCGCGCCGCCCTGCACGGCCACGCTGCTGGCCTGCTGGGCCAACTGGTTGGCCTGGCTGGCGTTGTCGGCGTTGTGGCGCACGGTGGAGCCCAGTTCCTCCATGGAGGCTGCCGTTTCTTCCAGGGCGCCGGCTTGCGATTCGGTGCGGGCCGACAGGTCCTGGTTGCCCTGGGCGATTTCCGCACTGGCCCCGGCCACCGCTTCGCTGCCCTGGCGCACCTGGCCGACCACACGGGCCAGCGCCTCGCGCATCTGCTCCATATGGGCGATCAGGCTGGTGCCGTCGCCCGGCCTGACGGGCACCGCCACCGCCAGATTGCCCGCCGCAATGGCGCTGGCGACATGGGCGGCGGTATCCGGCTCGCCCCCCAGGGCATGGGTCATCGAGCGGGTCAGCCGCCACGCGGTGAAGGCCCCGGCCACGGTGGCAATCGCCGCGACGATGAACAGCGCCACGGCGGTGCGATTGGCGGTGTTTTCGATACTTTCAGCCCGGGCCTTCATGTCGTTCTGCTGCACCGCGATGGCCTCCGCCACGATGGCAAAGTACGGCCCCAGAATGGGCCGGGCTTCCAGGCGCAGCATCTGGCGGGCGGCATCCTTTTCCCCCGCCTCGTCCAGGGCGATGATTCTGTCGATGACCGGCTCATACCGCTGGCGCACTTCCTGGAGCCGGCCCAGCGCGTCCCTGGCCGCCGCCAGGCTGACCTTGGCCTCAAGCTCTTGCAGAAGCTGGCGATTGGCCTCGCGGCTTTTCAGGACGTTGCGCTTTTCTGCCTCCCGATCCTGGGGGTCGATCGACAGCAGGAAGTTACGTATCGACGTCCCCTGCGCGTTCACGAAACCAGACACTTCGGCAAACTGATTGGCGATCACCATGCGGCTTTCAATCAGCAATTTCGTGTCGTTTTTAATACCGATCAACTGCACCGTGCCCACCGCAGCCATGATCACCCCGGCCAGAATCACCAAGGCAAACCCCAAAGCCAACCGAGTCCCTACCGTCAACTTCGACATAGATCACCTCCATGGCAAAACGGCCCTGCCGCACAAGCAAAGCGCTGGTTCAAAGCCCTGATTTTTCTTCTTTTCCCGGCCCGGACGCACTGGCGTTAGCCCTCGAATTCAATAAATCGATATTGTTATTAAGAATAAAAGTGAGCTGCCTCCGCTTGAAAATAAAAGGCTTTGAGGACATAAGCCCTCAAAGCCTTTATAAACAAAGTGGAACAAGCTATCTTATTGTTCAACAACCCCTACCCCCCGGGGGGGCTGGAATTGAAAATCGCCCGCCGGCAAGTGCGGCAGCAGTTGCACCTGCTCAAACCGCAGCACCGATTGCTGGCCAAAGCTGTCGAAAATCTCCAGCGCCGCCAGACCGCCCTGCGCGGTAAAGCCCACCCGCAATTGCTGAATCTGGCCATCATGGTTTTTCGGCAGGGCCTGCACCCATTCCAGGCCATCGGCGTCCGGCTGCGGCTGCAAGGCGAAATCCTTGTGCAGCGCGGCCATGTCCTGCACGCTGGTCAGCAGCGCGGCGGGGGTGCCGGCCAGGGCGTCGCCCTGCTGGCGGCGGGTGACTTGTTCCAGATCCTCGTCATAAAGCCACAGCGTCTGCCCATCGGCCACGATGGTCTGCGCAAAGGGCCGAGTGTAGATGAACTTGAACTTGCCGGGCCGCTGAAAGCTGAAGCTGCCGCCGCTGGTCTGCACGCGCGGCGGCTGGCCGGCCCTGGCCGGGCTGGTGACGGTCTGGGTGAATTGCGCGGTGCCCGCCTTCGCGCTGCGCACAAAGGTTTCCAGGCTGGCCAGGCCATCGGCCCAGGACGGGGCAACGGGCGCCAGGGCGGCAGACAGGGCCGCCAGGGCGGCAGCGACACGTTTTTTCATGAGAGAGGACTCCTTTATTCCGGGCGGGCAGGCACCAGCACTTCGCGCTTGCCGCTGGCCGTGAGGGCACTGACCAGACCGGCCCTTTCCATTTGTTCCAGCAGATTGGCCGAGCGGTTGTAGCCAATGCCCAGCTTGCGCTGCACGTAGGAGATGCTGGCCTTGCGGTCCTGCAGCACGACCTGCACGGCCTGGTCGTACATCGCGTCCTGCTCGCCGCTGCCCGCGCCGCCTTCGCCCGGGTCGCCGCCCAGGCCGTCGTCGCCGCCGCCAGCGTCCAGCACGCCGTCGATGTAGTCCGGCTCGCCCTGCTGCTTCAGATACGCCACAACGCGGTGGACTTCCTCGTCGCTGACAAACGCGCCGTGCACGCGCACGGGCAGGCCGGTGCCGCTGGCCATGTAGAGCATGTCGCCCATGCCCAGCAGGCTTTCCGCGCCCATCTGGTCGAGCACGGTGCGGCTGTCGATCTTGCTGCTGACCTGGAAAGCGATGCGCGTGGGGATGTTGGCCTTGATCAGGCCGGTGATCACGTCCACGCTGGGGCGCTGGGTGGCCAGGATCAAATGGATGCCCGCCGCCCGCGCCTTTTGCGCCAGGCGGGCGATGAGTTCCTCGATCTTCTTGCCGACGACCATCATCAGGTCGGCCAGCTCGTCGATGACGATCACGATGTGCGGCAGCCGCTGCAAGGGTTCGGGCTGCTCCGGCGTCAGGCTGAAGGGGTTGCCGATGCTCTCCTCGCGGGCATGGGCTTCGTCGATCTTGGCGTTGTACCCGGCCAGATTGCGCACGCCCAGCTTGCTCATCAGCTTGTAGCGCTTTTCCATCTCGGCCACGCACCAGTTCAGGCCGTTGGCCGCCTGCTTCATGTCCGTCACCACCGGGGCCAGCAGGTGCGGAATGCCTTCATAGACGGACATTTCCAGCATCTTCGGGTCGATCATCAGCAGGCGCACGTCCTTGGCCTCGGCCTTGTAGAGCACCGACAGAATCATGGCGTTGATGCCCACCGACTTGCCGGAACCCGTGGTGCCCGCCACCAGCACATGCGGCATCTTCGCCAGGTCGGCCACCACCGGCTTGCCCTCGATGTCCTTGCCCAGGCCCATCGTCAGCAGGCTCTTGGCCTGGTGGTAAATCTGCGACCCCAGCACTTCGGACAGGCGGATGGTCTGCCGCCGCACGTTGGGCAGCTCCAGCGCCATCGTGGTCTTGCCGGGAATGGTCTCGATCACGCGGATGGACACCAGGCTCAGGCTGCGTGCCAGGTCCTTGGCCAGATTCACCACCTGGGCGCCCTTCACGCCCGTGGCCGGCTCGATTTCGTAGCGCGTGACCACCGGGCCGGGCGTGGCCTGCACCACCACCACATCCACGCCGAAATCACGCAGCTTTTTTTCGATCAGGCGGCTGGTCATCTCCAGCGTCTCGGGCGCCACGCTTTCCTGGTGCGCCGGGGCAGCGTCCAGCAAATCCACCTGCGGCAACCCCTCGGTCGGCATGGCCGGCGCATCCTTGAACAGCGGCTGCTGACGCTCCTTGAACACCCGCTCGCTCGGCGCCACGGCCTGCGGCGGCGGCGCAATCACCACCGGGTCATGGTGGGCGGGGCTGTCGTGCTGCACATCCTGCGCCCGCTGCCGCGCCGCCTGCTTGCCCTGGGCGGTATCGCGCACCTGCTCGCGCCGCGCCTGCAGTTTCAGCCACAGCGTATCCAGCCCGGTGCCGATCTTCTGGGCCAATGCGCCCCAGGAGAAATCGAACACCCAGCCCAGCGCCGCCACCATCGCCAAAATGCCGACCACGCCGGAGCCGGTAAACCCCAGCCAGCGCATCCCGCCCACGCCCAGCATATAACCCAGCACCCCGCCGGCATGGCCGGGCAGGGCATCCTCGAAGCGGTACAGGCGGCTCCACTCCAGCGCACAACCGGCCCCCAGCAGCACCAGCAGCCCCAGCCAGAACTGCAAACGCTGCCCCAGGGTCGGGATCAACATCCCGGCCCCCGTGATCCAGCGCCAGAACGAGCGCAGCCAGACAAACACCGCCACGGCCCAGAGCCACCAGACGGAAAAACCAAAGCCAAAATAGGCCGCATCGGCCAGCAGTGCCCCCAGCCGCCCCATCCAGTTGTGCAGCACCACCGTGTCGGACGCACCCGAGGTAGACCACGCCGGATCCAGCAGCGAATGGCTGACCATCGCCGCCACGCCGAACATCAGCACCAACAGCCCGACCAGCAGGCACATTTCATGGCCAAACCGCGCCAACCCCAAGCGTGTCGGGGTCGCAGCCAGCGCGGAGGCCGTAGAGGAGAAGGAATCTTTCATACGAAGGCGAAAGCTTACCCCAGGGCACCCCCAGGATCGGCCAAGCTTTCTACAATGTCCGGTTTCAGAACGTATACGGATTACTTCGCCATGAGCACCACCCAGCACGCCAAGGTTTTAATTCTCGGTTCCGGCCCGGCAGGCTACACCGCCGCCATCTACGCCGCCCGCGCCAACCTGAACCCGGTCCTGATCACCGGCATGGCCCAGGGCGGGCAGCTCACCACCACCACCGAAGTCGATAACTGGCCTGCCGACGTCAACGGCGTGCAAGGCCCGGAGTTGATGCAGCGCTTTCTGGAACACGCCCAGCGCTTCGAAGCGCAAATCGTCTTCGACCACATCAACCAGGTCGATTTCTCCAAGCGCCCCTTCACCCTCACCGGCGACAGCGGCACCTACACCTGCGACAGCCTGATCATCGCCACCGGCGCATCGGCCAAATACCTGGGCCTGCCCTCCGAAGAAGAGTTCATGGGCCGGGGCGTCTCCGGCTGCGCCACCTGCGACGGTTTCTTCTACCGCGACCAGCCCGTCTGCGTCATCGGCGGCGGCAACACCGCCGTGGAAGAGGCGCTGTACCTGTCCAACATCGCCAGCACCGTCACCCTGGTGCACCGCCGCGACAAATTCACTGCCGAGCCCATCCTGGTGGACAAACTCATGGCCAAGGTGCAGGAAGGCAAGATCATCCTGAAAACCCACTTCACCCTGCAGGAAGTGCTGGGCGAGGCCAGCGGCGTCACCGGCATCCGCATCCAGAGCACCCAGGACGGCCACACCGAAGACATCGCCCTGCAAGGCTGCTTCATCGCCATCGGCCACGCGCCCAATACCGAAATCTTCAACGGCCAACTGGCCATGGAAAACAACTACATCGTCACCCAGGGCGGCCACAAAGGCTTTGCCACGCAAACCAGCGTGCCCGGCATCTTTGCCGCCGGCGACGTGCAGGACAACGTCTACCGCCAGGCCATCACCAGCGCCGGCACCGGCTGCATGGCCGCGCTGGATGCGCAGCGGTTCCTGGAGCAGCAGGAGTAAGCGACTGCCGAATTGTTTTGTATATACAATAATAACCACCCATGATCTATGAATGGGATGAGGCCGAAGCGCCGCGCCAATCTGGAAAAGCACGGCATTGACTTCGTAGATGCCGATCTGGTCATGGAAAGTGAATTTGTCTGGATCAGGGAGAGCTCGCGCAAAGACGAGCCCCGTCACCAAGCATTGGCCTATGTGTTTGACGTATTGATGGTGCTGTCCGTTGCGTTTGTTCAACGTGGCAAACGCAACCGCATCATCAGCTTACGCCCAGCCCATGCAAGCGAAAGGAGTGCTTACTATGACTGGCTTGAAAACAACTTCCCTGACCAGTGAACAAATGCGCGAGGCACGCAAACAAGGGCAATCCGCCAGCGACTGGGGCCGTGTGCGCCAAACCCTCGTCAACAACCAGCAGGCCCAAGAGCAAACCCAGGCCATCGCAGCAGCGATTGAACGCAAACGTGGCCGCCCCGTTCAAGGGGAGCCGAAAACAGCCATCTCCTTGCGTGTCCCCAACTCCGTCCTTGCCGCCTTTAAAAGCACCGGGCCAGGCTGGCAAACACGCATGGCCGACGCCCTCCAGGAGTGGTTGCGCACGCATCAAACCACATAAACCCAACTCCACGCTATAATGCGCGGCTTTGCTACTTGCGCCCCAACCGCTTGGCAGCATGGGTTACCGCCACCCACAATGGCGAGGTGAGGCAGCCGGCAGTCCATGCTGGCCGCTGTAAAACTTGAATCGGAGTGTCCTCATGGCACGCGTATGTGAAGTAACAGGCAAAAAGCCTGCAGTGGGTCACAAAGTTTCCCACTCCAACATCAAAACCAAACGCCGCTTTCTGCCCAACCTGCAGTACAAGCGCTTCTGGGTCGAAAGCGAAAACCGTTGGGTGCGCCTGCGCGTCTCCAGCGCCGCCCTGCGTCTGATCGACAAGAACGGCATCGACGCCGTCCTGGCCGACATGCGTGCCCGTGGCCAAGCTTAATTTCTAGCTAACTTCAAGGAGAAATAGTCATGGCTACCAAAGGCGGACGCGAAAAAATCAAGCTGGTCTCCACTGCTGACACCGGCCACTTCTACACCACCACCAAGAACAAAAAGACGACGCCTGAAAAGATGTCGATCATGAAGTTCGACCCCAAGGCTCGCAAACACGTCGAGTACAAGGAAGCCAAGATCAAGTAAGCAATTACTGATCCGCGACTTCAAAAAAACCGCCATGGCGCAAGCCTTGGCGGTTTTTTTACGTCCATAGCAACCCGCACCACCACCGCTTATCCCTGACAAGCTACCGCTCGTCCAGCACCATGAAACACTTTGGGAGCCGCTACCTATAGTCGGCACCCAAATGCTGAACTCCCCTCGATCCCCCAGAAAACAACAAGGCTTCACCCTCATTGAGCTGATGGTGACCATCGTCATCCTTGCCGTATTGGCCACCATTGCCGTCCCCAGTTTCATCCCGCTCATGGAACGCTGGCGCGTACGCGGCGCAGCCGAAGAATTGCAATCTACCCTCTACTACGCCCGCTCCGAGGCCATCAAGCGCGGCGGTAGGGTCACGATTAACGCCACTGATAACGCCGATTGGGCCAATGGCTGGGCGGTGAAAAGCGGTAACGACACCCTGCAAGAAACCGTTGCACTGACCAAGGTGACCGTAACCGCCAGTAAAACCAAACTATACCTAGACCGCTGGGGCATGGTTTCCGACACCGCTGACGGCGCGGCTATTGCCCTCGATTTCCTTCTCGTCCCCAACGGAAAGGCAGATAACGACCCCGGTGCCACTCGCCTATGTGCAAGCTCCGGCGGTCGTATCACCCTGGTACGCGCAGGGGGTGCCTGCCCCTGACCCCCACCGTAACGCAACGTGCAGAAAGGCCGACGCCATGCCCACCATTTGCAGCACTCCACGCCTGCGACCAAACTCCACGGCCAGCAGATACAGCCATGGTTTTACGGTTGTCGAACTCGTGATCACCACCGCCGTGCTGGGGATTCTGGCGGCCCTTGCGGCACCGAATTTGAACAACCTATGGCAACGCTGGCAGATTCGCCGCATCACCGAAAACCTCCAGTCGAGCCTGGAATTCGCCCGCTCCGAAGCCATCAAGCGCGGCGGCGGTGTCGTCATGCAGAAAATCACCACCAACCCCAATGGCTGCGTCCCCCCTGCCCCCAACCGGGAATGGGATTGCGGCTGGTTTATCTGCATCGACACCAACAATAACAACAAGTGCGCCGCCAACGAACCCGTGCTGCTGCGTTACGACAGCCCGGGAAGAACACACATCACCCGCACCGGCGGCGCTGCCAGCATCGCATTCAACCGGTATGGCCTGGTGGCTGGCAACTATGTCGGCTTCAATCTCGTCCCCCAGGACCAAAACCCCAGTCACCCTGCAACACGCGGCCTGTGCATGAGTTCAGGCGGACGCATTCGCACCGTGCCCTCGGAGGAAGTTCCATGCAACAGATAAATCGCCCCTATTCCTCACAGCACGCCCAGCGGCACCGCCGACAGCGCGGCATCACCTTGCTTGAATCACTAGTAGCTCTGGTGATTTCTGTACTGGGAATTCTTGGCATTCTGGGCATGCAAATGCGCACCCTGGTCGATTCCCAAACCGCCACACGCCGCGCCCAGGCCGTCCGACTGATTGAAGATTTAAGCGAACGCATGCGGGTGCACCCCAATGCCCGCGATGGACTGATGCGCTACATGCCCGCAGGCACGACCATCGTGTCCGACTTTGACGACACTCCGGATCCAAAAGACTGCAGCGGCAACCATCCATCCTGCGTATTGTTTGCTAGTGAGTTAGCTACTTGGAAAGAAAGCGTTGAAAATATCCTACGCCTAGGCGAAGCCACCAGCGTATTTCTTGCTCCGTGGGAAGACGCTACCGCGCCCACCCAAATCGGCATCATGGTCAGCTGGCGGGCCAATGAGTCTGCCGATATGACAGAGGATGACCTCAACAACCTCGACACCACCAAAGTGCGTGAGGGGGACAAATGGATATCGGCCACCGGTGAAGACGGTGTGGAATGCCCTGATGGGCGCATCTGCCACCTGCAATACATCACGGTAGCCGCCCGCTGTGTTCGCAGCCAGAACGACAGCAAAATCTACTGCCCAGGGAGCAAATAATGGCACTGCACACACACACCCATATAAAAAAAATAGCTGCTGGCGCTTTCCCAGCAAGGGATAAAGAGCAAAAACACTTGAAATTCCAGGCCGGCCTGACCCTGATTGAGCTCATGATTGGCCTTGCCGTTGGTCTACTTGTCGTAGCCGTGGCCACGGTCTCGCTGCTGGGCTCGCGCAGCGTGACCGGAGCTGTCAGCGATATCAGTGGCATCCAACAACAAGCCGCCTACGTTATGCGCACCTTTGGCACCCAATTGCGCCAGGCAGGCTCGCTCTACCTTGATTTGGGCCTGGATGCTGACGGCGAGGGCGAGATCACCTCCGCCACCGCCTTCCAGCTGCGTGGCAATAGCGAGCAAGCGATCACCGAAGACGCTGAAGAAACGCCCACCAAATACATCGTCCAATACACCGGCTACGAAGAACCCACTTTTGCCAACGCTGGCCCCATTGCCCGCAATTGCCTGGGGGGCCCTGGCGCTGGAGAGATCCCCGCTGGCAGCACCGAAACCATCGAAAGTATTTTTACCCTCAATGGGACGGACTTGCGCTGCAACAACCAACCCATTGCCCAAAACGTCGCTGCTTTCCAGGTGCGCTACCTGCTGCAAAGCAATGACGCTGCCAATCCCACCATGCAATACACCAATGCCGAGGGCGTAGGCAGGAATTGGAACCGGGTTCAAGGTGTAGAAGTCTGCCTGGTACTGTTTGGCACTGAGCGCATTGACGTACCCGCAGGTGGTGAAAGCTACACCGGCTGCGACGGTAACGCGGTAGATATCACCACCCTGGAAGGCAATCGCACCAACCGGATGCACTACGTGTTTCGCAATGTCTTCCAACTGCGCAGCCAAGGGCTGATTTAAAGGTGAAAGGCTCCCCCATGCACACCCCCTCTTC
>CABIIJ010000062.1 GCA_902175065.1 uncultured Comamonas sp. | reverse complement strand
ATGGTGCCCGTTGCCCCGCCAAGGCGGCAGGTGCAAGGCGCAAACCGCAGTCGCCCTGGTGGGGCGGCGAGGATTTGCAACGCAGCAGATGCTGTCTTGGCGGGGCAACCCTTCGGGCAAGGCAGCAAAAAACCGCACTCACACCAGCCTGGCCTGCGGCACGCGCCTGGATTGCGGCCTTTTGCTGCCTTGCGGGCACCATGAAAAGAGCGTGAACAGGTTCTAAAAGACGAAAGAAACAGATATTGCCCATGACATCGATGGAACTGGATTACCGACTGGCCTTTGAAATGGCCCCCGTGGGCCTGGTGGTTTCACGCGATCGCCATATGGTGGATTGCAATCAGCGCGTCTGCGAAATGTTCTGCGCTTCGCGGGAATTGCTGATCGGCCAATCGTTTCTGCTGCTCTACCCCAGCCTGGAGGAGTACGAGCGCCAGGGCCAGCGCATGGCCCCCATCCTCAACGCCAAGGGTTTCTACAGCGACAACCGCATCATGAAACGCGCCAATGGCGAAACCTTCTGGTGCCACGTCACGGGCCGGGCGTTGGAGCGCAGCAATCCGCACGCCAGCGGTATCTGGAGCTTCGAGGATCTGAGCCAGCAGCGCCCCGTGAAAGCCGACCTGACCAGCCGCGAGCGCGAAGTGGCCGCCCGGCTGCTCGACGGCATGACCTCCAAGGAGATTGGCCGCGTGCTGGGCATCAGCCACCGCACGGTGGAAATCTACCGCGCCCGGCTGATGCGCAAATACGGCGCGAGTACCACGGCAGATTTGGTACACAAGCTGGTCGGAGCGAGCTGAACAAGCCCCGGCACTTTGGCAAACCGCCGGCAGCCCGGTAAAGGGCCAGTGCCTGCAGCGTGACCACCCAGGGTTTATCAGGATAATTTGTCAGCAATCAGTCAGAATTTTCACTCTTATGCTTGACGTTTCCGTAAACGTAAACTTAACCGCCATGACCACACCTGCCACGCTCGGCCCTGCCCGTTATCCCTTTCCTGCACTGGAGGGGTTGCCCGAGGACATCCGCTCCCGCATTCTGGAAATACAGGAAAAAGCGGGGTTCATTCCCAATGTGTTCCTGGGCCTGGCACGCCGCCCGGCAGAGTGGCGGGCATTTTTTGCCTACCACGATGCCCTGATGCTCAAGGAAGAAGGGAATCTAAGCAAAGGCGAGCGCGAAATGATTGTCACGGCTACCAGCAGCGTCAATCAATGCCTGTATTGCGTGGTGGCCCACGGCGCCGTGCTGCGGATTTACGAGAAAAACCCGCTGATTGCCGACCAGTTGGCCGTCAACTACCGCAATGCCGACATCACGCCCCGCCAAAAGGCCATGCTCGACTTTGCGATGAAGGTGTGCCTGCGCAGCTACGAGGTCAACGATGCCGATTTCGCCACCTTGCATACCTACGGCTTTGACGACGAAGACATCTGGGACATTGCCGCCATCACGGCGTTTTTCGGCCTCTCCAACCGTCTGGTCAGCGTCACCGGAATGCCGCCCAACCCCGAGTTCTACCTGATGGGCCGCGTCCCCAGGAACAAAACCGCCTAGGCACGCGCCCTGCCGGAAGACTTGAGCGCCCACTAGGGGCATAGAATGCGCGGCGATTTTCCGGCAATACAATAGAACGATCGTTCTATTTTCTACCAACCTTACGAGACACCCCTTATGACCAACGAAGAAATCCTGGCCCAGTACGGGCCGCGCGAAGCCATGGAGTACGACGTCGTCATCGTCGGCGGCGGCCCGGCCGGCCTGTCCACGGCCATCCGCCTCAAGCAATTGGCGCAGGAAAAGGGCCAGGATGTATCGGTCGTGGTGCTGGAAAAAGGCTCCGAGCCGGGGGCACACACCCTGTCAGGCGCCATCATGGATCCGCAGGCCCTGACCGAGCTGATCCCCGACTGGAAAGCAAAAGGCGCCCCCCTGAACCAGCCCGTCACCAACGACGCGATGGTGTTCCTGGGCGAAAAATCCTCGTTGCGCACGCCCAACTGGCTGCTGCCCAAGTGTTTTCACAACGAGGGCAACTACATCGTGCGTCTGGGCTTTGTCTCCAAGTGGCTGGCCGATCAGGCCGAAGCGCTGGGCGTGGAAATTTTCCCCGGCTTTGCCGCTGCCGAGGTGCTGTTCAACGACGACGGCAGCATCAAGGGCGTGGCCACCGGAAACATGGGCATCGGCAAGGACGGCGAGCCTACCGGCGACTTCCAGCTGGGCATGGAACTGCACGGCAAGTACACCATCTTTGCCGAAGGCGCCCGTGGCCACCTGGGCAAGCAGCTCATCGCCCACTTCAAGCTGGACGCTGGCAAGGACCCGCAGGCCTACGGCATCGGCATCAAGGAGCTGTGGGAAATCGACCCCGCCCGCCACAAGCCGGGCACCGTGGTGCATACCGCCGGCTGGCCGCTGCAACCGGACACCTATGGCGGCGGCTTCCTGTACCACCTGGAGGGCAACCTGGTCACCCTGGGCTTCATCACCGGGCTGGATTACGCCAACCCGTACATCTCGCCGTTCGAGGAGATGCAGCGCTGGAAAACCCACCCCAACATCCGCTGGTACCTCGAAGGCGACGAGACCAAGGGCATCAAGCCCGCCAAACGCCTGTCCTACGGCGCCCGGGCCATTACGGCGGGCGGTATTCTGAGCCTGCCCAAGTTCGTCTTCCCGGGCGGCGCCCTGGTCGGGTGCGAGGCCGGGTTCCTGAACGTCAGCCGCATCAAGGGCAGCCACGCAGCGATCAAGACCGGCATGATGGCCGCCGAAGCCGCTTACGACGCAATTGCGGCGGGCCGCCAGGGCGATACGCTCTCGGCTTACGAGGCGGCGTTTGAAAACAGCTGGCTGTACGACGAGCTGTACAAGTCGCGCAACTTCAAGGCCTGGTTCAAGAAGGGGCTGTCCACCGCCTCGGTCATGAACGGCATCGAGCAGTTCCTGCTCAAGGGCAACATCCCCTGGACGCTGCACCGCGACAAGCCCGACCACCTGTACCTGAAGCCTGCCGCCCAATGCCAGCCCATCGACTACCCGAAGCCCGATGGCAAGCTGACGTTCGACCGCCTCTCCAGCGTCTTCATCAGCGGCACCAACCACAGCGAAGACCAGCCGGCGCACCTGCTGCTGAAGGATGCCGGCGTGCCGGTCAATATCAATCTGGCGCAGTACGCTGCACCGGAGACGCGCTATTGCCCGGCAGGCGTGTACGAGATGGTCGATGACGAAGCGGGCAGCGGCAAGCGCTTGCAGATCAATGCGCAAAACTGCGTACACTGTAAAACCTGCGACATCAAGGACCCGACCCAGAACATCACCTGGGTGACGCCGGAAGGCGGCGGCGGGCCAACCTACGCAGGCATGTAAAACTGCGTAAATTTCAGGTTTTCTGCAAAAAATAGCCCATTTACTGGGCTATTTTTCATAAAAACACACAAATTCTGCATAAAAAAGCACGTTCGAGCATTTTCATGCAAGTGCCTTGCAAGCACCGCCAAGCCTGCGTGCAAACCCTGGGATTTCAACGCTTTTCGTCACACCTGCTGACTTAGACTTGCCCCACCTCAAATTCCCCCGTCCCGCTGGAGACAAACCATGCAACTGAAAGCCCTGGCATCTGCCGTCGCCCTGTCCCTGTTGAGCCTGACGGCAGCGCACGCCGCCGAAGAAAAATCCGTGGCCGTCACCGCCATCGTGGAACACCCCGCCCTGGATGCCGTGCGCGACGGCGTGCAGGCCGCCCTGAAGGAAGCGGGCTACGAAGCGGGCAAGAACCTCAAGTGGCAGTACCAAAGCGCCCAGGGCAATACCGGCACCGCCGCGCAGATTGCCCGCAAGTTCATCGGCGACAAGCCCGACGCCATCGTGGCCATCGCCACGCCTTCGGCCCAGGCGGCCGTGGCTGCCAGCAAATCCGTGCCCGTGGTGTTCTCGGCGGTGACCGATCCGGTGGCTGCCAAGCTGGTGCCGGGCTGGGATGCTTCCAAAATCAACGTGACCGGCGTATCGGACATGCTGGTGCTGGAAAAGCAGATCGACCTCATCAAGGAAGTCGTCCCCACTGCCAAGCGCGTGGGCATGGTCTACAACCCGGGCGAAGCCAACTCGGTGGTCGTGGTCAAGCAACTGCAAAAACTGCTGCCCGAAGCGGGCCTGACGCTGGTGGAAGCCTCCGCCCCGCGCACCGTGGACGTGAGCAGCGCCGCCCGCAGCCTGATCGGCAAGGTGGACGTGATCTACACGAATACCGACAACAACGTGGTTTCGGCCTACGAGTCCCTGGTCAAGGTGGGCCAGGAAGCGAAGATTCCCCTGGTCGCTTCGGATACCGATTCGGTCAAGCGCGGTGCGATTGCCGCCCTGGGCATCAACTACCGCGACCTGGGCGAGCAGACCGGCCGCATGGTGGTGCGCATCCTGAAGGGCGAAAAGCCGGGTGACATCCAACCCGAAACCAGCGACAAGCTGGAGCTGTTCGTCAACCCCGGTGCTGCAGAGAAGCAAGGCGTGAAACTGCCCCAGACGCTGCTGGACAAGGCAGCCCAGGTAGTGCAATAACCTCTGCGTTCAATGCAACAGGCAGGTGCCGGCGGCCCCTGCCTTTTTTCGTTCCTCCCCCTTCGATGGTGGCTCTCCCATGTCTTTGTTTTCCCTGCTTGGCGCTGTTGAAATCGGCCTGATTTTTGCCTTGGTCGCGCTGGGCGTCTACATCTCTTTTCGCCTGCTGCGTTTCCCCGACCTGACGGTGGACGGCAGTTTCCCCCTGGGGGGAGCGGTCTGCGCCGTGATGATCGTCGCCGGCTTCAACCCGTGGATGGCCACCCTGGGGGCCACCCTGGCCGGGGCCGCCGCAGGGCTGGTGACGGGCTGGCTCAACGTCAAGCTGAAGATCATGGATCTGCTCGCTTCCATCCTGATGATGATCGGCCTGTATTCGGTCAATCTGCGCATCATGGACGGCCCGAACATCCCCTTGATTACCGAACCGACGCTGTTCACCCAGTTGCAGCCCGACGGCATGGAAGATTACGTGCTGCGCCCCCTGGTTCTGCTGGTCATCGTGGTGCTGGCCAAGGTGCTGCTGGACTGGTTCTTCGCCACCGAGCGCGGGCTGGCGATTCGTGCCACCGGCTCCAACGCCCGCATGGCCCGCGCCCAGGGCATCAATACCGGGGCGATGGTGCTGCTGGGTATGGCCATTTCCAACGCGCTGGTCGGGCTGGCGGGCGCCCTGTTCGTGCAGACCCAGGGCGGGGCCGATATCTCGATGGGCATCGGCACCATCGTGATCGGGCTGGCAGCGGTGATCGTGGGCGAATCCATCCTGCCGTCGCGGCGCATCATCTGGGCGACGCTGGCGGTGGTGCTGGGCGCCATCGTCTACCGCTTCTTCATTGCAGCGGCGCTCAACAGCGACTTCATCGGCCTGAAGGCGCAGGACCTGAACCTGGTCACCGCCGTACTGGTCACGCTGGCGCTGGTGCTGCCCCAGCTCAAGCGCAAGCTCAACGCCCGCGTTTCGTAACGCGCACGAAAAAGGAAGTTTTATGCTGAGTGCGCAAGACCTGCGTCTGACCTTCAACCCCGGCACCCCGATCGAGACCAAGGCCCTGCGCGGCCTGTCGCTGGAGATTCCCACCGGGCAGTTCGTCACCGTGATCGGCTCCAACGGGGCGGGCAAATCGACGTTCCTGAATTCCGTCTCCGGCGACCAGAGCGTCGATGGCGGCACCATCAAGATCGACGGCCTGGACGTCACCCAGATGCCCGTCTGGAGCCGCGCCGAGCGCGTGGCCCGTGTCTTTCAAGACCCCATGGCCGGGACCTGCGAAGACCTGACCATCGAGGAGAACATGGCCCTGGCACAGTGCCGGGGGAGCTTTCGCAAGCTGACCCGCGCCGTCAAGACCGAAATGCGCGACCTGTTCCGCGAACGGCTGGCCATGCTGGGCCTGGGTCTGGAAAACCGGCTGACCGACCGCATCGGCCTGCTCTCGGGCGGGCAGCGCCAGGCGATCAGCCTGCTGATGGCGGCGCTGCAACCCTCGCGCATCCTGCTGCTGGACGAGCACACCGCCGCGCTCGACCCGCGCACGGCGGACTTCGTGCTGCAACTGACCTGCCGCATCGTGGAGGAGTCCAAGCTCACCACCATGATGGTCACGCACAGCATGCGCCAGGCGCTGGACGTGGGCAGCCGCACCATCATGCTGCACCAGGGCCAGGTGGTGCTGGACGTGAGCGGCGAGGAACGCGCCCGCATGGACGTGCCCGACCTGTTGCAAATGTTCGAGAAAGTGCGCGGCGAAAAACTCTCGGACGATGCGCTGCTGCTGGGCTGATCGATAGGTTTTCAAGAAAATCCATTAAAAAATAGCTGTTTCCGCTGGTATTCAAAGGATTTCAAGGTGTTTCATCCTTGAAATCCTTGTCTATAAAGCGGGAACAGCTTCTTTTTTTGAAAATTAACGATCGTGAACAGGTTCTTAACCCCATGCCCGCGCCGGGGCAGGTCATCGCAGACAATCGCGCCTTCGTTATTCATCAGACTGCTTGCCGGGCCGCTTTGCGGCCTTTCGCTTTTTGTCTGCATCCCTGTCCGCTGAATTCCCCATGGCCTCTGCCCATCCCTCTGCTCCCTCCGCCGCCCCGTCGCTGCAACGCACGCTCAAAGCCCGCCACATGTCGATGATTGCCATCGGCGGCTCCATCGGCACGGGGCTGTTTGTCGCCTCGGGGGCGACCATTTCGCAGGCCGGCCCGGGGGGCGCCCTGCTGGCGTATGCCGTGGTGGGGATGATGGTGTATTTCCTCATGACCAGCCTGGGCGAGATGGCGGCGCACCTGCCTGTCTCCGGCTCGTTTGCCACCTACGGGGCCAAGTATGTGGACGAGGGTTTCGGCTTCGCCCTGGGCTGGAACTATTGGTACAACTGGGCGGTGACGATTGCCGTCGATCTGGTGGCCGCACAGCTCGTCATGGCCTACTGGTTCCCGGACGCCAACGGCATGCTCTGGAGCGCAGCCTTCCTGGCGCTGATGTTTGCCTTGAACGCGCTCTCGGCCCGGGGGTTCGGCGAATCGGAATTCTGGTTTTCCGCGATCAAGGTGGTCACCGTGCTGGTATTCATCGCCATCGGCCTGCTGATGGTGCTGGGCATCATGCGCGGCGGCTCGCCCGAGGGGGTGTGGGGCAATCTGGCCCATTTCACGCTGGGCGATGCGCCGTTTGCCGGGGGCTTTGCGGCGCTGATCGGCGTGGCGATGATCGTCGGCTTCTCTTTCCAGGGCACCGAACTCATCGGCATTGCCGCCGGCGAATCCGAAGACCCGGCCCGCAACGTGCCCAAGGCGGTGCGCAAAGTGTTCTGGCGCATTCTGCTGTTCTACGTGTTCGCCATTCTCATCATCGGCCTGCTCATTCCCTACACCGATCCGCAGCTGCTGCGCAACGAGCTGGGCGACATCAGCGTCAGCCCCTTCACCCTGGTGTTCGAGCGTGCCGGGTTGCTCTCGGCCGCAGCGGTGATGAATGCGGTGGTGCTGACCTCGGTGCTGTCGGCGGGCAACTCGGGCATGTACGCCTCCACCCGGATGCTGTATGCGCTGGCCCGGCAGGGCATGGCACCGAAATTCTTTGCCAAAGTCAATCGCCGGGGGGTGCCCATGGCTGCCTTGCTGGCCACCACGGCGATTGCGGCACTGTGCTTCCTGACGAACATCTTCAGCCCGCAGGCGGTGTATATCTGGCTGCTGAACCTCTCGGGCATGTGCGGTTTCATCGCCTGGCTGGGCATTGCCATCAGCCATTACCGCTTCCGCAAGGGCTGCGAGGCCCAGGGCTTCGACACCGCCGCCCTGCCCTACCGGGCGGCGGCCTTCCCGTTCGGGCCGATTTTTGCCTTCGTGCTGTGCCTGCTGATCACCCTGGGGCAGAACTGGGAGGCGTTCATGCAGGAGCGCATCGACTGGAATGGCGTGATCGCCACCTATATCGGCCTGCCGCTGTTTGCCGCCATCTGGCTGGGCTACCGGCTGGTCAAGGGTGGCCGCCTGGTGCGCTATGCCGAAATGGACGTGCAGGGCGGGCGCTGAACCTGTTGCAAAACTGTGCAGGCGCCGTGAATCTGCGCTGAAATCTGCTCGGGTATGCCGCGCCCGGAGAGCCGGAAGCGGCATACTCACCTTATGCCTGCTCCGTCTGCTTCCTGTTCACGCCGCCTCCCGCCCAGCAAAACCATTGCCGGGGTCGTGGCGTTGCTGCTCCTTGCGTTCAGCTACTGGGCGGTGCTGCTGAACAGCCACGAACAGCAGCGGCAGAACCTGCAGAAACAGACCCAGCTGCGCGTCACCCAGGTGGCCCATGTCCTTGCCAATCAGGTCAGCATGCTGTTCTCCAGCATCGACTACGCCACGGCCAATTTCGCCCTGGCCCATGCGGCGGCAGAACTGCCGGCCGAGGAACGCATCCTGGCGTCCTTTGCCCGGCCGCCTTTCGAGCAGGCCATTGCCCAGGTGACCATTGCCGATGCGCAAGGGAAAATCGTCTATTCCTCCCTGGCGCCGCACGGGCAGCCGCAGACAACGGTGTTCATTACCGACCGGGAGCATTTTTCCGTCCACGCCCAGGGCAAAATCTCAGGGCTGTATGTTGGAGCGCCCGTGCTGGGCCGCGTCTCGCAGCAATGGACGGTGCAGGTGAGCCGCGCCTTGGAGCGCAACGGCCAATTCGAGGGCGTGCTGGTCATTTCCATCCCCTGCGATTACCTGACCAGCTTTTTCTACGATGTTTTCAACCAGCCCAACGACGTGATTTCCCTGCGGCGTACCGATGGCCGCTTTCTGGCCCGTTCCCTGCACCCCGAGCGGGTACTGGGCCGCACCGACATCCTGGAAGTGGCCGCCGTCCTCAGTGCCTCGCCCGGTCGTGGCAGTGCCGTTGCCGTCTCGCCCGTTGATCAGGTATCCCGTCTTTATGCCTGGGAGATGGTGCCCCGGTTCGACCTGCGCATCACCGCCGGGGTGGACCAGGAGGCCGTTCTTGCACCGCTGGAAGAGAGTATTCACAAGAACCTCGTATTCAGCGCCATCGGCACCCTGCTGGGCATCCTGGGCGCGGCCCTGCTGGCGCACTTCAGCGCCCAGCGCCAGCGCATGATCGCGCGGCTGCATCTGGCGCAGGAACAGCTCGCCGCGCTGGTCAAGCGGTTTCCTGGCGGGGTGGTGCTGGAACACCCGCTGGAGCCGGAAAGGGTCACGATCAACCCCGCCCTGGCGCAGTTGCTGCACCTGCCGCCGGGCCGGAAAATCACCCGCTCCACGCTGCTGGCCCAGATTCCCGAGGAATTGCAGGCCGTCCTGCTGCCCGCGCAGCCCGAAGTGGAAGCGCCGCAAGGAGAAGCCGTGGCGCTCAGCGATGGCCGGGTGCTTGAAGTCGTGCAGTTCCTCTTGCAAACCGACCAGCAGGCGCTGGGGCGCCTGTCCCTGGTGCAGGACGTCACGGCCCGCCACCAGCGCCAGACGGCGCTGGAGCAGCTCGCCCTGACCGATGCCCTGACGGGCCTGCCCAACCGCCGGGCCTTCATGCAGGCGCTGGAAAACGAATGTGCCGCCATCCGCACCCAGGAGGTGCCCGAAGCCGCGCTGATCTTCCTGGACATCGACCACTTCAAGCGCATCAACGATACCTACGGCCACGGCGTGGGCGATGAAGTGCTGAACCACCTGGGGCAACTGCTGCGCCAGGGCCTGCGCACGTCGGATGTTCCGGGCCGTGTGGGCGGGGAGGAATTTGCCATCCTCCTGCCCCGCACCAGCCTGGCCCAGACCCAGGCGCTGGCCGAGCGGCTGCGCCAAAGCCTGGAGCAGAACCCGGCGCCCACCTCGGCCGGCGCCCTGGAATTCCGGGCCAGTTTCGGTATCTGCCCCCTGACCGGCGAGGAGGCCGATGCCGCCCTGTGCCTGCAGCGGGCCGACATGGCCCTGTACAACGCCAAGAACACCGGGCGCAACCGGGTCTGCACCTGGCACCCGGACCTGCAGCCGCGTTGAATTCCCAAGGTAGCGCGATTTAAAAAATGTTCTGGGTCGAAAATCTGGCCGCCGTCCTGGGCGTGCTCTCGGTATGGCTGATGGCGCGGCAAAAGCCGCTGGCCTGGCCGATCGGCTTCGCCATGGTGGTGCTGTATGCGCTGGTGTTTTTCGAGGCCCGGCTGTATTCCGAAACCCTGCTGCAAGTCGTTTACGCGGTGCTGCAGGCCTACGGCTGGTGGCGCTGGCTGCGCGGCGGCAATGCTGCGCATGGGACGCTGCCCGTGACCACCCTGCGCACCCCGCTGGTGCTGCGGGATCTGGGCATCGGCCTGGTGCTGACTGCCGCCCTCGGGTCCTTCATGCACCTGAATACCGATGCGCAAATGCCCTGGCTGGATGCTGCACTGACCGGTTTCAGCCTGGTGGGTCAGTACTGGATGGCGAACAAGCGCGTACAGTGCTGGCCGCTGTGGATCGTGGTGGATGTGGTCTACGTGGGCATGTTCTGGGCCGCCGGGCTGATGACCACGGCACTGCTGTACGCAGGCTTTGTCGGGCTGGCCCTGTACGGCTGGCGGCAATGGCGGGCCGCACGGTGAAGGTCGTGGTGCTCACCGGGCCGGAATCGGCCGGCAAAAGCACGCTGTGTGCGGCCCTGGCCGAGCGTTTTGCCGCTCCCGTGGTGTCCGAATACGTGCGCGAATACATGGACGGCCTGGGACGGGACACCTGCCTGGCCGACATCACCCCCATCGCCCAAATGCAATGGCAGCATGAACAGGCCGCCCGGGCGCTGCGCCCGCCGCTGTTGCTGCTGGACACCCATCTCCTCAGCAACCACCAGTGGAGCATGGCGCTGTTTGGCCAAAGCCCGGCATGGATTACCCGCCAGTTGGCCCGGCAGCGCTACGACGCAGTATTTCTGCTTGACCCCGAGGGCCTGCCCTGGCAGGCCGATGGCCTGCGCTGCCAGCCGGACGTGGCACAACGCCGGGCTTTTCACACCGCACTGGCGCAGTGGCTGGCCGCCCACCGGCAGCCACTGGTGCATGTCGCAGGCGATTGGCCGCAGCGCTATCGCCAGATCGAGGCGGCGCTCATTCAACTGCTGGCAGCGCCTGGCCGCCCAGCACCTTCCACAGGGTGATGCGGTTCTGCTGCTCGGCCAGTTGCAGGCTGATCTGCGTCTGCTGCGCTGCATACAGGCTGCGCCGGGCATCGAGCACGGCCAGGAAATCGTCCGCCCCGGCATCGAAGCGGGCCTGCGAGAGTTCCTGCACCTTGCTGGCCGTAAGCACAACCGCGTTTTGCGCCCCCAGGCGGGCACCCCATTGATCGCGGTCGGCCAGCACATCGGCCACTTCCCGGAAAGCGGTTTGCACGGTTTTTTCATACTCGGCGACGGCAATGCGCTGATTCGCCTGCGCCACTTGCAGCCCCGCCCGCAGCCGCCCACCGGCAAAAATCGGCAAACGGATGCCGGGGGAAAAATTCCAGGTGCGGCTGGTGCCGGTGAACAGATCGTCCAGCGCCGTACTGCTGCTGCCGGTGCTGGCCGTCAGACTGATGCTGGGGAAGAACGCCGCCCGCGCTGCGCCAATTTGGGCGTGCTGGGCCATCAGGGCGTGCTCTGCCGCCTGCACGTCCTGGCGGGCCAGCAAGATGCTGGAGGGCAGCGCCTGCGGCACCGCTTGCAATGCAGCCTGGGCGGACGCTTCCAGCCACCCGGCAGGGGGCAGCAGATGGGCGGCAACGGTGGTCCCCACCAAAAGCTGCAAGGCATTGCGGCTGCGGGCCAGTTGGGCGGTGTATTGGGCGACGTCCCCCCGCGCGGACTCCACCGTGCCCAGGTTCTGCGCCAGCGCCAGGCCGGAGGCGGCCCCCAGCTCGAACATGCCGCGCATCAGGGCATAGGACTGTTCGCGGGCTTCCAGGGTCTGCCGGGCCAGCGCCAGGCGTTCCTGGTCGGCGGCCAGGGTCAGCCAGGCGTTGGCCACCTCGGCCACCAGGGCGATTTCCACGCCACGGCGGTTTTCCTGCACCTGCAGAAATTGCTGCCAGGCCGCTTCCTTCAGGTTGCGGATACGGCCCCACAAATCCACCTCGTAACTGGCAAACCCGATGCTGGCGCTGACCTGCTCGCTCACCGCGCTGGTGCCACCGCTCGTATCGGCACTGTTGCGGCCCCGCTGGCCTTGCAACTGGGCCGCAATCGTGGGCAATTGATCGGCGCGGGCAATGCCGTACTGGGCACGGGCCTTGTCCACGTTCTGCACGGCCACGCGCAGATCGCGGTTCTCGTGCAGTGCCAGGGCCACCGTCTGGCGCAGACGCGCATCCTGCAGCCACTGCAGGGCCGGGGCATCGGCATCCTGCACCCCGGCAACGGGCGCTGCCTGGGCGGCCACCGACGTAATGGCCGACGGCACCGCACCCTGCGGCGGCTGGTACGGCGGGGCGAAGTTGCAACCGGCCAGAACGGCCAGGGAAACGGTGGCAACGCCGGCCTTCAAAGCATTGGAAAACATAGCCTTCCCCGCTGATAAATAAACGATTTCAGATAGTTTTACACCTGAAACATAGCAATTGCGTGCGGAAGAAGCTATTGTTTTATTTTTCGAAATGTCATGTTGTTTCATGCTGCGCCCTCCTGGCGTTCAGCAGCGGGGTTGCGGCGCTGGAACCAGCTGCGCACCAGCAGGAAGAACACCGGCACCAGGAACAGCCCCAGCACGGTGGAGGCCAGCATCCCCCCCAGCACGGCGGTGCCGATGGCATTGCGCCCACCGGCCCCCGCGCCGGTGCCCAGCGCCAGGGGCAGCACGCCAAAGCCAAAGGCCAGCGAAGTCATCAGAATCGGCCGCAGGCGCAGGCGCACGGCCTGCACCGTAGCATCGACCAGTTGGTGCCCCCGCTCCTGCAACTGCACGGCGAACTCGACGATCAGAATCGCATTTTTCGAGGCCAGGCCCATGGTCGTGAGCAGGCCGACCTGGAAATACACGTCGTTCGTCAGCCCCCGGGTATAAGTGGCCAGCAGCGCCCCCAGCACCCCCAGCGGCACGGCCAGCATCACCGACAGCGGCACCGTCCAGCTTTCGTACAGCGCGGCCAGGCACAAAAAGACGAACAGGATCGAGATGGCATACAGCAGCGGCGCCTGGGCGCCCGACTGGCGCTCCTGCAGGGAAGCGCCCGTCCACTCGTAGGTGATGCCGGGGGGCAGGGTTTGCAGGAGGTCCTCGACGATCCGCATCGCTACGCCGGAGCTGACGCCGGGCGCCGCCTTGCCCTCGACCTCATAGGCCTGCGCACCGCTGTAGCGCACCAGCTGGGGCGAGCCATAGTCCCAGTAGCTACGAGAGAAGGCGTCGAAGGCGACCATCTCGCCGCTGCGGTTGCGCACGCTCCACTGGTTGATGTCCTGGGGCAGCATGCGGTGGGGCGCATCGCCCTGGATGTAGACGCGCTTGACGCGGCCATTGTGCAGAAAGTCGTTCACGTAGCTGCCGCCCATCGCGCTCGACAAGGTGCTGTTGATGTCGCCATAGGCCAGCCCCAGGGCGGCGGCCTTGCGGTCATCGACATGCAGGCGCAGCTCGGTGGCGTCGTCCAGGTTGGTGCTGCGTACATTGGTCAGTTCGGGGTATTTGCGGGCTTCCTTCAGGAATTGTTCCTTGGCGTCCAGCAGGGCGGCGTGGCCCAGGCCGCCCACGTCCTTGAGCATGACGTTGAAACCGGCGCTGGAACCCAGGCCGCGCACGGCGGGGGGCAGGATGACGAAGACCTTGGCGTCGCGTATCCGCGCCAGCGCATCGGAGGCGCGGTGGGCGACCTGCTCGGCCGACTCGCTGGCCAGGGGGCGTTGCGCCCAGGTTTTCAGCCGCACGAAGGCACGCGCCGAGCTTTGGTCGCCGCTCAGGCCCGATACCTGGTTGAAGCTGACCACCTCCGGCTGTTGCAGGAAATACTCGCGCACGTCGTCCAGCACCTGTTGCAACCGGGCATCGGAAGCCCCTGCCGGCAGATTGACGCTGACGAAGACGAAGCCCTGGTCTTCGTCCGGCAAAAAAGACGTCGGCAGGCGTTCCAGCAGCACCCAAACGGCCAGAAGAATCGCCATGAAAATCAGCAACATGCGCTTGCTGCGCTGCAAAATCCGGGCAACGCTGCTCTGGTAGCGGCTGGCCGTGGCGTCAAAGCTGCGGTTGAACCAGGCAAAGAAGCGGTCGTTCAGGCCCAGCAGCCCCTTGCGCACCACGCCGCTGTGCGCCGCAGGCGGCTTGAGCAGGCTGGCGCACAGCGCGGGCGTCAGCGTCAGCGCGACAAAGACCGACAAGGCCATCGCCGCGACGATGGTGATGGAAAACTGGCGGTAGATGATGCCGGTGGAGCCGCCGAAAAACGCCATCGGCACGAACACCGCCGACAGCGTGACGCCGATGCCGACCAGCGCCGGGGTGATCTCGCGCATCGACTGGCGCGTGGCCTCCTTGGCGGACAGGCCGGTTTCGTGCATCACGCGCTCGACGTTCTCCACCACCACGATGGCATCGTCCACCAGCAGGCCGATGGCCAGCACCATCGCAAACATGGTCAGCGTGTTGATGGAAAACCCCGCTGCCGCCAGCACCCCCAGGGTGCCCAGCAGCACCACGGGCACGGCAATTGCCGGAATCAGCGTGGCCCGCAGGTTTTGCAGGAAGATGAACATCACCAGCACCACCAGCAGCATGGCCTCGCCCAGGGCCTTGAGCACCTCGTGGATGGAGGCCCGCACGAAGGGCGTGGAGTCGGAGCTGACGAAGTAGTCGATCTCGTTGGGGAAGAACGGCTTCATGGCGTTGAGCTTGGCCACCACCGCATCGGCCACCTGCATGGCGTTGGCGCCATCGGCCAGCACCACGCCCATGCCCGCGCCGCCCATGCCGTTGAGCTTGGATTTGATGGTCAGCGAATCCGGCCCCAGCTCCACGCGGGCCACGTCCCGCATGGTGACGACCGCGCCGTCCTCGGTGGCCTTGAGCACGATGGCCTCGAACTGCTCTACCGTTTGCAGCTTGGTGCGGGCGGTGATGGTGGCGTTGAGCTGCTGGTTCTCCACCGCCGGCAAGGCGCCCAGCTGTCCGGCGGAAACCTGCGCGTTCTGCGCATTGAGCGCCGCCACCAGGTCGGAAGGGATGAGCGCGTACTGGCGCATCCTGGCCGGGTCCATCCAGATGCGCATGGCATAGCTGGTGCCGAAGACGTTCACGTCCCCCACGCCGTCGATGCGGCCGATCTCATCGGCCACGTAGGTTTGCAGGTAGTCGCCGATATCGACCGAAGTCATGGCCGGATCGGTCGAATAAAAGCTGTAGGTCGCCAGGAAGTCCTGCCCGCCCTTGTTCACGAACACGCCCCGGCTTTTCACGGCTTCGGGCAGGCGGTTCATGGCTGCTTGCAGCTTGTTCTGCACCTGCACCTGGGCCACGTCGATGTCGGTGCCAGGGGCGAAGGTCAGCGTCGTGCGGGCGCGGCCCGAGGCGTCGGACGTGGAACTCATGTAGAGCACGCGGTCGATGCCCTTGAGCTGCTGTTCGATGATCTGGGTGACCGAGTTTTCCACCGTCTCGGCCGACGCGCCCGTGTACTGCGCCCCGATGGTCACGCGCGGCGGGGCGATGTCCGGGTACTGCTCCAACGGCAGGGTGAAGATCGACAGTGCCCCGGCCAGCATGATGACGATGGCGATGACCCAGGCAAAAATGGGCCGGTTGATGAAAAACTGTGCCATGCCCCGCCCTTACTTGCCGTTGTCCAGCGCCGAGCGCAGCGCAGCAGCCGCCGCCTGGGGATCGACGGCACGGGCCGCGCCAGCGGGCTTGGGCGCTACCGGCGTGGGCACCACCACCTCGCCGGGCTTGAAGCGTTGGAAGCCGTCCACCACCACCTGCTCGCCCACTTCCAGGCCGCTGTCCACCAGCCAGTTCGCGCCCACGGCCTGGGCCAGCTGCACGCTGCGCCTGGCAGCGATTTTCTGGCCGTCCCGGTCTTCGATCACCACCACGCTGGCGCGGCCCGCAGTGTCGCGCGTCACCGCCTGCTGGGGCACGAACAGGGCATTGGCGGCCACCCCGGTGGGCAGGCTGGCCTGTACGAACATCCCCGGCAGCAACTGCCCCTGGGGGTTGGGCACCAGCGCCCGCAGGGTGACGGTGCCCATGCCGGGGTTGGCGATCAGCCCGGAAAACTGCAACTTGCCGGGGTGGGCATAGGCGCTGCCGTCCTCCAGCCGGATGCCGATGGCCATGCTGTCGGCATCCATTTTTTCGTAGCGGCCCTCCTGCCAGTCACGCTGGAGCTGGAGCAATTCGGCGGTCGATTGGGTGAAATCGACGTACATCGGGTCGGTCTGCACGATTTCTGTCAGGGCGCCCGTCTGGTTGGCCGTCACCAATGCGCCGGGGGTGACGTTGGACAGGCTGATGCGCCCGGCAATGGGCGCTTCGATCCGGGCGTAGCGCAGGTTGATACGGGCCGTCTCGACGCTGGCGCGGGCGGCCTGCAGCTCGGCCCGGGCCACGCTGGCGGCAGCCTGGTTGTCCTCGTCCTGCTGGGCGCTGATGGCGGCGATCTGGAGCAGATCGGCGCTGCGCCTGGCCTGGAGTTGCAGGCGCTGCAACGTGGCCTCGGCCTTGGCCAGGGCGGCCTGGGCGCTGCTCAGGCTGGCTTGCAGCAGGGCCGGGTCGATCTGGTAGAGCGCCTGTCCCTGGCGCACCACGGCGCCCTCGGCAAACAGTTGTTTCTGGATAATGCCGCTGACCTGGGGGCGCACTTCGGCCGTCTGGAAGGCGCGGGTGCGCCCCGGCAGCGTCGATTCCAGGGCCTGGCTCTGCGGCTGCAACACCACCACGCCGACGGCGGGCGCCTCCTGCCCCTCCTGTGTCGTGTTGTTTCCCGTGCCCTGCCCGCAGGCCGTCAAAACGGCCATCCCGCCCAGCAGCAGGAGACGCCGGACGGTCTGGCGGCGGGGGGAAGCAACAGGGGCGGGAGCGGAAAACAAAGCGGATGGAAGGCAGGCAGGCATCATGCAGACAGGCGGCGAAAGCCGGGCAGTACGCGCCCAAGGGATTTGGCGCAATGCGGGATTGTCACCTGCCCAGATGAAGTTTTTGTAAACCGCCCCGCTGCGGCCCGGCCCGCCTTGCCATCATCCCAGCACCGCGCTGACCCCGCCGTCCACGGCCAGCCACTGGCCCGTGATGTGTTTGCCTGCGGCGCTGGCCAGCAGCACGGTGATGCCTTTCAGGTCTTCCTCGTCGCCCAGGCGGCGCAGGGGGGCCTGGGCGCACATCTGCGCCTCGCCCATGGCATCGATCAGGCCCGAAGCCATTCTGGTGCGGAAAAAGCCGGGGCAGACCGCATTCACCGTAATGCCATGCTGGCCCCATTCGGCCGCCAGGGCACGGGTGAAGTTGAGCACGGCACCCTTGGACGTGTTGTACGCCAGGGTGCGCATGGCGATCGGGTTGCCGCCCAGCCCGGCGATGGAGGAGATATTGATGATGCGCCCGCCCCGCGCCAGCATCCCGGCCTGGGCCACGGCCTGGCTCAGGAGGAAGTAGCCCCGGATGTTCAGGTCCATCACCTTGTCCCAGGCGGCCAGGGGGTGCTCCTCGGCCTTGGCCCCCCAGGTGGCGCCGGCGTTGTTCACGAGGATGTCGATGGCCCCCAGGCGTTCGCCGGCCTGCTGCACCAGGGCGGCAATCCCCTCGGGGCTGGCGCAGTCGGCAGCGATCCAGTGCGCCTCGATGCCCTGGGCCTGCAGGGCCGCGGCGGCGCTTTCCAGCTCCGGCGCCTTGCGGGCCGTGATCAGCACCCGCGCCCCGGCCTCGCCCAGGGCCTGGGCCATTTGCAGCCCCAGGCCACGGGAGCCGCCCGTCACCAGGGCGGTTTTTCCTGTCAAGTCAAAAAGTTGCTGCACGCTGCGTGCCATGGCGCTGTCTCCTGTTGGTAAGAACCTGTTCACGATCTTTTCATGGTGTCCGCAAGGCAGCAAAAGGCCGCAATCCAGGCGCGTGCCGCAGGCCAGGCTGGTGGCCTGGTCAAGGTACGCAACGACGAGTGCGGTTTTTTGCTGCCTTGCCCGAAGGGTTGCCCCGCCAAGACAGCATCTGCTGCGTTGCAAATCCT